>PDRW01000074.1 GCA_002746935.1 Rhodobacterales bacterium
GAAACGGCCCAGCGGCGCCTTGGGCGTGTTGTGCAGCGCGTAGACCTCGGCGATGTCGAAGCGGTCAAACACCCCTTCCTCCACCATGATCCGCGCCCCTCCGATGTCTTCCTCGGCGGGCTGGAAGATCAGCGCCACACGGCCGCGAAACCGCCGCGTCTCGGCAAGATACTTCGCCGCCCCCAGAAGCATCGCGGTGTGGCCATCATGCCCGCAGGCGTGCATTCGCCCCTCGACCTCGCTGGCATAGGGCAGCCCGGTGGCCTCCGGCATCGGCAGGGCGTCCATGTCGGCGCGCAAGCCGATGGTCGGCCCCGCGCCCTGCCCCTCGATGATCGCCACGAGGCCCGACCGCGCAATCCCCTCGTGGATCTCGTCCACCCCGAATTCCCGCAGCCGCGCCGCCACGAAAGCCGCCGTCTCGTGACAGTCCAGCTTAAGCTCCGGGTGGGCGTGGATCCAGCGCCGCCATGTTTTCATGTCCTCGGCAAAATCTGCGATGCGGTTGATGACGGGCATGGTCTTCGCGCTCCATTGGTTCTAGCTAGGGGGAAAGTCCTGCAAAACGGGAGCCGAGGCAATGGCGAAATCACCCGACGAGACCGCACGGCCGCAAGACGGCATCGCCCGCCTGCTCGAAATCATGCGCCGCCTGCGCGACCCCGAAACCGGCTGCCCCTGGGACGTCGAACAGACCTTCGCCACCATCGCCCCCTACACGATCGAGGAGGCCTACGAGGTGGCCGACGCGATCGAGCGCGAGGCGTGGGACGAGTTGCGCGGCGAACTGGGCGATCTGCTGTTCCAGTCGGTGTTCCACGCGCAGATGGCCGAGGAAGCGGGGCTGTTCAGCTTCGACGACGTGGCCCACCAGATGTCGGACAAGATGGTGGCGCGTCACCCCCACGTCTTCGGCGACGAGAGCAACGCGAAATCGGCCGAGCAACAGACCCGCGACTGGGAAACCATCAAGGCCGCCGAACGCGCCGCGAAAGCCCAGACCGGCGTGCTCGACGGCGTCGCTCCCGGCCTGCCCGCTCTGCTGCGCGCCAGCAAACTGCAAAAACGCGCTGCCCGCGTCGGCTTCGACTGGCCCGACATCGCGCCGGTCTTCGACAAGCTGGCCGAGGAAACCGCCGAACTGCAAGCCGCCCGCGCCGAAGGCCCCGAGGCGCTGTTCGAGGAAATGGGCGACCTCCTCTTCGCCGCGGCCAACCTCGCCCGCCACCTCGACATCGACCCCGAAGCCGCCCTGCGCGCCGCCAACGCCAAGTTCATCCGCCGTTTCGCCGCCATCGAACAGGCCCTCGCCGCCGAAGGCCGCCGCCCCGAAGACAGCACCCTCGCGGAAATGGACGCTCTCTGGAACGCCGCCAAAACGCGCGAATAACTGCCTTCATCTTGGCAAAAATACTCAAGATCCCAACGCCTTGCACATCCCCCGCCGCTCCCGGCAGTGCGCAGCGCATCGACACATCCCCATGCCCGCATGTCACTTTTTCCTTGACCTGAGTATTTTACTCGGGCTTCTTGCGCGCACGCATCAATCCAAGGATCAAAGATGAAATTCCTCAAAACCGTGACCCCGCTCCTTGCCCTTGCCGTCGCCGCCCCGGCGCTGGCCGAAGACGTCGTCAACGTCTATTCCTACCGTCAGCCCGAGCTGATCCAGCCGCTGATGGACGCCTTCACCGCCGAGAGCGGCATCCCGGTGCAGTCCACCTTCCTCAAGAAGGGCATGAACGAGCGCCTTGAAGCCGAGGGCGAGCGCACCCCCGCCGACCTCATCTTCACCGTCGACATCTCGCGCCTCGCCAGCGCCGTCGAAGCCGGGCTGACCCAGCCCGTGCAGTCGGACGTGCTCGAAGCCAACATCCCGGCCCAATACCGCGACCCCGACGACCAGTGGTTCGGCCTGACCACCCGCGCCCGCATTGTCTACGCCTCGCGCGACCGCGTCGACCCGGCGAAAGTGACCACCTACGAAGGTCTCGCCGATCCGATGTGGAAAGGCCGCATCTGCACCCGCTCCGGGACGCATGCCTACACCGTCGCGCTGGTCTCCGCCTACCTGCATCACCACGGCGAAGAAGCCACCCGCGCCTGGCTGGAAGGCGTCAAGGCCAACCTCGCGCGCAAGCCGCAGGGCAACGACCGCGCGCAGGTCAAGGCGATCTGGGCCGGCGAATGCGACATCTCGCTGGGCAACACC
>PDRW01000033.1 GCA_002746935.1 Rhodobacterales bacterium
GAAGCACTCGGCGACATTTGCGACCTCTATACGCCAGACGAATGCTGGAACTACTTTTGTCAGGCCGGGTATGCTTCTACGTAAACTGGAAATGCTATAAATGGACGATGCTCTATAGGGCTTTATTCCTCGTCGCCCGCCCGCAGCAGGATTTCGCCCGCGGCCTCGAGTTCGCGGATCACGTTGATGACGCTGTTCATCGCCGCTTCGGCTGTTTTCGGTTTGACCTTTTCGAGCATCGCCATTTCTTCGCGGATCTGTTCGGCCATGCGTTTCGAGATCGCTTCGAGAATGAACCCGACCACGTCCGGCAGGTCGCGTTCAGCGCCGGCCAGCGCGGTGACCAGGGTGGCGGGCTCGACTTCGCGGGTGATTTTCGGCACGTCGCGCGGGTCGATCCGTTCGGGGATGCTGGCGAAGGTGAAGATCGCCTTGCGGACCTCTTCGGCGAAGGCGGCGTCTTCGGCGTCGAGCCCTTCGAGCACCTCGTCGCGGGTGGCGCCGGGGGCGAAGTTGAGAATCGCACCGACGCGTTCCACGGGGCCTTCGGCAAAGGCCTTGGCGGGCTGGGCTTCGAGCTGTTCGGCGAGCGACTGGCCGATGCGCTCCACCACGTCTGGCGCGATTTCGCCGGTGAGCGAGACCGCATAGGCGACACGGCGGGCACGTGGACCCGGCAGGCGGGAAATCAGATCGGCGGCGACCGAGACCTTGAGTTTCGACAGCAGCACCGCGGCCACTTCGATGCTCTCGTTCTCCAGCACCGGCAACAGCCGGTCGGGGTTGAGCGAGGAGATTGTCTGCCAGGGGTCGCCGGAGAAGGAGAACCCCTTGGCCTTGCGGATGCGTGCCGCGGTCGAGGCGCTGATGGTGCCGTCGAGCACGGTGAGCGCGCCTTCGAGCCCGTGCGGGAAGCTGAGGCCGACATCTTCGATTTCGGCGACGAATTCGTCTATCACCGACTTCAGCGTGACCCGGTCGATGAAACGCATGCTTGCCATCTGCTGGGCAAGTTCGGTCTGGATCGGGTCGGGCAGGTCGGTAAGTTGCAGCTTGACGCCTTCGGCGAGCAGCAGACGCACGACAATGGCGGCCTTCTGCTTGCGGGTAAGCCGCCGCGGACGGCTGCCGGCCCCGAGACCGGGCGCGCCGGAAAGATCCGGCAGATCCGGAAGCCCGATCCCACCCGGACTGCCGGGCGGCATCGGCTGGGCCGCGTCGCTGAGCGCTGGCAATGTGTCAGGCACCTGTTCCTCCGATCCGTTCCCCTTTCGTACCGGGAGAATGGCAGAGATATCTTAACGGGTGCCTTACGGCTGTGCGAATTTTCCGGTTTTCGGCCGGTCGGGCCCGGTCAGCCCTCAGCTCTGGACGATCTCGTCGCAGGTTCCGGTTTCATTGTTCCAGACAAAGCCGTCCTTGCAGATGCTGACCTCTTCGAGGGTGGCCCCCGAGCAGGCCATGGCCGCGATCGGCATCAGCGCGAAAAAGGCGGCGGCGAGCAGTTTGGATGTCATGGCGTTTCTCACTGTTGTCCTGTGGTCCTGTTGCTGTCCGGACAGGATAACACATTCTGCGCGGGCAGGGTAGGGTGTGTTCCCGCCGGTGCCGCTGCCGGGCCGGTCTAGGGGTCTAGGCCTCGCCGAACACCCGGGCGAAGATCGTGTCGACATGTTTCGTATGATAGCCCATGTCGAACTGTGCGTTGATCCCGTCTTCGCCGAGGGCGGCGACGACCTCTTTGTCGGCCAGCAATTCTTCGCGGAAATCCACTCGTTCTTCCCAGACCTTCAGCGCGTTGCGCTGCACCATCGCATAGGCCTTTTCGCGCGACACGCCGGCCTGGGTGAGCGCCAGAAGCACCCGCTGGCTCATCACGAGGCCGGGGAATTTGTTCATGTTGTCCAGCATGTTGTCGGGGAAGATCAGCATCTTGTCGACGACGCCTGTGAGCCGGGCGAGGGCAAAGTCCAGCGTGATGGTGGCGTCGGGGCCGATGGCGCGTTCGACCGAGCTGTGGGAGATGTCGCGCTCGTGCCAGAGGGCGACGTTTTCCATCGCCGGCACCACCGCGGCGCGCACGAGGCGGGCGAGCCCGGTGAGGTTTTCGGTCAGCACCGGGTTCTTCTTGTGCGGCATGGCCGAGGAACCCTTCTGGCCGAGCGAGAAAAACTCCGCCCCCTCAAGCACTTCGGTGCGCTGCATGTGGCGGATCTCGATGGCGATGTTCTCGATCGACGAGGCGATCACGCCCAGCGTGGCGAAGAACATCGCGTGGCGGTCGCGGGGGATCACCTGAGTGGAGATCGGTTCGGGGGCAAGGCCGAGCGCGGCGCAGACATGGGCTTCGATCGCGGGGTCGATATTGGCGAAGGTGCCGACCGCGCCGGAAATCGCCCCGGTGGCGATGTCGGCGCGGGCTGCCTTGAGCCGCTGAAGGTTGCGGGCCATCTCGGCGTAAAACCGCGCAAAGGTCAGCCCCATGGTGGTCGGCTCGGCGTGGATCCCGTGGGAGCGGCCGACGCGCAGGGTGTTCTTGTGCTCGAAGGCGCGTTTCTTCAGCGCCGCGAGCAGCGCTTCCAGATCGGCGGCGAGAATGTCGGCGGCGCGCACCAGTTGCACGTTGAAACAGGTGTCGAGCACGTCCGACGAGGTCATGCCCTGGTGGACGAACCGCGCCTCCTCCTCGCCGACGATCTCGCCCAGATGGGTAAGGAAGGCGATCACGTCATGTTTGGTGACGGCCTCGATCTCGTCGATCCGGGCGACGTCGAATTCGGTGTCCTTCGCCTTCCAGACCGCGTCGGCATTCGCCTGCGGGATCACGCCGAGCTTCGCCTGGGCGTCGCAGGCATGGGCCTCGATCTCGTACCAGATGCGGAACTTGGTGGCCGGATCCCAGATCGCGGTCATTTCGGGGCGGGCATAGCGGGGGATCATCGGCGGGCCTTTCGGATTGTTCTGGCGCTTGCGGCGGTCATAGACTGCGCCGGAGGTCCGGGCAAGCGGAGGAGAAATGCGGCTGAGCGATTTCGAGGGCCGCTGGCGGATTGACCGGCGGATCGAGGACATGCGGGCCGGGCAGACCGGCTGGTTCGAGGGGCAGGCGCGGTTGACCGCCGACGGGCAGGGGCTCGCCTACCGCGAGCTGGGCGAGTTGCGGCTTGGGGGCGCGCGGCCGCTGGTGGCATCGCGGCGGTTTCTCTGGCGCGCCGAGGGCGATGGCATCGCGGTGCTCTACGAGGACGGCACGCCGTTTCACCGGATCGCGGGCGGCGCGCCGGTGGTGCAGGCGTTCCACACCTGCGGGCCGGACGATTACGAGGTGAGTTACAATTTCACCCGCTGGCCCGCGTGGCGGACGGTCTGGCGGGTGCGGGGGCCGCGGAAGGAGTATGTTTCGGTCTCGGATCATACCCGTTTCGCCGGGGGGTGAGGGCCGCCGGACGGGGCGGTGTTGCGCCGGGATCGAGGGGGGGCTGTGTGCCAGGCTTGCGCGGGCCTTACGCGGGTGGGCGCGTGGGTGCGAAGGCTGCCGCCTGCGCGGTCTGCGCCGTTTGCACCGCCCAGGCATGCGAGGCGATGACCCGGGCGCCGGTTTTCTCGTAGCAGACCAGCTGCGCGGCGATGCGGTGCCGGTTGGCCAGCGCCAGCCCCTCCGTTTCGCCCAGCACGAAGATCGCGGTGGCGAAACCGTCGGCGCGCATCACGCTGTCGGCCTGCACCGTGACCGCGAGCAGATCGCCGTCGAGCGGCATGCCGGTGACCGGGCTGAGGGTGTGGCCGTAAGAGGCGCCCGCCACCTCGCGGCGGTTGCGGTACTGGCCGGAGGTGGCAAGCCCGCCTTCGGCGAGCGCCACCTGATCGTAGACGATCCGCTTGCCGGGCACCGGAAGTTCCAGCCCGATGACCCAGGGGCTGCCGTCGGGCCGGGCGCCGCTGGCGTAGATCTCGCCCGCCGCCTCGACGAGGAACCCGGTGGCGCCCGCCGCGCGCAGGGCCCGCGCGGCCTGGTCGACGGCGAAGCCCTTGGCGATGGCACAGAGGTCGAATTGCGCGGGCGCGGTCTTGCGCACCGCGGGCGGATCGGCGCGCAGCTCGTAGCTGTCGAGCGCGGCGCGGGCGTCGCGCGCGCGCCTTGCGGCAGCGTCGGGGATCTGCGCCGGGGCCGGGTCCGGGCCGAAGCCCCAGGCGTTGACCAGCCCGCCGAGCGCAATGTTGAGCGCGCCGCCGGAGGCCCGGGCGATCTCGCGGGCTTCGGCCATCACCGCATGGAGATCCGCCGGCACCGGCACCCAGTCGCCCTCGGGCGCGTGGTTGAGGCGCATGAGGTCGGAGGTCTCGCGATAGGTCGACATCTGCCGGTCCACCAGCTCCAGCGCCGCCAGCCCGGCCCGCGCCGCGGCCCCGGCGTCGAGCCCCGGCGCGGGGGTGATGCGGATCTGCCATGGGCCGCCCATGACCGTGCCGGACCGGTGAAACAGCTCTGGTTCCGTCATCTCGCTGTCCTCCTCGACAGATAGGGCCCGACAGACAGGGCCCGCGCTCCGAACAGGGGCGCGGGCCGTTTCAGGCCGCCCGTGCTGGCCGGCGTTACTTCTGCAACCGTGCCACCACCGGCGTGTCTTTCAGCGCCTCGTTTTCCGAGGCGAGAATCGCGGCAGTGTCGCCGAACGCCTCCTCGAAGGTGACATCGGCACCATTGTCGAGCAACAGCTCCAGCGCCGCCGGATCCTTGCCCTTCATTGCCAGATACATCAGCGCCGACATGTCGTCGCGGTCGCGCGCGTTGACCTCGGCGCCGCCCTCGATCAGCGCCTGCAAGAGCCCGGCGCTCTTCACCGCGCGCGCCGCCGCCAGAAGCGTGGTGACGCCCTTGGCGTTGACGGCCGTGGCGTCGGCCCCGGCCGCCAGCAGCGCGGCGGCGATGTCTTCGGCACCCTTGCGACCGCGCTTCGCGGCCCAGATCAGCGGTGTGTCGCCATTCCTGTCGGCCACGTTCACATCCGCGCCCTGCTCGATCAGATAGGCCACGACCTCGGGCTTGTTGCGCTTCACCGCGTAGAACAGTGGCGTGCGCCCGGATTTGTCCAGCCGGTTCACGTCGCCGCCGTTCTCGACGAAGAATTTCAGCACGTCCAGATCCTGCCGGTAGGCGGCATAGGAGGTGGCATCGCGGCCCTCGACGGTGCTGGTATCGGCCGGGTCGAAGCCTTCGGAGATCAGGAATTCGATCGTGTCCATCTTGCCGCGATAGGCCGCCCATTGCAGCGCATTGGCGCCGCGCTCCTCGTCGCGCGCCTGGGTATCCGGGGCGGTCTCGTACATGTATTTCACCACATCGACATTGCCGTTGCGGTAGGCCGCGAGCAGCAGGCCGCTCATGCCGGTATCGTCGGGCTCATGGGGGTCGGCGATTGCGGCGAGATATTTCACCACATCAAGGTTGGTGTTGTAATAGGCGGCGTTGTGGCCCACATGGCGGCCGTCCATGTTGGTTTGCAGCGGGTCGAGGCCGATATCGTTCATCAGATACTCGAACACCGCGATGTCTTTCTGGCCGAACGCCGCATAGGCCAGAACCGTACGCCCGTCAGATTCTTCGAAGAACGGATCGGCGCCCATGTCGATCAGCTTCTGGATCATCTCCACGGTGGAGCCGCGCGCGGCCCACATGATCGCCGGGCGGCCGTCATGGCCGAGGCGCTGGATGTCGGCGCCATTGGCGAGCAGGAAGTCGATCACCTCCTCGGGCTGGCCGTTGTAGAGCGCGAGGTGCAAGGGCGTGTAGCGGCTCGACGACATGTCGGTTGCCGAATGCCCCTCGGCCACTGCGGCCTCGACCGCCGCAAGATCGGCTTCTTTCCAGAAGTCACCGTCCAGAAGCGGGTTGTCCTCGCCGGCCATGAGCGGGCCGGTGATCGCGGCCAGCGCAAGCGCCATGGCCGTCAGGGTCTGTTTGAAACGCATATCTGTTCCTCCGGTTTCAGTGGGGCCCGTTTCTTGAGCCTGAAACACGCCCCGGTTCATTCGCATTCACGCGGCGTGTTTCATTCCTTTGATTTCGCATGTCGAAGAGCGCAAAACCGGTTCCCACTTCTGCGCGACATGCTCTCTAGTAGACATCCTCTCGGTAGCGGTCGTGACGTTTAAGCTCCGAGACCGATGTCCCAAGCTCGGCTGCCAGGATGTCGAATTCGTCGCGCACGGCGCGGGCCATCGCCGCCCCGCCGCACACCATGATGGTTGCCCCCGCGCTCAGCCGCTCCGCGAGATGGGCGCGGCGCTGGCGGACGCGGTCCTGCACATAGGCCGCGAGGTCGATCCGCGACCATGCGGGCTCGAACAGCTGCAACCGGCCCTCGCCGGTCCAGCAGGCGATTTCCTCGCCATAGAGCGCATCGTCGACCGGATCGCGCCCGCCCCAGAACAGATCCACCGGACGCGCGCCGGGGGCGTTCTGCCGGATCATGCCGGCAAACGGCGCGATGCCGGTGCCGGCGCCGATCATCACCACCGGGCCCGCGGGGGGCATGTGGAAACGTTCGTTGGGCAGGATCCTGACCTCGATCGTGTCGCCCTCGGAAAGGCCACACAGCCAGGGCGAGACCAGCCCGCCCTCCTGAAGGCGGACGCAGATTTCGAGGAACCCGTCGCGGCGGCTGTCGGAGCCCAGCGAATAGAGCCGCGCCGCGCCGCCTTCGGGCGGGTAGATCGCCACCAGATCGCCCGGGCGGTGCCGGGGAATGCGGCCTTCGAAGCGCAGAACGGTGGTGATCGCGCCTATGGCCCGGCCGAACTCGGCCTTTTTCTGCAAGGTGAGCCGCCGGGTCTTCGGCTTGCGCGGCACGTAATGGACGTCGAGCGGCAGATCCAGCGCGTCGGAGAGCGCGCGGCACCATGCCTCGAATGTCTGCACCGATTGCTTGTCGATCTCGGTGAGCGGCATCAGCGCCGGTCCGAGCCGCGCGGTGAGGGCCTCGTCGACCCGGTGGGCATAGGCGCAATACCCGGGGAAGGACCGGTCGCCGAAGGCAAGGGTCACATGGCGCAGGCGGCCGTCGAACCCCTTCAGACGGTCGAGGAAGCGCCGCGCGCTCTCCGGCGCCTCGCCGTCGCCATAGGTCGCGGCGAGGCAGATCAGCAGCTCGGCGCGGGGGTAGGCGGGGCGCAGGCTGTTCATCGGCGCGAGGCGGGCCTTGCGGCCGGCGGCCACGAAAGCCGCATGCAGTGCGCGGCCGAACCCCCAGGTGGTGCCGGTCTCCGAGCCCACGAGGATCACCACCTCCGCCTGCGCCACGCTGGCATTGGCGCGGATCCGCCCGCCCGTCTGGCGCTTGCGCCGCCACCAGACGATCGCCCCGGTCACGGCAAAAAACGGGATGGTCAGCGCGGCGGCGAACAGCACCGCCGACCACAGCACCGACCCGTCGGCGGTATGCAGGAACCAGACCAGATCATAGGCGCGTTCCGACAGGCTCAGCCGGTCTTCGGACAAGAGATCGCCGGTGAACTGGTCGAAGAACATGTAGCCGTCGCGGGTGCGGATGGCCCAGACGTCGAACCAGTCTTCCGCGATCGGGTAGACGATCTCCTGCACCTCCGCGAGCGGCACCTGTTGCAGCCCGTGCAGCTCCCAGGGGTCGACCGGGGTGAGCTTTTCAAGGCTTTCCGGGTAGGCCGGGGGCAGCCCGTCGCCCACCGGGACGAGATCGAAGGTCACCCCCGACATCCAGACCGCGGTGGAGGCCATGACGAACAGCGGCAGCACCGCCAGCCGCCCGGCAAGCGCATGCAGCCCGTCGGCGCCCTGGCCCTTCATCGGGGCGAACAGCGCGCGCCACCCGCCGATGCGGCGCAGAAGCAGGGTGAGGCCGGAGATGCACAGGATGAGCATTGCCACCCCGCCGATGGCCGGGATGATCCGGCCGCTGTCGCCGAGGGTGAAGGAGCGGTGCAACCGGCGCATGAAGGCGTAAGCTTCGGGTTCCCTGACGATGCGGGAGAAGCGGCCGGTCTCGAGGTCGATCGCCCGTTCGGCCCGCTTGCCGCCGCGCGAAAAGGTGAGCTTCCACTGGCCGGTGGCCGAGCGTTTGAGAAGCTCGGGGGCAACCCGCGGCTGCCCCTCGGCAATCATCCGCAGCGCATCCGCGGCGCTCAGGCCCTGGGTTGTGGGCACGGCCTGCATCCGGTCATAGAGCGGTTTGGTCGCCAGCACCGCCCCGGTGAGCGCGAGGGCGACCACGAGCAATGCGGCGGCGAGGCCGACCAGGGAATGCAGGCTGCGCCACATGTGTTTACCACTTGAAGCGGAGGTAACGCACGTAGCCGGTGCCCGGGATCTTGTCGCGCATCAGCGCGCTGTCGAGCTTCGCTTCCACATCCACGGGGTGGTTTTCCTGATCTTCGACGGCGGTTTCGACCCGCACCGAATAGCCGGCGTCGATCTCGTCGTCCCCCAGCTGGATGCGCACCAGCGAGCGGTCGGCCGGGGCGGTGGAGGCGCCGGTGACCGCGTCGAGATCCTGCGGCGCGCGGCCGACATATTTCCACCAGCGCGGCATGTCGGCATACCAGCGCTCCTCGTCGCCCGAGACCCAGAGCGTGCGCACATAGCGCCCTTCCGGGTCGACCAGATACATGGCGAAATAGGCTTCGTCGCCGTCGTAATCCTTGAGCTGCACGAGGAAGGTGCCGTCGGCGGCATGGGCCCCCCCGCCGAGCGCCACCCCGAGCGCGAGCACGGACGCCCCGAGAAAGCTCCGGCCTGCCCGACGCGCAAGTTTCTGAAAACCAAACATATTCAGCCTCCTGGCTATGGTGTTGTCTGGCTTGCACCACCGCGATTCTCAGGCGTTTGACCTGTTTGACCTGGAGCTGGCTATTCGGGCGACCTGTACCCGATAAAAAAGCTAATGTAAACGGGGTCGAACCGGCCCGGCCAGGGTTCTGCGGCCATGCAGCCGGTGCAGGGCGGCATTGCGGTTTTGTGGCTCCAAAAGGCCGGAAGCATCGTTTATGGCAGCGCTACAGGCGCCAGCGCTGTCCGTTCTGGTGCCCGCCAAAGCGAAATCGCCTCAATCCGCAACAACCAGCATCAGGATCCGCGTTCGAAATCGGAAGGACGCTGATTGAGAAGGAGAATGCTGACTCGGGCTTGACGATTTCCGATTCAGAAAAAGGAAAGACCCATGACCATCCTGTCGAATATCCGCTCGTTCTTCGGCGGCCTGATCCATGCCAACGCCCGTTCGGCCTGCCATATCGAACGCGCGCTGAAGTCTTCGCGTGAGTGATCTGTTCAGGCAGCCAACCCCGGAAACGGAAATGGAAACGGGCGGCGACATTGCGTCACCGCCCGTTCTTCCGGCTGTGTGTCTGTCAGGTGAAGATGAAATAGGTCGACACGACGATCGCCACGATCACCGCGCCCACGGGCTTGGCCAGCGACCACGGGGTCATGTCCACCGCCAGGCTGTCACGCGGCACATAGGGCGTCTTCATCGGATGGGTCTTGCCGATCACCAGCATGATGATGATGTTGAGCACGAAGAGCGCCGCCATCACGTGCAGGAAATGCGGATAGCTGTCGCCACCCAGCGCCGGCTTCAGGATGAACTGGCTGATGATGTAGAGGCCGACACCCGAGGCAAGGCCGATCTTCGCCGCGGCCGGCGGCACGTCGCGGGTGAAGATGCCCACGAGGATGATCGTCAGGATCGGGATCGAATAGCAGCCGTTGACCTCTTGCAGATAGCCGAACAGCCCCTGCGGCGCATTGGCGATGAAGGGCGCGATGGTCATCGACGCCAGCGCCAGCACGATGCCGAATTTCTTGCCCGCGCCCACGGTCTGCATGTCGCTGGCTTCGGGTTTGAAATATTGCCGGTAGATGTCGACACCGAACAGCGTCACCGAACTGTTGAGCGCCGAGTTGAACGAGCTCAGGATGGCGCCGAACAGCACCGCGGCGAAGAAGCCGCGCAGCGGGAACGGCAGGACTTCGTTCACCAGTTTCGGATAGGCTTGGTCGGCCACTTCGAGGTCACGGAAAAGCTGATAGGCGATGATGCCGGGCAGCACCACGATCAGCGGCCCGAGGATCTTCAGCACGCCGGCGAAGAGCAGGCCCTTCTGGCCTTCCTTCAGGTCTTTCGCCCCCAGCGCCCGCTGGATGATGGCCTGGTTGGTGCCCCAGTAGAACAGCTGCACCAGCATCATCCCGGTGAAGATCGTCGCAAAGGGGATCGAGGAATCCGACCCGCCGATGGCGTCGAATTTCTCGGGGTTCGAGGTGTAGAGCGTCGAGATGCCGTCGAACAGGCTGCCATTGCCGATCGCCAGAAGGCCGAACAACGGCACCAGCAGACCGCCCGCGAACAGCCCGACCGCGTTGATCGTGTCGGACACGGCCACCGCTTTCAGACCGCCGAAAATGGCGTAGATCGAGCCGATGATGCCGATGGCCCAGACCGTGATCCAGAGTGCCGCGTTGTGGCTCACGCCGAGAAGGGCGGGCACGTCGAACATGGTCGAGAGCGCCAGCGCGCCGGAATAGAGCACGATCGGCAGCAGCACCACCACATAGCCCGACAGGAACAGAAGCGATGTGATGGTCTTGGTCTGGGCGTCATAGCGCTCTTCGAGGAACCCGGGGATCGTCGAGATGCCGGATTTGAGATAACGCGGCAAGAGAACCAGCGCCGTCACCACCATGGCGATGGCGGCCAGTGTTTCCCAGGCCATGACCAGAATGCCTTCGGAATAGGCCTGGCCGGTGAGGCCGACGATCTGTTCGGTCGACAGGTTGGTGAGCAGGAGCGAACCCGCAATCACCGGCGCGGTCAGCGACCGGCCCCCGAGGAAATAGCCCTCGGAATGCTCCTCATCGGTTCCGCGTGTCCACAGATAGGACAGGATCGCCACCATGGCGGTGAAACCGACAAATGCCAATATGTTGAGTGTTCCCATGAAGTTCCCTCCCGGTCATTCGCGCGTTGCACATTGATAGTATGGCAACGTTGCCGGAAGCATAGAGGTTTTTTCATTTTGCAGTGTTCAAAATGCGACTGCATGACGGTGTTTGTCGTCAGCGGCACAAGGCAGACCGGGGCCCGCCAGAGGCAGACGGGGGCGGTTTGCCTGCCAGAGGCAGGCGGGGGCGGTTTGCCTGCCAGAGGCAGGCGGGGGCGATTTGCCACCAGAGGCAGGCGGGGGCGATTTGCCACCAGAGGCAGGCGGGGAAAGGCGACGCCGTCCGGGCGCGGCGTGTTTCGTCAAACCCGGCACCCGGAGTGATGCGACGTCGCGGGCGGGTGCGTCGTTGCGGCGGGCGCTTTTGCACCCGCGGGACGCTGCCCCGGCCTACCTCTGGCGCCGCGCCATGAAGGCAAGGCGTTCGAACAGCGCCACGTCCTGTTCGTTTTTCAAAAGCGCCCCGTGCAGCTTCGGCAGGGCCGGGCCGTTTTCGCGGGACAAGTCCTCCGGGCTCAGGTCTTCGGCCAGCAGGAGCTTCAGCCAGTCGAGCACTTCCGAGGTCGAGGGCTTCTTCTTCAGCCCGGCCTGGTCGCGGATCTCGTAGAACCGGGTCAGCGCCGTGGTCAGCAGACGCGGCTTGATGCCGGGGTGATGCACCTCGACGATGGCTTTCATCGTCTCCATGTCGGGGAAGCGGATATAGTGGAAGAAGCAGCGGCGCAGGAAGGCGTCGGGCAGTTCCTTTTCGTTGTTCGAGGTGATGATCACCACCGGGCGGTGGGTGGCGCGCACGGTCTCGCCGGTCTCGTAGACGTGAAATTCCATCCGGTCGAGTTCCTGAAGCAGATCGTTGGGAAACTCGATATCGGCCTTGTCGATCTCGTCGATCAGCAGCACCACCTTCCTGTCCGCGGCGAAAGCTTCCCAGAGCTTGCCGCGGCGGATGTAATTGGCCACGTCGTGAACGCGTTCGTCGCCGAGCTGGCTGTCGCGCAGCCGGCTCACGGCGTCGTATTCGTAAAGCCCCTGCTGGGCGCGGGTGGTGGATTTGATATGCCATTCGATCAGATCGAGCCCCAGCGAGGCGGCGACCTGGCGGGCCAGCTCGGTCTTGCCGGTGCCGGGCTCGCCCTTGACCAGCAGCGGCCGTTCCAGCGTGACCGCGGCATTGACCGCAACCCGCAGGTCATCGGTGGCGATATAGCTCTCTGTGCCGTCGAAACGCATGTGGCGCCCTCCCTCTGGTCCGCCCTTGGTAGGAGCGGTGGCGGGGCTTGTCCAGCCGGTGGCGGGCCGGTGGCGGGCCACCGCGGCGGTCCGGCGGTGCATCGGGCGGCGCATTGGATAGTGACAACCCACAACCGGTCGTTTAAAGCGGCGCGCAGGAGGTAGGCCGGATGGTTGATTTTGCAAAACAAGACGGCGCCGGCGAGCACAAGGAGCCTGGGATGAAAGCCGAAGTCTTCCTGCCCGAGGACTATGTTCCCGCGGAGGCGGAACCCTTCATGAACGAGCGGCAGCTTGAGTATTTCCGCCGCAAGCTGCTCGCCTGGAAGGCGGAATTGCTGGACGATTCGAAACACACGATCGAGGGGTTGCAGGATTCGAGCCGCAACATTCCCGATCTCGCCGACCGCGCGTCGGAGGAGACCGACCGCGCGCTCGAGCTGCGCACCCGCGACCGCCAGCGCAAGCTTGTGATCAAGATCGAAGAGGCACTGCGGCGGATCGACAAGGGCGAGTTCGGCTATTGCGAGGCGACCGGCGAGCCGATCTCGCTGAAGCGTCTTCAGGCGCGGCCGATCGCGACGCTGAGCCTTGAGGCGCAGGAACGTCACGAGCGGCGCGAAAAGGTGCATCGCGACGATTGACCGGCCCCGGTCGGGCGGCGGGCGGCGGGCGGCAGTTCCGGCCGCTGGCAGGCATTCGGCACCGGGGCGGGCGCGTCCCGGTGTCTTGTTTTGGAGGGCGTTGACAGCCATGAAGGGGATACGGGTCGGAGAGGAAATCACCGTTCTGGGCGGCGGGATCGGCGGTCTGGCGGCGGCGACGGCGCTGGCGTTGCGCGGGGGGCGGGTGACGGTGCTGGAGCAGGCCAGCGAAATTGGCGAAATCGGCGCGGGGGTGCAGGTTTCGCCGAACGGTTTCGCCGTGCTCGACGCCCTCGGCCTTGCCGAGACCGCCCGGGCCCGGGGAATGCACTCGCGCGGGGTCCGGCTGGTCGACGGGCTTACCGGGCGCGACGTGGTGCGGATGAACCTCGCCGGGCGGCGGCCGGGCAGGGATTTCCTGCTGTTTCACCGCGCCGACCTGATCGACATGCTGCTCAGCCGCGCCGTCGGGCTCGGGGTCGAGGTCGAGACCGGGGTGCGGGTCACAGGGGTCGCGCTGGATGAAACGGGCGTGACACTGGAGACCGAGGGCGGGCCGACGCGGCACGCCCCCTTCGTGGTCGGCGCCGACGGGTTGCATTCGCGCCTGCGTACCGCGTTCAACGGGGCGCGCAAACCGTTTTTCACCGGCCAGGTGGCCTGGCGGGCACTGGTTCCGGCACAGGGCGACGAGCCGGTGGAGGCGACCGTCTGGATGGGGCCAAGGCGGCATATGGTCAGCTATCCGCTGCGCCATGGCGAGCTTGTCAATGTCGTCGCCGTGGAGGAGCGCGCGGGCTGGCCCGATGAAGCCGCCGAAGGCTGGCACCACCCCGACGACCCCGCCAATCTGCGCGCCGCCTTCGCCGGTTTCGCAAACGCCCCGAAAGCGCTGATCGACCGGGTCGAAGAGGTGAATCTGTGGGGCCTTTTCCGCCACCCGGTAGCGGACCGCTGGCACAAGGGCAGGGCGGTGATCCTGGGCGACGCCGCCCATCCGACGCTGCCCTTCATGGCACAGGGGGCGATGATGGCGCTGGAAGATGCCTGGGTGCTGGCGGATTCGCTGAGCCTCGGCGGCCTCGATGAAGGCCCCGCGCTCTACCAGGCCCGCCGCCGGACCCGGGTTGTCCGGGTGATCGGGGAGGCCAACAAGAACGCGCGCAACTATCATCATGCCAACCTGCTGGCCCGGGCCGTGGGCTTCGGGGCGCTGAGAGTGATCGGCGGCGCACGCCCGGAAGCGTTGCTGCGCCGCTATGACTGGATCTACGACCGCGACGTAACCCGGGACTGACCCCGAGGCGCCGGGGCGCGGGGCTTCAGGACGCAGGCAGCGCGGATCCGCAGGCGGGATGTCCCAGGGCGCGGCGCCGCCCCTGGAGCCACCCGTGTGCTTGAGCACACGGGCGCGCACTGCCCTGTTGTCTGCGCCTGTCCGAAGCCGGGAAACCGGCGCCCGGGTTGGTGCGGGGCTTGTTCTGCGCGGGGTGGGCTTTGAACCGGCTGCTGCTATTCCATTAGTCCGGAATTCCGGACTAATGGAATCCCGGATTATCGCCCTGTTTTCAGGCGCTTGACCGGGGCGGGAACCGGTTGGTGCGCATGTCCGAAGCCGGGAAGCCGACGCCTTGGTTGGCGCGTGGCTCTATCCCGCGAGCCTGCCCGCGAAGGCCGCCAGCCGGGTCAGAGCGTCGGCGAGCACCGCATCGTCGACCGTCAGAGCCACCCGCACATGGCCCGCGGCGGCGGTGCCGAAGCTTTCGCCGGGCATTACCGCGATATGCGCCTCCTCCAGCAGCCGGAGCGCGAAATCCTGCCCCGAGAGCCCGGTGGCGCGGATGTCGAGCAGCAGATACATCGCGCCCTGGGCGGGGATCGGGCGCACCGGGTCTTGCCCCGCCAGCACCCCGAGCGCCAGTGCCCGGCGACGGCGGAAGGGGGCGGCGATCTCCGATTCGAGCAACGCGCCCCGGTCCAGGGCAAAACGCGCGGCCTCCTGGATGAACCCCGGCAGCCCGTAGGTGGTATGGACCGCGAAATTGATCACCTGTCCGATCACCTCTTCCGGGCCTGCGATCCAGCCCACCCGGCTGCCGGTCATGGCATAGGCTTTCGACATCGACCCCACCACCAGCGTGCGCGCTGCGAGCGCCGGGAGCGCGCGCGGGCTGAGGTGCTCCCCCTCCCAGATCATGCTGTCATAGACCTCGTCCGAGATCAGCCAGAGGCCGTTTTCGACGCAGACGGTGCCGATTTCCTCCAGCGTGTCGCGCGAATAAACCGCGCCGGTGGGGTTGTTGGGCGTATTGATCAGCAGGCTGCGCGCGTCATGGGCGCGGGCGGCAGCGGCGATGGCGGCGGCGCGGGGACGAAAGCCCTCTTCGGCGGGCGCCGTCACCGCCACCGGCACCCCGCCGGTGGCGCGGATGGTGCCGGGATAGGTGGCATAGAACGGGTCGATGAACAGCCCCGTCTGACCCGGGTCGAGCACCGCCGCATGGGCGGCAAACAGCGCTGCCTGGCCTCCGGCAGTGATGAACACGTTTTCCGGCCCGGTGGCGACGCCGCTGCGCGCGGCAAGCCGCGCGGCCACGGCGGCGCGCAGGCCCGGGTCTCCGGCGATCGCGGTATAGCCGGTGTAACCGGCGCGGGCGGAAGCGGTCATCGCGTCGAGGATCTGCCCGGGCGTCCTGAAATCGTGCTCGCCGATGGTGAGGTCGACCACCGTCTCGCCCCGGGCGATCATCTCGCGGGCGGCGGAGAACACCGCCCAGGCATCGCCCCCGCCCGACAGCGCCCGCAGACGGTTCGACAGCTTGAGGGGGCTTTCGGGGGTGGGAGAAGGCATCAGATCGGGCTCCGCTGGCAGACCGCCAGATCGGCGGCACCTCCCCCATATCGCGGGGGCGGCCCGGGCGCACCCCCAGGAATTTGCGCCCCGCCCCTTTCCAATCCTCCGCCGCCATGAGATAGGGAGGCGCCAAACGAAAGCTCCAAAGGAGGGTCCCCCATGGAGATTCGCGAGGCGCTCACCTTCGACGATGTCCTGCTGCTTTCCCGCTGCTGGCGGCGGCGATGGATACGGTGACCGAGGCGCGCATGGCGATCGCCATGGCGCAGGCGGGTGGCATCGGGGTGATCCACAAGAATCTCGACGTGGAAACCCAGGCCCGCGAGGTGCGCCGGGTGAAGCGTTTCGAGAGCGGCATCGTCTACAACCCGGTGACGCTCACCCCCGACCAGACGCTGGCCGATGCCAAGGCGCTGATCGAGCGCTACCATTTCACGGGTTTCCCGGTGGTCGACGATACCGGCTTCGTGGTGGGGATTGTCACCAACCGCGACATGCGCTTCGCCACGTCTGACGACACCCCGGTCTCGGCGATGATGACCGCCGACAACCTCGCCATGCTCACCGAACCCGCCGATCTCGAGGAGGCCAAGAGCATGATGCGGGCGCGGCGGATCGAGAAGCTGCTGGTCACCGATGGCGCCGGCAAGCTCACCGGGCTGCTGACGCTGAAAGACACCGAACAGGCGGTGCTGAACCCGACCGCCTGCAAGGATCCGCTCGGGCGGCTTCGGGTGGCGGCGGCGACCTCGGTGGGGGATGCGGGCTTTGCGCGCACCGAAGCGCTGATCGCTGCCGGTGTCGACATCGTGGTGATCGACACCGCACATGGCCATTCGAAGGGTGTGCTGGAGGCCGTGGAGCGGGTGAAGAAGGACGCAGGCGAAGTGCAGGTGATCGCGGGCAATGTGGCCACCGCCGAGGCCACCCGGGCGCTGATCGGCGCAGGCGCCGACGCGGTCAAGGTCGGCATCGGCCCGGGCTCGATCTGCACCACCCGGATGGTGGCCGGCGTCGGCGTGCCGCAGCTCACCGCGATCATGGATTGCGCGGGCGCGGCCGGTGACGTGCCGGTGATCGCCGACGGCGGCATCAAGTTTTCCGGCGATTTCGCCAAGGCGATCGCCGCCGGGGCCTCGGCGGCGATGGTCGGCTCGATGATCGCCGGCACCGACGAAAGCCCGGGCGAGGTGATCCTCTATCAGGGCCGGTCGTTCAAGTCCTACCGCGGCATGGGCTCCCTCGGCGCCATGGCCCGCGGCTCCGCCGACCGCTATTTCCAGAAGGACGCCGCCTCCGACAAGCTGGTGCCCGAGGGTATCGAGGGGCGGGTGCCCTACAAGGGGCCGGTGGCGACGGTGATCCACCAGATGGTTGGCGGCCTGCGCGCGGCGATGGGCTACACCGGCAACGCCACCGTGGCGGAGATGAACCGCGGCGCCCGTTTCGTGAAGATCACCGGGGCGGGGCTGAAGGAGAGCCACGTGCATGACGTGCAGATCACCCGCGAGTCGCCGAATTACCGGGTCATGTAAGGAAATGAACGGCTTGTGCGGCGTTCTTGAAGTGGTGCCATGACCCCGGCCGCCCGTGTGGCCGCCGCCATCGAGCTGCTGGACGGCTGGCTTTCCGGCGCGCCGGCCGAGAAGCTCCTGACCACCTGGGGGCGGCAGCACCGCTTTGCGGGCTCGAAGGATCGCGCCGCGATCCGCGATCATGTCTGGCAGGCGATCCGCTGTCGCCGCAGCTTCGCCGCCCTCGGTGGCGCAGAGACCGGGCGCGGGCTGATGCTCGGCGCCCTGCGGGCGGCGGGCGAAGACCCGGGCATGGTGTTCACCGGTGCAGGCCATGCGCCGGCGCCGCTGACGCCAGAGGAGGCCACACGCGGCGCCCCGCCCACAGGCAATGCCGCGCTCGATTGCCCCGACTGGCTGGCCCCTGCGCTTGAAGCCAGCCTCGGGGAGGCGTTCGCGCCGGTGATGCAGGCGTTGCGGCATCGCGCGCCGGTGTTTCTGCGGGTGAACCGCGCCCGCATCAGCCGCGATGCGGCGCTTGCGGCGCTGGCCGGGGAGGGGATCGAGGCCCGTGCGCATCCGCTGGCCTCCACCGCGCTTGAAGTGGTGGCGGGCGCGCGCCGGGTTCAGGGCTCCCGCGCCTTCCGCAGCGGTCTGGTGGAGCTTCAGGACGCCGCCAGTCAGGCGGTGGCCGAGGCGGTTGCCGCGGCGTCCGGCCTGCGTCCTGGCGTCCGGCTGCTCGACCATTGCGCCGGGGGCGGCGGCAAGGCGCTGGCGCTGGCGGCAACCGGGGCCGGGGTCTTCGCCCACGACATCGACGCCGCCCGTATGCGCGATCTTCCGGCGCGGGCAAAAAGGGCGGGTGTGGCTGTCAGGATCCTCGCGCCGGGCGCGGCGCGGGCGTCGGCGCCCTATGATCTCGTCTTCGCCGACGCCCCCTGTTCCGGTTCCGGTGCCTGGCGCCGCTCTCCGGAGGGAAAGTGGCGCCTCACCCCCCGGAAACTGGATGAACTTCGTGCTGTACAGGCCGGAATTCTCGATGAAATTCACGCGATGGTCGCGCCTCGTGGCCGGCTTGCCTACGCCACCTGTAGCCTGCTCGACGCGGAGAATGGCGCGCAGGTCGCGGGTTTCCTCGCGCGCCACCGGCAGTGGCATCTGACGCAGGAGCGCCGCTTCACCCCGCTTGATGGCGGCGACGGCTTTTATGTCGCGGTTATGGCGCGCTCCTGAGGTGCACTTGACGCGGGAGCGCGTGGTTGATCTAACAACCCGGTGTTGAGGTGGCGGCGCCCGGCCAGGCGGATTAATCGGGCGTTAACTGTTTTCACGCCCTAATCACCGGGAACCGAATCAGGATCGAGGATTTCGTGGCGCATCCGGCCCTATCTCCACGACCAATCACCCTTGCGGCGCTCGACCTTGCGCCGCGGGCGATCTGGCTCATTCTGGTCGGCGTCGTGCTGCTCGCCGGGGCTCTGCTTGCCCCGGGCCCGACGCTTGCAATCATGCTGGTTGTTCCGGGCATGGTGTTTTTCATTCTCGCGGCGCTGGTCCTGGTGCTGGCGTTTGTCCACAGCCGGGCCGAGGCCAGGTTTTACGACACGATCGCCGAATTCGTGGCCAATGACGCCGCCGTTTCCATCACCGCCGACCGCGACGGGGTGATCGGCTACATCAATGTCGCCGGGCGCAGACGGTTTGGTGCGGTCGGGGGTGAAACCCTGGTCTCGGTGCTGGGCGACATGTTCGCCTCTCCCGCTTCGGTGCTCTACCGGCTGCAGAACAAGGCGCTGGCGACCGGCGCGGCGCATGAGGATGTGGTGCTGAAACATGGCCACATGCGGCTCTCGGTGCACCGGGTCGGCACCGGCGGGTTTCTCTGGCGGCTGGAAGAGATCAAGGGGCTCTGCCCGGCGGACGGAAGCTGCGAACAGCTGTCGCTGCCGATGATGAGCGTTTCCGAATCCGGGACGATTTTGTCGATGAACGAGGCGCTTCGGCGCAAGATCGGCAGCCACGAGACCAGGCTCGACCGGGTGTTTGCCGATCTGCCGCTGCGCCCGGGCGAGGTGCATTATCTCGCGGGGCCCAGTGGCGGCGAAGGGGGCGGCGAAGCTGTGCTGGTGGTGGAAACCGGGCTTTCCGGGGGGCGGCGCGAGCTCTGTCTCCTGCCCTCGTCCGGACAGAACCGCGTTGCCCCCGGCGAATGGGGCGCGGTCGACTGTCTGCCGGTGCCGCTCCTGCGGCTTGACCCTGCGGGCCGGGTGACAATGGCCAATCAGCGGGCGCGAAAGCTGCTGAAGACCGATGCCGCCGTCGGTCAGCACCTTTGCGACCTTGTGGAAGACCTTGGCCGCCCGGTTTCGGACTGGCTGCGCGAGGCCTGGCAAGGGCGTAACCTCGGCCGCACCGAAACCCTGCGCACCTCCGGCCCCGATGAGCGCTACGTCCAGATCACCCTTGAGCAATACGAAGACGAGTCCGGTCTGTCGCTGGTTGCGGTGCTGAACGATGCGACCGAACTCCGGACGATCCAGAGCCAGATGGCCCAGAGCCAGAAAATGCAGCTGATCGGCCAGCTGGCGGGGGGCGTCGCGCATGATTTCAACAACCTGCTGACCGCGATTTCGGGCCATTGCGACCTTTTGCTGCTCAAGCGCACTGCCGAAGACCCGGACTTTGCCGATCTCAGCCAGATCGCCCAGAATGCCAACCGCGCGGCGGCGGTCGTCAACCAGTTGCTCGGTTTCTCGCGCAAGCAACGGCTCCACCCCGAAACCCTCGATCTCGCCGACACGATCGGCGATCTGACCCATCTGCTGGGCCGGCTGGTGGGCGAACGGGTCCGGCTCGATCTGGAGGTGGATCCGAAAACCCGCCAGATCCGCGCCGACAAGTTCCAGCTCGAACAGGTTCTGACCAATCTCGTGGTCAACGCCCGCGACGCGATGCTGCCCGACGGCGGCCGCATCCGGCTGCAACTGGGCAATCTTCGCCTCGACCAGCCGCTTGAGCGCGACCGTGCCACGGTTCCGTCCGGTGATTACGTGATCATCCGGGTGATCGACGAAGGCATCGGCATGTCGGCCGGGACGGTTTCGAAGATCTTCGAACCGTTCTTTTCCACCAAGGGCACCAAAGGCACGGGGCTTGGCCTGGCGATGGCCTATGGCATCGTCAAGCAATCCGGCGGGTTCATATTCGTCGATTCGGTCGAAGGGGCGGGTACGACCTTTTCGCTCTACTTCCCGGTTTTCCGCGAGGTTCCGATGGCCAGGCCGGGAGCGGAACCGGCGTCCGCGCCCGCGGCGGAACAGGTGCATTTTGCCGCACAAGGGGCCGCGCCCGGCCCGGCGGTGCCCCGTCTGCCTTGTCCCGCCGTGCCCCGGGCTGACGGTCCGGCCTGCGACGGCGGCGTCGTGCTGCTGGTCGAGGACGAGGCACCGGTGCGGGCCTTCGCCTCGCGCGCCTTGCGGCTCAAGGGGTTTGACGTGCTCGAAGCCGACAGTGCGGAGGCGGCGCTGAAGATCCTCGAAGATCCTGAACTCGAGGTGGACATTTTCGTCACCGATGTGATCATGCCGGGCATGGACGGGCCGACATGGGTGGCCGAGGCGCTCAAGGACCGGCCGGGCGTGAAAGTGGTGTTCATGTCGGGCTATGCGGAGGATTCCATTGCTGAACACCAGGCGCGGATTCCCAACTCGACCTTCCTGCAAAAGCCCTTCTCGCTCACCGATCTGACCGGCACGGTCGCCGGACAGCTTGCCGGAACCGGCGTGCCGGTTCAGCTTCCGGCTGCGGTCTGACCAGCGATGAACCCCGGAAAGGACGTGGCGCTTTAACCGGGCGTTAACCATGTTCACAGAGGATGGTTCCGAACAATTCGACTTGAATTGTTCTCATTTTGTACGCAAAACGGAAACGTGAACAAGAGGCGAACACGACGGGGCTGCGCCGGGCAATGGACGCTGAGCCGCGGGTGTGGAATAAGGAAGCGAACAATGGCAACGGCAGAGCTTTTCGACATGGACAAGAAGCGCAGCAGCGACAAGCAGAAGGCCCTCGATTCGGCCCTCGCACAGATCGAACGGCAGTTCGGCAAGGGCTCGATCATGCGGCTCGGCGCCGACAACCCGGTGGCCGAGATCGAGGCGACCTCGACCGGCTCGCTCGGCCTCGACATCGCGCTCGGCATCGGCGGCCTGCCCAAGGGGCGGATCATCGAGATCTACGGGCCGGAAAGCTCGGGCAAGACCACGCTCACGCTGCATTGCGTGGCCGAAGAGCAGAAGAAAGGCGGCGTCTGCGCCTTTGTCGACGCCGAACACGCGCTCGACCCGATGTATGCGAAGAAGCTCGGCATCGACCTCGACGAATTGCTGATCTCGCAGCCCGATACCGGTGAACAGGCGCTGGAAATCGTCGACACCCTGGTGCGCTCGGGCGCGGTCAGCATGGTGGTGGTCGATTCGGTCGCCGCGCTCACCCCGAAATCCGAACTCGAAGGCGACATGGGCGACAGCTCCGTCGGCGTCCAGGCCCGCCTCATGAGCCAGGCGATGCGCAAACTCACCGCCTCGATCTCGCGGTCGAACTGCATGGTGATCTTCATCAACCAGATCCGCATGAAGATCGGGGTGATGTTCGGCAGCCCGGAAACCACCTCCGGCGGTAACGCGCTGAAATTCTACTCCTCCGTCCGCCTCGACATCCGCCGCATTGGCGCGATCAAGGACCGCGACGAGGTGGTCGGCAACGCGACCCGGGTGAAGGTGGTGAAAAACAAGGTGGCGCCGCCGTTCAAACAGGTCGAATTCGACATCATGTATGGCGAAGGCATCTCGAAAATGGGCGAGTTGCTTGACCTCGGGGTCAAGGCGGGCGTGGTCGAGAAGTCGGGCGCCTGGTTCTCCTATGGCGATGAACGCATCGGCCAGGGCCGCGAGAATGCCAAGAATTTCCTGCGCGAAAACCCCCGCATGGCGCTCGAGATCGAAGACAAGATCCGTGCCGCCCACGGGCTCGATTTCGACATGGACCGGAACGACCCGGACAAGGACGACGACGCTCTGGTGGAGGGCTGAGCCCGCGCGGGGGCAAGACATGCGGGCGGCCGGGAAGCGCTCCCGCTTCCGGGGGATGCTTCTCGCCCGCGCGAACGGGTGACCGGGGCGATGGGCATGACCGCCGGACCGCCGGGGGATGCGCCTGACCGCGCGGCGCTGTCGGTGGAATCCGGGCTGCGTGAGGCCGCTGCCCGGGGCGGGGCGAAACGGCTTCGCTGTGCCATGGATGCCCCGGCCGGTGAGCGGCCGGGGCAGGGTCCGCGCGCGCTACGCCTTGCCCTTGAGGTCGTTATACATCTCGAAGGCCTTTTGCGGCGTTTCGAGTTCATGCACCACTTTCGACACCGCCTGAATCATCGCCACCGGATCTTCGGCCTGGAAGATGTTGCGGCCCATATCGACGCCGGAGGCGCCCTGGTCGATGGCCCGGTAGGCCATGTCGAGCGCGTCGAGCTCCGGCAGTTTCTTGCCGCCGGCGATGACGATCGGCACCGGGCAACCGGCTGTGACCCGTTCGAACCCCTCCTCGACGAAATAGGTCTTGACGTAGTGCGCGCCGATCTCGGCCGCGATCCGGCTGGCGAGGCCGAAATAGCGGGCGTCGCGCGCCATGTCCTTGCCGACGCCGGTGACCGCAAGCGTCGGCAGGCCGTAGCGCATGCCGCCGTCGATCAGCCGGATCACGTTCTTGATCGACTGGTGCTGGAAGTCGGACCCGATATAGACCTGCGCGGCCATTGCCACCGCGTTCATCCGCAGCCCGTCCTCGATGCTGACCGCGACCGTCTCTTCGGAGAGGTCGCCAAGGATCGAGTTGCCGCCGGAGGCGCGCAGCACCAGCGGTTTCTGCGTGGTCGGCGGGATCGAGGAGCGCATCGCCCCGCGGGTGCCCATCAGCACGTCGGCATATTCGGCGAGCGGCGCGATATGGAGGTCGATGCGTTCGAGCCCGGTGGTGGGCCCCTGGAAATAGCCGTGGTCGAAGGCGAGCATCACCGTGCGCCCGGTCTTCGGGTTGAAGATGCGGCTCAGCCGGTTTTTCATGCCCCAGTCGAGATGGGCGCTGCCCTTGAGGAAGAAGCCCGATGTGTCAGCGGGCTGGTTCAGTCCGAAGTCTTTCCCGTCCTTGATGTCGTCCAGATCGGCCATGTGCTGTCCTTTGCAGTACTGTCGTTTGAGGCTGCCGTTTGAGGCGGTTGCGGCCGGTGCTGACGCGCAGCACCGGCCCTTGGTTGTCATGAACCCGCCGCGCGGGAGCGGGCGCGGCGGGCCGGTGCGCAACTCCGGTCAGAAATCGAAGTTGTCGATGTTTTCCGCGGTGAACACGGTGCGTTCGGGGAGCAGGATGATGCCGTTGTTGTCGGCCTCGTAATCATAGCCCTGAACCGCGTTTTCCGAGACCGTGACGCTGCCCACGCCCGGCACCTCGATCACGTCGCCCTTGTTCCAGACCGCGCCCTTGACCAGCTCGTTGGCGATGAACACCGACAGCTTGCCCTGCATCACCACGTCCCACAGGCCGAACTGGTTGACGGTGCCGGACTTCACATATTGGCGCATGGTGTTCGGCGTCGAGAAGCCGGTGACGATGATCTTGCCGGCAAGCCCGAGGTTTTCAGCCGCCTGCGCCGAGCCCGGCAGGGCGTTGGCGTCGGGGCAGATGATGGCGTCAAGATCGGGGTAGGTCTGGAACAGCGCGGTCGGCACCTGCACCGCCTTCTGGGCGTCCTGGTTGGAGAACTCGGTGGCGACGATTTCCCAGCTCGGATATTCCTCGGCGATCACCGCCTTGGCGACTTCGGCCCACTGGTTCTGGTCGGTCACGGTGGGCGAGGAATAGTGGAACGCCACTTTCTGCGGCGCGGCCGGGTCTTCCATCTGGTCGGCGGCCATGGTCACCAGCAGACGGCCGAGCTGTTCCGGGGTGCCCTGGTTGATGTAGTAGCTGCGGCATTCGGGGTTCACGTCCGAATCCCAGGTCAGCACCTTCACGCCCTTTTCCTCGGCGCGCTTCAGCGCTTGGCACAGGCCTTCCGGCGAGAGCGAGGAGATCGCGATCGCGTCATAGCCCTGGTTGACGAAGTTGTTGATGAACTCGACCTGACCCGAGACCGACGCCTCGGAGGGGCCGTCATATTTCACGTCGATGCCGAGCTGTTCGCCCATGGCCATGGCGCCGGCGCCGCCGGATTCGAAGAAGCCGACCCCGGTGAGTTTCGGGATAAAGGCAATCTTGGCGCCGTCCGCCATCGCCATGCCGGCGGCGAGGCCGATCGACAGCGCGCTGGCGATCCCGAGGGCTTTGGTTGCAAGTTTCATTCTGGTTCCTCCTGTTGCGATCCGGAAAACAAGGCCGAAGTCCGGTCTTCGGAGGCGGGGGAGCGCTGGCTCACCCGCCGTCATGAACAGCCATACGTTCGGTTTCATAGGCCGCGCGGTTGGCGCGCCTTGTGTTGAGCACCCCCATGCCGATCTTCAGCGCCACAGAGCCGATCAGCAGGATGCCGACGATCACCGGCACCACGTCGGAGGTGATGCCGAGCGCCAGCAGGCCTTGACGCAGGAAGCCCAGCACCAGACCGGCGAGGAAGGTGCCGAGCACCGAGCCCTGACCGCCGTAGATCGACGAGCCGCCGAGCACCACCGCGGTGATGATGTTGAGCAACGCCTCGGCGCCGAGATCGGAGCGCGCGGATGTGAAATAGGCGGTGAGCACCAGCCCGGCGACCGCGGCGGTGAAGCCGTTGAGCGCATAGACCGTGACCAGCGTGCGCCGCACCGGCACGCCGGTGAAGCGGGCCACGTCTTCGCTGACGCCGATCAGCGTCAGGAAGCGGCCAAACCGGGTGCGGGTCATCAGGTAGCTCGCGACGATGGCGATCACCACGGTGATGATGAAGGGCATCGGCACCCAGCCGATCCCGCCCGAGCCGATCCAGGTGAAGCTCTTCGGCAAGCCCCCGATGCCCTCGTATTGATAGGCCTCGAAGCCGCCGGAGCCACCGGAGGTAAAGCCCAGCGTGTCGAGCAGCGTCGGCAGGCCGGTGGCGATGCCGGAATAGAGAAACAGCATCGCGAGGGTGACGACCAACGGGTTGATGTCGGTGTGCGCGATCACGCTGCCGTTGAAGGCCCCGGCGCCGAGGCCCACCGCGAGCGCCACCGCTACCGCAAGGCCGATCGGCACCCCGGCCACATACATGAGCCCGAGCACGATCGAGGCCAGCCCCATGATCGACACGCCGGAAATGTCCATGCCGCCGGTCATGATCACCAGCGTCAGCCCGACCGCGGCGATGATCACATGGACGAAATCCGAGGTCGAGAACAGCAGGTTCTCGATGTTGAGGAAGGCCGGGTTGATCAGTCCGAGCACCACCAGTTCCACCACCAGCACGATGGCCAGCATGAATTCCCAGGTCTTGACGAAATTGGTGAGTTTCATGACGCCGCCTCCGGGGTGCGGGTTTCATCCTGTTCAAGCTCGGACCGGCGCATCTCGGCGGCGCGGGCGGCCAGCCTGCGGTTGCGCACGGTGCGCCGGATCAGGAAGTCGAACACCACCACGGCGAGCAGCACGAAACCGGCCACCGCGTTGTTCCATGACATCACCGCCGACCAGATCGACCCGGTGCCGCCCATCAGGCTGACCCCGCCCAGCACCACCGCGGCGATGGCCTTGAGCTCGTCGCCATTGCCGGTCGACATCGGCACGAAGCCGATCTGCCCGACGAAGACGATCGCCGCCGCGCCCGCAAAGGCGCCGGCCAGCGAAAACGCCCAGAACCGGGTCATGCGCACGTCGATCCCCAGTAGAAAGGCGCCATCGGCATTGTCGCCGACCGCGTAGAAATAGCGCACCCGCTTCAGCCGCGACAGCAGGAAGGCGACCACAAGCACCACCACCACCATCAGCCAGACCATCAGCGGCACGCCGAGATAGCGGGTGACGGCGAAGGACTTGATGTTCTGCGGGATCGATTCGATCCAGCCACCGCCGGTGAGCACCCGCATCAGCCCGCGATAGGCCCCGAGGGTGCCGAGCGTCATGATGATCGGCGGGATGCCGACAAAGGCCACCCCGAAGCCGTTGATCATGCCCGCCACCAGCCCGGTGGCCAGCGCCGCCAGCATCGACAGCGGCAGCGGAATGCCGGCGTTGAGGGCAAAGCCGAAAATCACCGCTGCCAGCCCGGCGGTCGCACCGACCGAGACGTCAATGCCCCGGGTCAGCACCACGAACATCTGCCCGATCGCCAGCAGCATCAGGAACAGAGACGCGTTGGCGATTTCGATCAGCGCGATCGGGTCGCGCACCGTCTCGTTGACTGTCGCCACATAGAGGAGCATTGCCACCAGCAGCACCAGCACGAGAAATTCGCGGGATTTCAGGATCCGCATCATGCCGTCACCTCGTGATCTGCGCCGTTTCCGGCCCCGTTCCGCACCCCGTCCTGCACCCGGCTCCGCGCGCCCTCATGGCTGTCGAAGATCGCCGCCGAAATCTGTTCGACCGATCTGACATGCGCCGGCAGCTCCACCAGCGTGCCGCGTTTCATCACCATGATCCGGTCGCTCACCTCGGCGATCTCGCCGACCTCCGACGAGATCACCACCACGCCCACGCCATCGGCGGTCAGGCTGCGGATGATCCGGTAGACGTCCTGACGCGCATGGGCGTCGATGCCGCGGGTGGGCTCGTCGAGGATCACCACCCTTGGCGCGGGGGCGAGGGTCTTGGCGAGCACGATCTTCTGCTGGTTGCCGCCCGAAAGCGTGCGGGCATATTGCATCGCCGAGGCGAGCTTGATCCGGAGTCGCTCGACGAAACCGCCCGCAAGCTCGCGCTCCTGCGCCTCGCTCATGAAGCGCGACCGGCCGAGCGCCATCAGGCTGGCCGAAATCGTATGCGCCGAGGGCAGATCGAGGAAGATCCCGTGGGCATGCCGGTCTTCGGGCACATAGGAGAGCCCCATGCTCTGACAGATCTGCGGCGAACGCTTCGGCGCCGGGCTGCCGTCGATCACCACCTCACCGGTGGCCCCGGTGTCGATGCCGAACACCGCCTGGGCAAGCTCGGTGCGTCCGGCACCGACCACCCCGGAGATGCCCACCACCTCGCCCGGGTAGACCTCGAAACTGACATCGCGGAACACCAGCGACGACAGGCCGCGCACCTCCAGCACCGGTTTCGCCCCGGCATCGCGCGGGCGCGCGGCGCGTTCCTCGGGCGCCGGCGCGGTGAAATCGGCCGGCAGCATCGCCTCTACCAGCGCTTCGGTGGTGAGCGTATCGGTGCCGGCTTCGAGCACGAAATGGCCGTCGCGCAACACGCTCACCCGGTCCGACAATTCGATCACCTCGTCGAGCCGGTGCGAAATGAACAATATGCCGATGCCGCGCGCGGTCAGCGCCCGCATCTGCCGGGCAAGGCTCGCCACCTCGCGGCGGGTGAGCGAGGAGGTCGGCTCGTCGAGGATCAGCACCTTCGCGTTGCGCAACAGCCCGCGCACGATCTCGACCAGCTGCTGGTTGGCAATCGAGAGCTCGCCGCCGGGGGTGGCGAAATCCGTCGCCAGCCCGATCTCCTCCGCGATCTCCCGGGCGCGGCGGGCGTTGTCGGCCGGGTCGCCCGCCAGACCGAGCAGCAGGTTTTCACGCACCGACAGGTTGGGGAAGATCTGCGGCTCCTGCGGCACCATGTAGATGCCTTTCGCATGGGCCTCGGAGGGGCGGCTGTAGCTCTGCGCCTCGCCCGATACCTCGATGTGGATGTCGAAGTCGATCCCGCGCAGCACGGTGACGCTTTCGAACACTTTCCAGATCCCGCGCAGGGCGACGAGAGGGGTGTCAGAGGGGGTGCGGGGGGTATCGTCAGCCATGTGCTGTCTCCGCTGCGGCCTGAGAAGGGGCATTGGCGGGGGCCCGGTCCGCCCAGACCCGCGCGAGCGCGCCGAACGCGGCCCCGGGGTCTTCCGCCCGGAAAATGGCGCTGCCGGACACGACCATGTCGGGCCCGCTGCGCACCGCGCTCTCGATGGTGGCGGCGGTGACCCCGCCGTCGATGGCAAACAAAGGCCGCGCCGGGGCGAGCATCTTGCGCAAGGCCTCCAGCCGCTCACCGGCGCTGTCGAGATCCGGCGCTGCCCCGTCGCGCGGGTCGAGCGCCAGCAGGGTGATGCAGTCGGGCAGCGGATCGAGCAGCGGCGCGAGACTGCCCACGGGGGTGGCGGGCATCACCGCCAGACCGGCGAGGATCGGCCGCGCGAGCCGGTCAGAGGCCGCCCGGACCGCCGCCAGCGCGGCACCGGCGCCGGGCGCCTCGGCATGGACGGTGATGAGATCCGCCCCCGCATCGGCAAAGCTGTCCACGTGCGCCGCCGGGTCGGCCACCATCAGGTGAACATCGCGCAGCATGCCACCCCCGAGCGCCGCGACAAAGCCGGGCCCGCCGGTGATCTGCGGCACGAAAACCCCGTCCATGATGTCGAAATGCACGATCCCGGCCGGCCACGCGGCCATCGCCGCCACGGTCTCGCCGAGCCGATCGAGCGGCGCCGCGAACAGGCCGGCGCTGATGCCGCGCGCCCGGCGCCTGAGCGCCTGCCTTGCTGTGTCACGGGCGGGGTCGGCCATGGGTCACTCTCCGCGCAGGGCGGCGTCGTGGTCGGGCATCACCATCCGGTAGAAATCCTTCTCCCGGGTGGCGGTGGTCATCAGATCCTTGAGCCCGGCAACGGTGCGGGCGTAATGCGGTGTCTGCCGGTGGGCCTCCACCGCGGCCTCGTCGGCAAAGGCCTCGTAGATCACGAAATGGTGGTCGTCATCCGGATCCTGGAGCACGTCGAATCGGTAGTTGCCGGGCTCGGCACGGGTGCCGTCGAAATTGTCGCGGAACACCTCGAAAAACTCGGCCCTGCGGCCCGGTTTGATCCTGATATGGACGCATTGAACAAACATTCCATCCTCCAGTAAGGGCCCTCTGCCGGACACGGCGGAGCGATCATTTGCTACAGGAAAAAACTTTTGAACAGCCTTGTCAAGCAAAGCCCACAACAACTTGCCCCCTGCAAGGCCAGTCCCCACAAATGCCGCGTCTATTGACAGGCGAAAGAACAAATGTTCGTATTCACCCGTCCACGCCATGACGGGTGCTTCACCCGTCCATGCCATGACGGGAGCGCGCCAGCCATGCCGCCGGAACAGTTCGATCCCTTCGACCCGGAGACCACCGAACAGATCACCCGTGCCGCGTGGTATTATTACAATGACGGGCTGACCCAGAACCGGATCGCCGAGATCCTCGGCACCTCGCGGATCAAGGTGTCGCGGCTGATCGAGAAGGGGCTCCAGTCGGGGCTGATCGAGCTGCGGATCAACTCGCCCTACAGCGGCTGCCTTGACCTGCAACAGGAGCTGATCGCCGCCTTCGGGCTGGTCGACGCGCGGGTGGTGCCGACGGCGACCGATCTGCCGCCCGCCCCCCGGATCGGCCGCGCCGCGGCGAGCCTGCTGATCCAGAAACTCGAGCCCAACGATCTTTTCGCCATCGGCTGGGGCGAGGCCGCGGCCACCACCATGCGCTATCTCGCGCCGATCCTGCGCCAGCGGGACATGTCGATCGTCAGCCTCACCGGCGGGGTTTCGGCCTATATGGGCACCACCGGCCTCTACGGGCCGCAGTCCAACGCCCATCTGATCCCGACGCCGCTGCGGGTGTCGTCGCCGGACCTCGCCGAGATGCTGCGCGCCGAACCCTATGTGCGCAACCTGCTCGACATGGCGGCAACGGCGCGGTTCGCGCTGATGGGGGTCGGCGCACCCCGGCATTCGGCGACGCTGGCGCGCTACGGCTATTGCTCCGGCGACGAGATCGAACTGTTCCGCCGCCGCGGCGCGGTGGGCGATGTGCTGGGCTATTTCTACGATTGCGAGGGGCGGATCCTCGATCTCGAACTGCACCGCCACGTGGTCGCCCTGCGCCCGGACGATCTGCGCCGGATCCCCAACCTCGCCGCCGCCGCCGCCGGGCCGGAGAAGATCGACGCCATCCTCGGCGCCCTGCGCGGCCGGCTGACCAACATCCTCGTCACCGACGAGGACACCGCCACCGAATTGCTCAGGAGGCTTTGATGAGCACGCATCTTCTCGTTCTCGACGCCGGCACCGGCTCCGGCCGGGCGGTGATCTTCGACCGCGACGGCCGTCAGGTCGGGCTCGGTCAGGAAGAATGGACCCATGCCCCGGAGCCGGGGGTGCCGGGCTCGATGGGGTTCGACGTCGAAAGCGCCTGGGCCCTGCTCAGCCGCTGCATCGCCACCGCGCTCAGGAGCTGCGGGCTGACCGGCGCCGACATCGCCGCGGTTTCGGCCACCTCGATGCGCGAGGGCATCGTGCTCTACGATACCGACGGCCGCGAGCTCTGGGCGGTGGCCAATGTCGACGGCCGCGCGGTCGAGGAGGTCAAGGCGCTGAAGGCGCGCGGGGCCGGTTTCGAGCGCGATTTCTATGCCGTTTCCGGCGAAACCTTCGCCCTCGGCGCCCTGCCCCGGCTGGAATGGGTCAGGGCCCACCGGCCGGAGATCTTCGAGCGGGTGCGCGCGATCTCGATGATCGACGACTGGATCGGCGCCCGGCTCACCGGCGAGATCACGGTGGAACCCACCAATGGGTCGACCAGCGGGCTGATCGACCTCGCCACGCGCGACTGGTCCGACGCCCTGATCGCCCGCGCCGGGCTCGAGCGGTCGTGGTTCCCGCGGGTGGTCGAGCCAGGCACGATCGTCGGCAAGGTCACGCCCGGGGCCGCCGCCGAAACCGGGCTCAGCGTTGGCACGCCCTTTGTGGCCGGTGGCGGCGACGTGCAGATGGGCGCGCTCGGGCTCGGCCTTGTGGGCATGGGCGAAGCCGCGGTGCTCGGCGGCACCTTCTGGCAGCAGGTGGTCAACATCCCCACCGGGCTGGTCGACGAGACCATGCGGCTGCGGGTCAACTCGGCGGCGCTGCCCGGGATGAACCAGGCCGAGGCGATCAGCTTCTTCGTCGGGCTGACCGCGCGCTGGTTCCGCGACGCTTTCTGCCAGGAGGAGATCCGCCGCGCCGCCGAACAGGGGCGCGACGCCTATGAGCTGATGGAAGAGCTGGCGATGCAGGTGCCGGTTGGGGCGCACGGGATCATCCCGGTGTTTTCCGACGCGATGGATTTCGGCCATTGGTATCATGCCGCGCCCTCCTTCCTGAACCTGTCGATCGACCCGGCGATCGCCAACAAGGGCTCGATGTTCCGCGCGATCCAGGAAAACGCGGCGATCGTCGCGGCGGTGAACCTCGCCCGGGTCGAGGCCTTTGCCCGGGTCGACGCCAGCGGGCCGCTGACCCTCGCCGGGGGCGCCGCCAAGGGCCGGCTCTGGCCGCAGATCCTCGCCGATGTCACCGGCCGCGAAATCCGCATCCCCGTGGTGCGCGAAGCCACGGCACTCGGCGCGGCGGCGGCGGCGGCGACCGGGATCGGACAATTCGCGAGCCTCGCCGAGGCGGGCGGACGTTTCGTGGCCTGGGACCGGAAGGTGGAGCCGAACCTCGCCAACAGGCCGGCCTATGACGCGGCGCGGGAGCGCTGGCAGGCGGCCTATGCGGTGCAGAAACAGCTGGCCGATGCCGGGGTGACCACGTCGATGTGGCGCGCACCGGGGGCCTGAGGGGAGCCGGATGCGCTCTCGCGCCAGGCCGGGCGTTTCGGCGGGTTGCGCGGCCGGGGTTTGAGTATTTGAGCCAGGAAAAAGGAGCCGGCTGCGCGTGTTTCCCTGGCGTGGCCGCGCGGCGCCGGGGCTGGATGCGGGCCGGGCCGGGGAGTCCCGGGGGCGTTTCGAAAGCAGTCCGGAACGATGCGGGCCCCGGCGGAGAAAGCCGGGGCCCGCGTCGTTCGCAGGCAGGCCCTGACGGTACCCGCCTGCGAACCCGTACCGGTATGCACACCCTTCCGTCTGGCGCAGAACCAGAAGTTTTCCCGGCAAAGGGCCTGGCAGCAAGGGCGCACACCCCCTGGTGTGTGGTGTGCTGGGGAGCACGCGGGGGGAGGGAACCGGCCACGGGGCGCAGAAAACCCGGAAATCGGTTGCGGGGCTTTGACCGATGTCAAATCAGGGACATTGAATGCACCTGGGCGCAAATGTCGCGCTCCGGGCGACAACGCAGCGCGGGTCTGGACCGTCGCAACTGTTTGCCGCCCTCAGTTTGGCCCCCGGTTTTGCCCCCGGTTGGCCTCCGCTGTCGCCCGGTGCTCACTGGCCACGGGCGGTTGAGCCCGTGACCCGCGCCGGGCGGGAGGCCGGCGCCCGGGGCGCGCGTCTGGGACTCTCAGGCGAGCATGGCCAGCGGCGCTTCGAGATTCGCCGTGATCGCGGCGAGAAGCCGGGCGCCGAGCGCGCCGTCGATCACCCGGTGGTCGACGCTCAGCGTCACGCGCATCACCGTGGCGACGCCCAAGCTGCCGTCCTCCCCGACCACCGGCTGTTTCACCCCCGCGCCGACGGCGAGGATCGCCCCGTGCGGCGGGTTGATGATCGCGTCGAACCCGTCGACGCCGAACATGCCGAGGTTCGACACCGTGAAGGTGCCGCCGACATATTCATGCGGCGCGAGCTTGCGGTCGCGGGCGCGGCTGGCGAGGTCTTTCATCTGGGTCGAGATCGCCGAGAGCGATTTGGTGTCGGCATCTTCGATCACCGGGGTGATCAGCCCGCCGTCGATGGCCACGGCCACGGCGATGTCGGAGGGGGTGAGTTGCAGGATCCGGTCGCCGGCCCAGACGGCATTGGCCGTGGGCACCTGCTGGAGCGCCAGCGCACAGGCCTTGATGATGAAATCATTGACCGAAAGCTTCACCCCGCGCGGGGCGAGCTGGGCGTTGATCTCGGCCCGGAAGGCAAGGAGCGCGTCGAGGCGGATGTCGCGGCGCAGGTAGAAATGCGGCACCGATTGCTTGGCCTCGGTGAGGCGGCGGGCGACGGTCTTGCGCATGTTGTCGAGCGCGACTTCCTCATGGGCGCGGCTCTCGTACATCTTCAGCACTTGGGCGGCGTCGGGCCCGGCGGCCGGTCCGGCTGCGGGCGCGGGGGCCGCAGCGGCAGCGGCCGGGGCAGGGGCGGCGGCTGCGGGTTGGGCGGCCTCCACATCGGCCTTGACGATCCGTCCGCGGGGGCCGGAGCCCTTCAGCGTGGCGAGGTCAAGCCCCTTGTCGCGGGCGATGCGGCGTGCCAGCGGCGAGGCGAAAATCCGTGTGCCGTCAGCGGCTTGCGGGGCCGCCGGGGCAGGGGCCGGGGCGGGCGCGGATACCGGGGCGGGCGCAGGCGCCGCTGCCGAGGCCGCCGATGCAGGTGCCGCCGAGGCCGCCGGGGCGGCCGAAGCCGGAGCCGTCGCGGCGGCGGCCACATCCTCGGCGCTTTCGCCGTCTTCGAGCAGCAGCGCGATCGGGCTGTTCACCGCGACCCCCTCGCTGCCCTCGGCCACCAGCAGCTTGCCGATGACGCCTTCATCGACCGCTTCGAACTCCATCGTCGCCTTGTCGGTCTCGATCTCGGCGATGACGTCACCCGAGGCGACCGTATCGCCCTCTTTCACCAGCCATCTGGCCAGCGTGCCCTCTTCCATCGTCGGTGACAGCGCGGGCATCAGGATTGTAATGGCCATGACGTCCTCCTCAGGAATAGGTCACTTGTTTCACCGCCGCGATCACCTCGTCGACGCTCACCAGCGCGTGGCGTTCGAGATTGGCGGCATAGGGCATGGGCACGTCCTTGCCGGTGACATTGATCACCGGGGCGTCGAGCCAGTCGAAGGCCTGTTGCATCAGCACTGCCGAGATGTGGTTGCCGATGGAGGCCACCGGCCAGCCCTCTTCGATGGTGACGCAGCGGTTGGTCTTCATCACCGACCGGACCACGGTTTCGGTGTCCATCGGCCGGAGCGTGCGCAGATCGACCACCTCGGCCGAAATCCCCTCTTCGGCCAGCTTGTCGGCGGCCTTCAGGGCGTAATCCATGCCGATCCCGAAGCTCACGAGGGTCACGTCGCTGCCCTCGCGCCAGATCCGGGCCTTGCCGAAGGGGACTGTCCAGTCGTCGATCTCGGGCACCTCGAAGGAATGGCCGTAGAGCAGCTCGTTTTCGAGGAAGACCACCGGGGTTTCCTCGCGGATCGCGGTCTTGAGCAGGCCCTTGGCGTCGGCCGCGCTGTAGGGCATGGCCACATGCAGGCCGGGCACCTGGGCATACCAGGCGGCATAGTCCTGGCTGTGCTGGGCGCCGACACGGGCCGCCGCCCCGGAGGCGCCGCGGAAGACGATCGGCACCGACATCTGGCCGCCCGACATGTAGCGGGTCTTGGCGGCGGTGTTGATGATATGGTCGATCGCCTGCATGGCGAAGTTGAAGGTCATGAATTCGACAATCGGCCGGAGCCCGCCCATCGCCGCGCCGGTGGCGAGACCGGTAAAGCCGTGTTCGGTGATCGGGGTGTCGATCACCCGTTTGGCGCCAAACTCGTCGAGCAGGCCCTGGCTCACCTTGTAGGCGCCCTGGTATTGCGCCACCTCCTCGCCCATCAGGAAGACGTTTTCATTGGCGCGCATTTCCTCGGCCATGGCATCGCGCAGGGCTTCGCGGACGGTCATCCTGCGCATCTTCGTGCCCTCGGGCAGAACGGTTTCCACCGGCGCGGGGCTTTGCGGCTGGGCCGCCGGGGCGGGATGGTGGCCGGCGCCCTGTTCATGGACGATCTCATGCGCGGCGGTCACCCCGGCGGCGGCGTCCTCGGCGCTTTCGCCCTCCTCGACCAGCACCGCGATCGGGGTGTGGACCCGGACGCCCTCGGTGCCCTCGGCCACCAGCAGCTTGCCGACGATACCCTCGTCGACCGCTTCGAATTCCATCGTCGCCTTGTCGGTCTCGATTTCGGCGATCACGTCGCCGCTGGCGACCGTGTCGCCCTCTTTCACCAGCCATCTGGCCAGTGTGCCTTCTTCCATCGTCGGGCTGAGCGCCGGCATCAGGATTTCGGTTGCCATGTGATGTGTCTCCCTCGAAGGGTGTCGTCTTTCGGGCGGGGCCCGGCTGTTTCGTGGCCTGCGGCCTCAGGCGTAGATGTCGGTCCAGAGTTCGGAGAGATCGGGCTCGGGGCTCTCGCGGGCGAAATCGGCGGCCTCGGAGATGATCGCCTTGATCTCCTTGTCGATGGCCTTGAGGTCGTCTTCGGAGGCGTGTTTGCCGCCGATCAGCAGCTCGCGGACATGTTCGATGGCGTCGCGGTTTTCGCGCACCTTCTGCACCTCTTCGCGGGTGCGGTATTTGGCCGGGTCCGACATCGAATGGCCGCGGTAGCGGTAGGTTTTCATCTCGAGGATGTAGGGGCCCTTGCCCTCGCGGCAATGTTTCACCGCGCGTTCGCCCGCCTCCTTGACCGCCAGCACGTCCATGCCGTCGACCGCCTCGCCGGGGATGCTGAAGGCCGCGCCGCGGGTGTAGAGCTCGGGCGTGGCGGAGGCGCGTTTCACCGAAGTGCCCATGGCATACTGGTTGTTTTCGATCACATAGATCACCGGCAATTGCCAGAGTTCGGCCATGTTGAAGCTTTCGTAGACCTGTCCCTGATTGGCGGCGCCGTCGCCGAAATAGGTGAAGGTCACGCGGCCGTTTTCCTTGTATTTGTCGGAGAAGGCGAGGCCGGTGCCGATGGGCACCTGGGCGCCGACAATGCCGTGGCCGCCGTAGAAATGTTTCTCGATCGAGAACATGTGCATCGAGCCGCCCTTGCCCTTGGAATAGCCGCCCTCGCGGCCGGTGAGCTCGGCCATGACGCCCTTCGGGTCCATGCCGCAGGCGAGCATGTGGCCGTGGTCGCGGTAGGAGGTGATGCGCTTGTCGCCCTCTTCGGCCGCCGCTTCCAGGCCCACGACCACCGCTTCCTCGCCGATATAGAGGTGGCAGAAACCGCCGATGAGGCCCATGCCGTAAAGCTGGCCGGCCTTCTCCTCGAATCGCCGGATCAGCAGCATCTGGCGATAGAAGGCAAGCAGTTCCTCTCTGGACGCGGTTGGTTTCTTTGCTTTTTTGGCCGTTGCCATGAAGATCCTCCTCGCCGGAAGGCGAAATGGTTTAATGTTAAACTATTTAATACAGGATTTTGGCCTGTGGCGCGAGGGGGCAGTTGCGCTGCGCTGCGGCGAAGGGGCGGGGCCCCTGAGGGGGTGGGCTCAAGGCATCCGGCAGGGTGTGGGGCCGTCCGCCGGGGCCGGAGAGGGGCGTCCGGCGGGACATATTCACACATTCATTTGTCCGGTATTCCGGACTAATGGAATTCCTTTCCCATAAAAAATCGTTTAAAATCATGTTGATAAACAGATATTTGCAAGATTCGAACGCCTGCGCCGGCAGCACCCCCGAGCTGTCAGCCGGCAGAGCCCGGCCCCGCCGGCCCCCGCCTCAGCGACCAAGCTCGCGCATGCCCCGGTCGATCCCCTCCAGCGTCATCGGCACCATCCGGCCTTCGAAGATCTCCGACACCATGGCAATGCTCTGGGTCCAGCGCCAATGCGGCTGCGGCACCGGGTTGATCCAGAGATGCCGGGGCCAGGCGGCGCGGGCGCGGGCGAGCCAGACTTGCCCCGGCTCTTCGTTCCAGTGCTCGTTGGCCCCGCCCGCCAGCGCCAGTTCGTAAGGGCTCATCGACGCATCGCCGACGAAGATCGCCTTGTAATCCGGCCCATAGGTATTGAGCACCTCGTGGGTGGGGATCTGCGCGCTCCAGCGGCGGGCATTGTCGCGCCACAGCCCCTCGTAGATACAATTGTGAAAGTAGTAGTATTCCAGATGCTTGAACTCGGCGCGGGCGGCGGAAAACAGCTCTTCGACGACTTTCACATGCGGATCCATGGAGCCGCCGACGTCGAGAAACAGCAGCACTTTCACGGCGTTGCGGCGCTCGGGGCGGGTCTTCACGTCGAGGTAACCCTGTTCGGCAGTGGCGCGGATGGTGCCGTCGAGGTCGAGCTCCTCGGCCGCGCCGTCCCGCGCCCAGGAGCGCAGCCGCTTCAGCGCCACCTTGATGTTGCGGGTGCCGATCTCGACGCTGTCGTCGAGATTGCGGAACTCCCGCTTGTCCCAGACCTTCACCGCGCGGCGGTGGCGTGAGCGGTCCTGGCCGATGCGCACGCCCTCGGGGTTGTAGCCATAGGCGCCGAAGGGCGAGGTGCCGGCGGTGCCGATCCATTTCGACCCGCCCTGATGGCGGCCCTTCTGTTCTTCGAGGCGTTTCTTCAGCGTTTCCATGAGCTTGTCGAACCCGCCAAGGGCTTCGATCTCGGCCATTTCCTCAGGGGAAAGGTGCTTTTCGGCCATTTTCGCCAGCCAGTCGGCGGGCAGATCGACGGCCTCCAGCACCGCGCCGGCCGGGATCTTTTCCAGCCCCTCGAAAGCCGCCGCAAAAGCGCGGTCGAACCTGTCGAGGTTGCGCTCGTCCTTCACCATCACGCAGCGCGCGAGGTAGTAGAAAGCCTCGATGTCATAGGTGGCGAGCCCGGCGCTCATGCCTTCGAGAAAGGCGAGATATTCGCGCAAGGAAACCGGTACGCCGGCGCTGCGGAGATGGTCGAAGAAGGGCAGGAACATGCGGCGGGGGCCTCCCGGGGGTGTGGTCTCGCGAGACTACCGCAACCGGCGGAACCGGCAACCCCCGGCAGGCGGCGGAGGGCCGGCAGAAGCGGCAACCCCCGGCAGGCGGCGGGGGGGCGGCGGAAGCGGCCCCTGTCCGGGCTCCGGGGTTTGCGTCCGCATGTGCGGCGGCGCGGGTGCGGGCGCCGCGTCAGCCCGTCAACCCGTCAGCCGCGCACCCTGGGGGTGATCGCCGCGATCCGGGCGAGCCGTGCGCCGACTTCCGCGTCCGACCCAAAGCCGTATCGCGCCCAGCCCAGGCTGTCGAACCGGACCTGCCGCGCTTCGCTGTTGCGCCCCAGAAGATCGAGCCCCTCGGCCTTGATCATCAGCAGCGTTGCCAGCAGGGCGGCGTTTTCGGCCTGCATCACCGGGGCGATATGCCGGTCGGCAATGGCGATGGCGGTTTCGGCCTTGCCGAGCGACAGCGCATGGGCGGCCAGCTGCACCCCCATATGGGCGGCCTGCAAATGCGTCGATCCGCCGGCGCGGTAGATCGCCTCGGCTTCGCGGAAGGCGGCAAGCGCGACGTCGGAATTCTGGCCGAGCGTCAGCCGTCCGAGCGCAAACAGCGAAAACGCGAGGCGGGTGCCGCGCCAGCCCTGGCTGCGGGCGATCGACACCGCCTCCATGGCGGCGCGGCGCCGCTGGTCCGCCGGGCCGGTGCCCGAAAGCGCGGCCTCGATCGCGGTTTTCCAGACCTTGGGCGTGGGCGATGTGCCGTATCCGGCGCTGGCGGTGCCCCCGGCGGGGTTGAGCCGGGCCAGCAGGCCGGGCAACACCGCGGCCACCTCGTCGCGGGTCATGCCCGAGGCGAGCTCCGGCGCGTAGAAGGCCCTGAGCACCAGCATGTCGAAGCCGGTCAGAACGGTGTGAAAATTGTCGTCGTTGAACACGCTGTCGGGCAGGCGGTAGAGGTCGTTCACCGGGCCCAGCGCCTGGGCGATTTCCTCATGCAGGCAGTCGCGGATTTCCTGCGGCGGCACGTCGCCGGGGAGAAACACCGCCATCCGCTTGCGGGTGGTGAGGCGGGTCCAGTCGGTGCTGGCACTGCGCCGCATCCGCTTGTATTCGCGCCAGGACGAGACGTTGGGCGAGACGAAACAGGCGGCGTGCGGCACCAGACGCTGCAAGTCGCTCTTGCTGACCACTTCCACGGTGATCGAGGCGGGGCGACCTTCCGGAGCCCTCTGGCGGATGTCGATCCCCGCCTCGATCCTGAGCCGCGTCAACAGCCGGTCGAGATCGGCCTGCATCGACGCTGGCGCGTCCCCCCGGAGCGCCAGCGTGACAGGCCCCTCGAACCGCGACAGCACCGGCAGGGTGCGCCCCGATTCGAGTTGGAAGGCGAGGTCGAGGAAATCGCCCGCTATCTCGCTGTTCGGCCGCGACGGCCCCTGTGTTCCGGAACCGGCGAAAGCCTTCATCGGCGGCAGATCGGAAGGCACCGCCAACCGGCGCGATGCCACGTCCGATGCGCGTCCGGTCTGCCCCGATGCGGCGGCCCGTCCGGGCTCTCCCGCCGTGCAGCTTGCCAGCCCCAGAACCGTGATCGCCCCCACGATCAACCTTGAAAAGGTGTTCATTGCATCTGCCCCCGCCGATACAGATTGAAAGAAATGACCTGCCCGGCCCCGGCCGCGCAAATCCCCGGCAGATCAGCGATCTGCCTCCGTCTGCCGGTTCGGCGACCGCGGGCGATCCGCACCGGGCTGGCCCGCCTGTCCGTCCGGCCCTTCTGCCCCTTCCGTGATGCGCAGGCACCGGGATCTGGTGCGCAGGCACCGGGATCTTGTGCGCAGGCACCGGGATCTGGTGCGCAGGCACCGGGGCACCGGGGCAGGGCGGCGCGGAATGCCGCTTTCCCGGGGCCTTCCGTTCCATGGAACCGAAGGCCAGCCGTCAACAGGCAATGCCAGTGAGTAACGTCCGCGCGCAATTCCGCACGGACGGTTATGTCGGACGCGTCTCCCAATGCACTCCGCTCATACCGTTGGTTTCGCCCGCCCCCGGGCCTGGTAAGGGCTATGCCTCATTCCGATTCGTTAAAAGAGGAAAAATGTTCGAAATGTGTCAAAAAACAGGCTGTTTCTGATGTCATGACAATCAAACCACAACATATAGTGGTGTTCTTGTAATTTTCACACAAATTCCTTTCATAATTCAGGCACGAATATGGCAATACTGGCCATTGTTTCGTCCCCGGGAACCGCGGCCCGCAGCACAAAGCACCGCCGGAAGCACCAGACGTTGCGCTGTGGACAAGCTTTTGCCACATTTCCGGGACCGCTGGCCGGGAGGCGGCGGAAGGCAGGGGGGATTCGCCGTGGACAGGGCCGGGGGCCGGTCTGCGGCCGTTGGAAAGGAATTTTGATGAAGGCCATCTTTGCATTTCTGTCCGCCGGGCTGCTGGCGCAACCGTTTGCCGCTTCGGCGCAGGAGATCATGTCGGTGAACAACATGGATCAGAGCTGCCGCAACCACTACCCGGGGCCGTCGCCGGCGGGGAAGGACATCATGAAGGTGACTTTCCTCAACACCCGCAATGCGCTGGTCTGGCCGGCCTGGATCAATCAGGGCGGCTTTGTCGCGGTCTACCCGGAGGAGATCCCGCCGGGCGGGCGCTACACGACCTACACCCGGGTGGGCCATCGCTGGATGATGATCGACGGGTCGAACTGGGAATGTGTCCAGCATTTCACCATAGAGGCCGATACCGCGCGCTACCGGATCGAATAGACCTCCTCGGCGCTGTTCGTGGGTGTGAAGGCACGTCAATCATGGGATCCAGTGGATTGAAATCATGAAATAAAGTCAGCGTGCTGCCCGGCGGGGCTCCGGTCCGGCGGGTTTCCACCCAACGGCCCTTGACGCCTCCGGACGCCCCCGGACGGCCGCCACGGAATGTCCGGAAAATTCCAGACCCCGCGGCCAGGAGGAACGGAGCCGCGGGGCCGGACGGGGCAGGGAATGCGCGGCGGCCAGTCTTGGCCGGTCTCCCCCCCAGTCACTCATGTGAATCCCCGGATCAGGCGCGCACCACCCGGCCGCCGGCCATCTGCCAATGGCCGAGCCCGCCGATGTTGTGCACCTCGTTGAACCCGTATTGCTCCAGCACCGGCACCGCCATCGAAGAGCGCGCCCCGGAGGCGCAATAGATCGCCACCGGCTTCGACTTGTCGAGCTCCGGGTGGAAATCCGGCGAGGCCGGGTTGGCCCGGGTGCCGATCGCCGCAAGCGGGATATGCACCGCGCCTTCGGCCTTTCCGGTCATCGCCAGTTCGGTGTGGTCGCGCACGTCGATCAGGGTCACGCGGTCGTTCTTCGACAGTTCAACGGCGTCCTGAGGGGTGAGGCGCGGCGCTCTGGCCGCCCGCCCGGTCATGAAGTTCAGCATCTGATCGGTCCTTGGTCTTGTCTCGTCTGGTCTGGTGTTGCCGGGGCGGATGCCGCCGCTGCTGTCCGGTTCGGCACAGGAATATTCACGAATATGAATACTTCAAGACCCGCAAGCCACTTTCCCCGCGGGACGGGCGAAAACACCGTCCAATCGGCAACACTCCGCCAAAGGTTCGTCTAATGTTCTCATTTTGGCATTGGTCTTCGGCGGGTTTTCGCGTATCTCCCAAGGCTGACACGGCGCGGGCGGCAGGGTTCCGGTTGCGCCGGTGCGCGTTGGCGCGTTGTTTTGCGCTGACCGGCCGCGGGTTTGAGGCAATCGAAGCAATCCCCGGGCCGTCAGCACTCCGGGGTGGGCCATGGCCGAGCAGAAGTTCATCGAGGTGCGCGGGGCGCGCGAGCATAACCTCAAGTCGATCGACGTCGATATTCCGCGCGACAAGCTGGTGGTGATCACCGGGCTCTCGGGCTCGGGCAAGTCGTCGCTCGCCTTCGACACGATCTATGCCGAGGGCCAGCGGCGCTATGTCGAATCGCTCTCGGCCTATGCGCGCCAGTTCCTCGACATGATGCAGAAGCCCGATATGGACCATATCTCCGGCCTCAGCCCGGCGATTTCCATCGAGCAGAAGACCACCTCGAAGAACCCGCGCTCCACCGTCGGCACCGTCACCGAGATCTACGACTACCTGCGCCTGCTGTTCGCCCGCGCCGGCACGCCCTATTCGCCCGCCACCGGGCAGCCGATCGAGGCCCAGCAGGTGCAGGACATGGTCGACCGGGTGATGGCGCTGGAGGAGGGCACGCGGGCCTATCTGCTGGCCCCCGTCGTGCGCGACCGCAAGGGCGAATACCGCAAGGAATTCGCGGAGTTGCGCAAACAGGGGTTCCAGCGGGTGAAGGTCGACGGCGACTTTTACGAGCTGGAAGAGCCGCCCATTCTGAAGAAGAATTTCCGCCATGACATCGACGTGGTGGTCGACCGGATCGTGGTCCGCGAAGGGCTGGAGACGCGGCTCGCCGATTCGCTGCGCACCGCGCTCGACCTTGCCGACGGCATCGCGGTGCTGGAAACCGCCCCCCGTGAGGGTGAGCCCGCGCGCATCACCTTTTCGGAGAACTTCGCCTGCCCGGTCTCGGGCTTCACCATCCCCGAGATCGAGCCCAGGCTGTTTTCCTTCAACGCCCCCTCCGGCGCCTGTCCGGAATGTGACGGGCTGGGGATAGAGCTGTTCTTCGACGAACGCCTGGTGGTGCCCGACAGCAGTCTGCGCGTCTACGACGGCGCGCTCGCCCCCTGGCGCAAGGGCAAGTCGCCGTGGTTCCGCCAGACCATCGAGTCCATCGCCCGCCATTACGAATTCGACAAGAACACCCCGTGGAAGGATCTGCCGAAAAAGGTCCGACAGGTGTTTCTGCGCGGCTCCGGCACGGAGGAAATCCGCTTCCGCTTCGACGAGGGCGGCCGGGTCTATGAGGTCACCCGCCCCTTCGAAGGGGTCATCCCCAATATGGAACGGCGCTACCGCGAGACCGATTCCAACTGGATCCGCGAGGAATTCGAGCGCTACCAGAACAACCGCCCCTGCGGCGCCTGTGGCGGCTACCGGCTGCGCCCCGAGGCGCTGGCGGTGAAGATCGGCCCGGCGGAGGATCTGCTGCACGTGGGCCAGGTGGTGGAAATGTCGATCCGTGAGGCGCTCGACTGGATCGACCGGGTGCCCGCCGCGCTCAGCGCTCAGAAAAACGAGATCGCCCGCGCCATCCTGAAGGAGATCCGCGAACGCCTCGGCTTCCTGAATAACGTCGGTCTCGAATACCTCACCCTCAGCCGCAACGCCGGCACCCTGTCGGGCGGCGAGAGCCAGCGCATCCGCCTTGCCAGCCAGATCGGCTCCGGCCTCACCGGCGTGCTCTATGTGCTCGACGAACCCTCCATCGGGCTCCACCAGCGCGACAACGGCCGCCTGCTCGAGACGCTGAAATCCCTGCGCGACCAGGGCAACACGGTGATCGTGGTGGAACATGACGAGGAGGCGATCCGCGAGGCGGATTACGTCTTCGACATCGGTCCCGGCGCGGGGGTCCATGGCGGCGAGGTGGTGGCCGAGGGCCGCCCCGAGGAGATCGCCGCCAATTCCGCCTCGCTCACCGGCCAGTATCTGCAAGGCGCGCGCGAAATCGCCGTGCCCGCGCTCCGCCGCGACGGCAAGGGCAAGGCGGTGACGGTGGTCGGCGCGACGGGCAACAACCTGCAAGACGTCACGGCGGAATTCCCGCTGGGCAAATTCGTCTGTGTCACCGGGGTCTCGGGGGGCGGCAAATCCACCCTCACCATCGAAACCCTGTTCAAGACCGCCTCGATGCGCCTCAACAACGCCCGCCAGACGCCCGCGCCCTGCGAGACGGTGCGGGGCCTCGAACATCTTGACAAGGTGATCGACATCGACCAGCGCCCCATCGGCCGCACCCCGCGCTCCAACCCCGCCACCTACACGGGCGCCTTCACCCCGATCCGCGACTGGTTCTTCCTGCCCGACGTCTATGTCACCTGCGAAACCTGCCAGGGCCAGCGCTACAACCGCGAGACGCTGGAAATCCGCTACAAGGGCAAGTCCATTGCCGATGTGCTCGACATGACGGTCGAAGACGCGCAAGCCTTCTTCCAGGCGGTGCCGGCGATCCGCGACAAGATGGATGCGCTGATGCGCGTCGGCCTCGGTTATATCAAGGTCGGCCAGCAGGCCACGACCCTCTCCGGCGGCGAGGCGCAGCGGGTGAAACTGTCGAAGGAGCTCTCCAAACGCTCCACCGGCCGCACCCTCTATATCCTCGACGAACCCACCACGGGCCTGCATTTCGAAGACGTGCGCAAGCTTCTCGACGTGCTGCATGAGCTGGTCGATGCGGGCAACACCGTGGTGGTGATCGAGCACAACCTCGACGTCATCAAGACCGCCGACTGGGTCATCGACATCGGCCCCGAAGGCGGCGATGGCGGTGGCCGGATTGTCGCGACCGGCACCCCGGAAGAGATCGCGGAGGTTGCGGAGAGTTACACCGGCACGTATCTGAAACCCATGTTGTACCCGAAACATCCCGCGGCGGAATGACCCGGTCCGACAGGATGCACGCCCCTGCCGGGGCGGATCCGCCGGAGCTTCCCCCGCCACAGCCGGAGCCTGACCCGTGGACATCCGCCCCACCCTCGGTGTGCTCGCCGTGGCCCTGCGCGGCCCCTCGTCGCTGCTGATCCAGCGCGCCAACCCGCCCGACAAGGGCCTCTGGGGCTATCCCGGGGGCAAGGTCGAGCCGGGCGAAACCGTGGCCGAAGCGGCGATGCGCGAACTCCGGGAAGAAACCGGACTGATCGGCACCCCCGGCCCGGTGCTCGGCACCAAAGACATCATCCGCCACGCCCCCGACGGCAGCCTCGCGTATCACTACTTCCTCGTTGCCGTGCTCTGCGAAGATGCCCGCGGTCAAGTCGTTGCCGCCGACGATGCCGCGGCGCTCGCCTGGGTGCCGGACGAGGAAATCTTCGCCAATCTGCGCCCGATGAGCGACGGCGTCGACCGCCTGCTCACCGTCGCCCGGGCGATGTGGAACGGCTGAGTCCCAATCCGTCCCTCCCGCGCCCCTTTTTCCTGGGGAAAATACTCCGGGGGGTCCGGGGGGCTGGCCCCCCGGCAAGAGTGGGGTCCGGGGGGCTGGCCCCCGGGGTGTGAAACCCCCGGACCGCCCCTTGCCGCAGGCGGCCATGTCACAGGCGGCTACGGTGGCCGCACTCCGATTGTGTCACAACCGGACCCAGTCACCTACCTGTGCACAGATTGATCCATTATCGGGCCTGTTCCTCTTCCGACCTCCCGCCCCGCGCCAGCGGGTGATGTTCCAGCACCAGCGCCTTCAGCCGTTCGTCGAGCACATGGGTGTAGATCTCGGTGGTCGACACCTCGGCATGGCCGAGCAGCACCTGAATCGCACGCAGATCGGCGCCATGGGCGAGCAGGTGGGTGGCGAAGGCGTGGCGCAGGCGGTGGGGGGTGACGCTGTCGGGGCTGATGCCTGCGGCCACGGCGATTTCCTTGATGAGCCCGTGGAACCGGTGCCGGGTCAGATGCCCGGACGTCCCGCGCGAGGGAAACAGCCAGCGCGAGCCCGCCCGGCCGGTCCTGCCCCCGCCCCGGCCCCCGCCCCGGCCCCCACCTTGCGTCACACGCTCTTCCTCGGCCGCGTCGCGCGCCGCCAGCCAGGCCGCCAGCGCCTGCCGCGCCGGCACCGACAGCGGCACCAGCCGCTCCTTGTCGCCCTTGCCGCGCACCAGCAGCATCCGCGGATCGCCGCGGGCGGCGGCGACGGGGAGGCCTACGAGTTCCGAGACCCGCATGCCGGTGGCATAGAGAAGTTCCATCAGACAGGTATTGCGCAACCGGTCGGCGTCGCTGCGCCCATGCCCGCGCGCCGCCGCGAGCAGCGCCGACACCTCCGCCTCGCTCAGCGTCTTCGGCAGCCGCTTCGCCTTGCCGGGGCCGGAAATGCGCATCGCCGGGTTGTCCGCCCGCCAGCCCTCTTCGAAGGCGAAGCGGTAGAGCTGCTTCACCGCGCTGAGACGGCGGGCGCGGGTCGAGACCGCGAGGCCTTCGGCCTCGCATTCCACCATCCAGGCTTCGATATCGGCCCGTGCCGCCGCCGCGAGCCCCGTCCCGCGCCGCTCGAGAAAGCCCGCAAAGGCCTTGAGGTCGCGCCCATAGGCCAGCAGCGTGTTCTCGGCGGCATCGAGTTCGGCGGCCTGGGCTTCGAGAAAGGCGGAAATCCGGCGCGCGGCCTCGCCCGGCACCGCCGGGGCAGGGGCCCTTGCGGAGGCGCTGGCATCGGCCTTCGGGCCGGCGCCCCCGGGCGACGCGGGCGCCATATCAGCCGCGCCAGTCGAGAATGAGAAATTCGAGCGCGGTGCGGCGGGCAGTGTCTTCCAGCCCGACGGCCCGCAGCAGCGCCAGCGCGTCGGTCACCCGGTCGAGATCGCCCGACGTGCCTTCGGCCAGAAGGGTGATCGCCCGCAGGATCGCCTCGCCCAGACGGTTGGTCCTGACCAGGCCCGCAAGCCGCGCCGGGGGGGCATCGGCGGTAAACCCGTCCACCACCGCGCGTGCCCGCTCCCCGAGAGCCGTTCCGGCGGCGATGCCGCGCCCGCTGTCCGCGTCGATCACCCCCCGGGCGGTGGCGACCAGCAGCCTGTCAAAGGCGCTCACGGGAACCGCGCGGGCGGCATGGGCTTCGTATTCGTCCGAGAGCAGCGCCATGCGGAAGGCAATCTCGCCGGCCTCGCCTTCAAGCCCCATTTCGTCGAGCCGGGGGCCAAGGATGCGCGAGATCGGCACTTCGACCCGGGCTTCGCTCAGCGCCTCCCACAGCCCGGGCAAGGCCTCGGCCACGGCGTCGGCCTGGCCCGCATGCAGCGCGCGTTCGGCCTTCTGCACCGCGGCCACCCGGGTCCAGACCCCGCCGGAGGCGGCGGCGCGCCGTTCCGAATAGAGCCCGTAAAGCTGGTTGTCGGAAACCGCGCCGGTGCGCGCCAGCCGCTCGCCGGCCTCGATCCGGGCCTTCCAGCCGATATTCGAGCGCAGATCCGATTGCGCGAAGGCCAGCGGCAGGCCCTGGGTCGGGATCGCCTGGCCGATGGCCTCATACATCCGGAAGGTGAGCGGCGTCGGGTTCCGCGGTATCGGCAGCGGCGGTTCGCCCTCGAACAGATCGGGGTCGAGGAAGCGCGCGAACAGGTCCGCATCGTCCTCGGGGATCAGATCGAGCGCGGATCCGGTGCCAAGGAGCAGCGCCGCCCCCGACCAGTCGCCGGCCCGCGCAAGGCAGAAGATCCGTGCCTGATAGGTGGGCGAAAGATCCGGTGTGGCCGCCAGCCCTTCGCAAAGCGGCTGTTCCTCGCCAAGCAGCAGGGCCGCATCGAAATGGCGGCGGATGATCTGGGCTTCATCCTGCGGCGCGCGTTCGAGCAGGGCGTTGGCCTGGTCGAGCGCGCCCATTTCAAGGAGCTTGTCGACCCGGGCAAGAAACACCCTGCGCCCGCCTTCGGGGGTCGGTGCGCCGCCGCGCGGCGGGTCGAGTTCGGCGAGCAGAATGGTCTGAAGCAGCGCCTGGAGGGCGGGCAGCATGTCGGGGCGTGCGGTGGCGATGCGCCGGGCCACGTCCTCCGGGCGGCCATCGCCCCAAAGCCCGGAGGGCAGGCCGGTGACCGAGGCGGGCAGAATGCCTATTGCCGCCATATCCGTGTCCGGGGCGTCGAGCGGCGCGACGGAGACCGGGTCCACCGGCCGCACGGTGATCCCGGGGTATTCCGTGCCCGTGGCAAAGGGGGCAAAGGCCGGGGTTCCGTCGGGGACAGGGGCCGTTGTCACGCTGTCGGACAGCCAGTCGATCGCCGACATCGGCGGGGTCTCAGCGGACTCCCCGGGGGGCTCCCGGGGCGGGGTGCGGGCTGTGTCCGGGTGCGTATTCGGGGGCGTGTCCGGGAGTGCGTTCGGGTGTGCGTTCCGGGCCGTGCCCTGGGCGCGCGCGACAGGGCCTGCAAGGCCGGTGGCCAGAACGCCAGCCAGCGCGCAGGCCAGAACGCAAACCGGCGTGCGGATCAGACCCCGGGCCACCCCGGGCCGCGGCACGAACCGCCGCCGCCCCGCGCGCGCCCAGGCCCCCTTCCAGGCCCCCTTCCAGGCCTCGCCCCGGGCAAACCCGCGGCGCCGGCGCGCGGCCGTCTCAGTTGGCATCGAGGATCACCGTCAGGGTTTCGTCGCGCGGCTCGGGGGCCAGATCGCCGACATAGGCAAACGCCGCCAGGCCGATGGCCCCGAGCACGGCAAGTCCCAGCAGAAATTTGATGAGCCGCCCGACCACCCTGACCTCGCTTTCCCCGGTTTCGCCTGCCGCAGAAGTCCTTTATGGCATATTCTTGGCGTTCATGCCATGTGCGAACCATGCGCGATGCGAAATTCTTGAGCGGAGGCCCGCCACTTGGCTCTGGTTTTGAAGAAACCCGTCGTGATGGTCGGGATGATGGGCGCGGGCAAGACCGCGGTGGGCCGGGCATTGGCCCAGCGCCTTGACGTGCCGTTCTTCGACAGCGATGCCGAGATTGAACGCGCGGCGGCCATGAGCGTGGCCGAAGTGTTCGAACGCGACGGCGAAGCCTTCTTCCGCGAGCGCGAGGCGGAGGTGATCGCCCGGCTGCTGGCCACGGGGCTTGCGGTGCTGTCGACCGGGGGCGGGAGCTACCTGCGCGCGGAAAACCGGGCGCTGATCCGTGAAAAGGGCGTTGCGGTCTGGCTGCGGGCGGATCTCGATCTTCTGTGGGAACGGGTGCGGCGCAAGACCAGCCGGCCGCTCCTGCGCACCGCCGACCCGAAGGCCACCCTGGCGGAACTCTACGCGGCGCGGGTGGCAACCTATGCCAGGGCCGAACTGGTGGTGGATGCCCATCCGGCCTATTCGGTGCAGGACATGGCGGCACAGGTCGTCCGGGTGCTCGCCACCCGGCCGGACGTGCTGGCCGGGGCAAAATGACCGGAAACCGGGGAGAATGCGCGATGGATATGGATACGGTCAGGGTGGAGCTCGGCGCGCGCAGCTATGACGTGCGGATCGGCTCCGGGCTGGTGGCGCGGGCGGGCGCCGAAATCGCGCCGCTTCTTATGCGGCCGAAAGTGGCCATCGTCACCGAAGAACGTGTCGCCGCGCTGCATCTCGACGCGCTGAAGGCCGGGCTCGCGGCGGCCGGGATCGGGGCGCAGGCGCTGGTGTTGCCGGCGGGCGAGGCCACCAAGTCCTGGGCGCATCTGCAACGCACGGTCGAATGGCTGCTCGCGGCGGAGGTCGAGCGCAAGGACATGGTGCTGGCCTTCGGCGGCGGGGTGATCGGCGATCTCGCGGGCTTTGCGGCGGCGGTCCTGCGCCGGGGCGTGCGTTTCGTGCAGATCCCGACCACGCTGCTGGCGCAGGTCGACAGTTCCGTCGGCGGCAAGACCGGGATCAACTCCCCCCATGGCAAGAACCTCGTCGGTGCCTTCCACCAGCCCGCGCTGGTGCTCGCCGACATCGCCGTGCTCGACACCCTGACCCCGCGCGACTTTCTCGCCGGCTACGGTGAGGTGGTGAAATACGGCGGCCTCGGCTCGCTTGCCTTCTTCGAATGGCTGGAGGCCAATGGTCCGGCGCTGGCGACGGGCGGAAAGGCTGGCGGAAACGCTGGCAACAAGGCGCTGCGCCAGGAGGCGGTACGCCGCTCGGTGCAGATGAAGGCCGATATCGTCGCCCGGGACGAGACCGAACAGGGCGAGCGGGCGCTGCTGAACCTCGGCCACACCTTCGGCCACGCGCTGGAAGCGGCCACCGGCTATTCCGACCGGCTGCTGCATGGCGAAGGCGTGGCGATCGGCTGCGCACTGGCCTTCGAGACCTCCGCCCGGCTCGGGCTGATGAGCCAGGAGGCGCCCTCGCGCTTCCGCCATCACCTGGCAGCGATGGGGATGAAACGCGATCTGGCCGATGTGCCGGGAGAGCTTCCCGATGCCGACGGGCTGCTGGCGCTGATGCGGCAGGACAAGAAGGTCGATGCCGGCCGGATCCGCTTCATCCTCGCGCGCGGCATCGGCGACGCGTTTGTAGCCGAAGGGGTCGATCCCGATGTGGTGCGCGGCGTGCTGGCGGACGGCCTCGCCGGGCGGTAGGGCGCGCGGGCAGCGGCCCAGAAGATGGAGATCGCAAAGGGGATGGCGGTAGGGCACGCGCGCGCGCAGCGGCTGAAATCCTCATACCACTGGACCCGGCAAAAAGGTAGGGCACGCGCGCGCACGCGTGCGCAGCGCACCCCTTTCAAGAACATAACGCGAACAACCTGAGCGCGCGCACCCCAGTGTACGGGGCGCACAGGCCCCTTATGGAACGCGGGCACGCGCGCGCGAGCGTGCGCGCACCAGGCGTGGATCCACCACCCGAGCGATAAAATGACGCGGGCACGCGCGCGTGTGCCCGCACGCTGGGCTAATCGGCGGGGCGCCCCCCTTAAAACGGGACACGCGCGCGCGCCTCGCGTTCACTCGCATTCACGCCAGGTCGCTGTCGTTTGTTTCCGCATGTCGGAAGGTGCAAAACCGGCGCCCGCTCTTGCGCGGGGCGGGGCAAGCCTTGTCTGCCCCCGCACCCGAAACCGCCTGACCCGCCGGGATCAGAACGGGATTTCGTCGTCGAACCCGCCGCCGGGCGCGCCGCCGCCGGAGGGGGCCTCACCGCCGCCGCCGTAATCTCCTCCTCCGCCGCCATATCCGCCGCCACCACCGTAGCCGCCACCACCGCCACCGTAGCCGCCAGCGTCACCGCCACCACCGCCGCGCGAATCGAGCATCGTCAGTTCCGAACGATAAGGCCGCAGCGCCACTTCGGTGGTGTAGCGGTCCTGGCCCGACTGATCCTGCCATTTGCGGGTTTCGAGCTGGCCTTCGAGATAGACCTTGGAGCCCTTGCGCAGATATTGCTCGGCCACACGCACCAGCGGCTCCGAATAGATCGCCACCCGGTGCCATTCGGTGCGCTCGCGGCGCTCGCCGGTGTTGCGGTCCTTCCAGGTTTCGGACGTGGCGATGCGCAGGTTGCACACCTTGCCGCCGGAGGGAAACGAACGCACCTCCGGGTCGGCCCCGAGATTGCCGATGAGGATGACCTTGTTGACCGAACCCGCCATGGGTGCCTCCCGAATCGTTGCAACGTTCTCCTGCTTACATCACCCGGGCGCGGTTAAGAAAAGGCCAAAATCCGCGCCGGGTCAGGCAGGGGTTTTCCCCGGACATGCCGGAACAATCTGGATAAATCCGCCAGGATCGTCTATGTTCGATCAGTGCGACCCGAGGGACCGGATGAACAACCGGATGAAAGACCGGATGAAAACACAGGCCATTTTCACCTCAGTGCTTGCCGCGAGCCTGGTGTGCGCCGGCGCGCCGGTTGCGGCGGATACGCTGTTTTCTTCCTCTTCGGGGCGGTCGGGTTTCCAGAACGCGCTGAGCGTGCTCGATGGCCGCGCCGCCCAGCAATACCGGGGCAGTGCCCGGCTGACCCCGAATCACGATCCGGCCGCAACTGCTGTGCCGCGCTACAGCGGCAGCTACCGGGGCGAATACCTCAAGAGCGCCCGGGAAGCGGCGCAGAGGCATGGGATACCGGAAGATCTGTTCCTGCGGCTGGTGCAGCAGGAATCGGCCTGGGATCCGCGGGCGGTGAGCCACGCGGGGGCGATCGGCCTGGCGCAGCTGATGCCGGGAACGGCGGCGAGGCTCGGGGTCGACCCGGAAGACCCGGAAGAAAACCTCGATGGCGGCGCCCGCTATCTGGCCCAGCAATACAAAAGGTTCAAATCCTGGCGGCTGGCGCTTGCGGCCTATAACGCCGGGCCGGACGCGGTGGTGGAATACGACGGCGTGCCGCCCTTTTCCGAAACCAAGACCTATGTCGAAGCCATCCTCGGCGGCTGAAGCGGCTGAGGCGGCTGAATACGCCGCCTGACCGGGGCCGGGGGACGGCCGAAAGGCCTGACGGGGCCCGGGAACGGCGGCTGGGAACGACCGAAAACGCCTGCCCGGGACAGCGCCCGGCCGGGACGCGGCGGCAGGCCCCGTCGCCAGTCACAAGCACCGCTTCGCCGGGCAAAGGCACCGCGCCCCGGCAAAAGGGGGCGCGGAGATGGGTGGGGCGGTTCAGGCGGATGTCACTGCACGTCTGTCAGCTCTTTCTGGTGCATCCAGTCCGCATGGCGCGGCGCCTTCTTGGTGCGCGACCATTCTTCGAGCATTTCCCACTTCACCTCGTTGAGCCTTGCCAGCATCGCATCTTCTCCCGGGTCCGGGCAGGCCAGTTCGATGCGGTGGCCGTTGGGGTCGAAAAAGTAGATCGAGTGGAAGATCGAATGATCCGTCACCCCAAGCACCTCGACCCCCCTGGCTTCCAGATGATCCCTGAAGGCCACAAGTTCGGCGTGGTCCTTCACCTTGAAGGCGATGTGCTGGACCCAGGCCGGGGTGTTGGGGTCGCGGCTCATCTCCGGCTTGGTCGGAAGTTCGAAAAAGGCAAGCACGTTTCCATTACCTGCATCGAGAAAGACATGCATGTAAGGGTCGGGCTCGTGGGTCGAGGGGACGTGATCTTCGGCGATGGCAAGGATGAAATCCATCTTCAGCATTTCGCCGTACCATTCCACCGTTTCCCTGGCGTCGTTGCAGCGATAGGCAACGTGATGGATCTGTTCGATTTTCATGGGTGGTCCTCCGTTTGAACGGATCCTAGGGGAGGGTCATTTCACTGGCAATGGAAATGACACTGTCGGTGGGCGCGGTCTCACCTCGAGAACCCGCCGGGGAGGAAGCGCACAAACGCATCCGGGCCTTTCGGGTCGATGGCGAAAAGCTCGGGACGGCGAGTGAAATAGCTGCGCCAGTTTCCCTCCGGGTAGGTGCTGACCCTTATATCCCAACGCTCCCGCATCTTGATATTGAGGTCCACCAGCCGCATTCCCTTGCCATTCTGGCTGTGCTGCGCAATCACCTCGCGGATGTTGCGGTCCAGCTGCGTCGGGCCCGGATGGGTGGTGGCGATACGATCCGCCAGCGCGCCCCCGGCGTTCGCCGACAGCTCCACGAACCGGGTGCAGGCGGCCTGGAACCGCGCCGGGGCCTTCGCCTCGCCGCAGCCCAGAACGGTGATGCCCTTCTCGCGCAGCCGCGTGGCCAGATGGGTGAAATCGCCGTCGGAGCTGGCGAGAATGAAACGCTCGACCGCCCCGGTCAGCGCCAGTTCGATCGCGTCGATCGACAGCAGCAGATCGGCGGCGTTCTTTCCGGTTCCGGCGTGTTTCAGGGTCACGCCGGGGATGTCGTCCCAGCCCGAGCCGTTGCTGGCATTGCCATAGGCCCGGTGCACCTCGACCTGGCCTTCGGCGCGCCCGATTTCGGCGATGCGTGCGGCGTGACTGGCCGAGATGTTGTCACCGTCGATGAAGATCGCGACCCGCGTCATGGTGGCCCTTTCGGCTTGCCTCCGGTGTCGGGGCCGAGGCTGGTGCGAAAATCGGGCCTGAACGCGGCGGGCGGGTGGAAAAGCTCGGGCAGCGGGTGGAAACAGCGCGGCGCCAGCATGGCGCCCGGAGACAGCGCGGGGCCAGCCTTCGGAGGCGTGCTCAGGTCGGAGCCGGGGTTCAGGGCAGGGCGGTCAGGGCCGGACTTTCGGGCCGGAATTCTGGGCCGGAGTTTGGCGTTGGCTTGCCCGTATCTGCGAGACCCCGGGCCGCCGGTTGGCCTGTGGCAAGGAAACCCGCAAGCGGCTCCGGTCCTGTCCGCGGGGGCACCCGCGGGCGACTCTCCGGCGAATCAGGCCCGCAGTCATCGGCGGCGGGGCCGGAAAGGGACGGAAAGTGACGAAAAGGGACGGAACGGGCGGGCGTGGGCGGAGCGGGGTTGGAAAGGGTTCAGTTCCGGTCGGGAAACAATCCTGCCCGGCTATCGAGTGAAACGGTTGGCACGATCCGGTGGGTTTGCCATACTGCGGGCGGCGTTCAGCTTTTCGGTCAGGAACGGAGAATCGGCATGGCTACTTTGGTTTTCAAGGGTGTATTCGGTGGAGCAGCGCTTTTGGCATCGCAGGCAGCGGCGCAGGTTGCGCCGCCGCCATTCATCACATATCCGCAATTCGCCACTGATGCGCAGATTGCATGCCTCACCGGTTCGGGCCCCTGTCTGCAAGGGACCGCCCCGCAGTGGACTCCCCCGCAGTGGGTCGCCCCGCAGTGGACTCCGCCGCAGTGGGCCGCCCCGCAGTGGACTCCTCCACATGAGCTCGCCGCTCAGGAATCCGCCGTTCCGGAACCCGCCCCTCAGGAATCCACCGCTCCGGAACCCGCAGCTCAGGAACCCGCCCCTCAGGAACCCGCGGCGCCAGAACCCGCAGCTCAGGAATCCGCGGCGCCAGAACCCGCCCCTCAGGAACCCGCGGCGCCAGAACCCGCCCCTCAGGAACCCGCGGCGCCAGAACCCGCAGCTCAGGAATCCGCCGCTCCGGAACCCGCCGCTCAGGAAACTTCCCCTCAGAAGCCTGTTCTTCCGGGAAGTGCGGCGACGGAAATCACTATCCAGGACGTGATCGACTGGGCGCCCGTGGATCAGCAGGGGGCAGTTCTTGCGCCGCCGTCGGACCAGTCCATCGACCAGATCGGCAATGCGCCGCTGGCCAGCGTCGATCTCGAGGTGTTTTTCGAACTCAATTCCGACCGCCTCACGCCTTCCGCCGAGGCAGAACTCGATGCGCTGATCCCGGAACTGATCAAGGCGGTGGAGCAGGACAACCGGCTGGTGTTCGTTGGGCATACCGATTCCTTAGGCGGTTATGCCTACAACCTCGATCTGTCGGTGCGCCGGGCCAGGGCGGTTTGCGATTATGTCCTGGCCAAAAGCGGTGTCGCGACCGACGTGGTGGGCACCAAGGGCCGTGCCTACAGCGACCCGAAAAACCCCGCCGATCCCGCCGCTGCCGAAAACCGCCGGGTCCAGCTTGTGCTCTACCCGCGTTGAGCGGTTCCGGCACTGCCCGCGCGTGAGGGGTCTGGCAGTCCGCGTCGGCGGGGTGTCACGCGTTGAAATCCATGATTTCAGGCAGAGCGTGGCGGAAGGGCGGCAAACCGGGCAGATCTGGACAGGCTGCTGAAGACGTGCCCCGGCAAGCCCGGTGAAGCCCGGTTTTCGAAAACCCGCTCTGCGGCAGCTCTTGTGCTGTGCCGCTTCGTTCGAACCGCCGGGAAACCGTTCCGGGCGGCACCCACAGCGGTCAGGCAAATGCTGTTCGGCCTTGCAAGGCCTCCGTCAGGGAAACCTCAAACCGCGCCCGAACCGAAGCCTTGAGACAGACGGATGTTTTACCCTGCCGCCCTGGCCGCGCGTTTGCGCTCATGCGGGTCGAGATGGCGTTTGCGCAGCCGGATCGCGTTCGGCGTCACCTCCACCAGCTCGTCGTCATTGATATAGGCGATCGCCTGTTCCAGCGACATCCGGCTCACCGGGGTCAGCCGCACCGCGTCGTCGGAGCCCGAGGCGCGCACATTGGTGAGCTTCTTGCCCTTCAGCGGGTTCACGTCGAGATCGTTGTCGCGCGAATGCTCGCCGATGATCATGCCCTGATAGACCTTCTCCTGCGGCTCGACGAACATCTTGCCGCGCTCCTCGAGGTTCCACAGCGCATAGGCCACGGCCTCGCCCGCCTCCATCGAGATCAGCACGCCCGCGCGCCGTCCGGGGATCGGCCCCTTGTGGGGCGCATGGCCGTGGAACACCCGGTTGAGCACGCCGGTGCCGCGGGTGTCGGTGAGGAACTCGCCGTGATAGCCGATCAGCCCGCGCGAGGGCACATGGGCGATGATCCGGGTCTTGCCGGCGCCCGCATGTTTCATCTCCACCAGATCGCCGCGCCGGGTGGAGGTCAGCTTCTCGATCACCGCGCCGGCATATTCGTCGTCGACATCGATGGTGACTTCCTCGATCGGCTCGAGCTTCACGCCGTTTTCCTCGCGCAGGATCACCTGCGGCCGCGAGATCGACAGCTCGAACCCTTCGCGGCGCATGTTCTCGATCAAGACGCCCATCTGCAATTCGCCCCGGCCCGAGACCTCGAAAGCCTCGCCGCCCGGCGTGTCGGCCACCTTGATGGCGACGTTCATCTCGGCCTCTTTCATCAGCCGCTCGCGGATCACCCGGGATTGCACCTTCTTGCCGTCGCGCCCCGCGAGCGGGCTGTCGTTGATGCCGAAGGTGACGGTGATGGTCGGCGGGTCGATCGGCTGGGCGTCGAGCGGCTCGTCGACCGCCAGCGCACAGATCGTGTCGGCCACGGTGGCCTTCTGCATGCCGGCGAGCGAGACGATGTCGCCGGCCACGGCTTCGTCGATCTCGGACTGGGCGAGGCCGCGGAAGGCGAGGATCTTCGACACCCGGAACTGCTCGATCTTCTGGCCGATACGGCTGATCGCCTGCACCGTGGCGCCGACCTTGAGCCGGCCCGATTCGACGCGGCCGGTGAGCAGCCGGCCGATGAACGGATCGGCCCCGAGGGTGGTGACGAGCATGCGGAAATCGTCGGCCTCATGGGCGATCTGGCGCGGTTTCGGCACATGGTTGACGATGAGGTCGAACAGCGCGTCGAGGGTTTTGCGCGGGCCGTCGAGCTCGTCATCGCACCAGCCCGAGCGGCCCGAGGCGTAGAGATGCGGGAAATCGAGCTGGTCGTCGTCGGCGCCGAGCGAGGCGAAAAGGTCGAACACCTCGTCGAGCGCGCGGTCGGGCTCGGCATCGGGCTTGTCGACCTTGTTGAGCACCACGATGGGGCGCAGCCCCAGCGCCAGCGCCTTGGAGGTGACGAATTTGGTCTGCGGCATCGGGCCTTCGGCGGCGTCGACCAGCAGCACCACGCCGTCGACCATGCTGAGGATCCGCTCCACCTCGCCGCCGAAATCGGCGTGCCCCGGCGTGTCGACAATATTGATCCGCGTGCCCTTCCACTCGACGCTGGTGGCCTTGGCGAGGATGGTGATGCCGCGTTCGCGTTCGAGATCGTTGGAATCCATCGCCCGCTCGGCGACGGACTGGTTCTCGCGGAAGGCGCCGGATTGCTTCAGAAGCTCGTCGACAAGGGTGGTCTTGCCGTGGTCGACGTGGGCGATGATGGCGATGTTGCGCAGGTCCATGGGAGCTCCGGATAGCGGGGGTTCGCGGCGCCATAGCGCGCGCGGGCGTGAAAGGCCAGCCTCAAATGGTTGAGGCGTGTTGGCGGCGGGTTACTGGGCGATGTAGCGGTCGCGCCGGTGGTTCATCATGATCACCAGATTGAGCAGCACCGCACCCGCGAGCGACCACAGCACCACCTGACCCGGGAACAGGAAGGCGGCGAGGATGAACACCAGCGCGTCGAAGCCGAGCTGGATCAGCCCGGCACGGATGCCGAGCCTGTCCTGGATATAGAGCGCCATGATGCCGATGCCGCCGAGCGTCGCCCCGTGGCGGAACAGCACCAGAAGCCCGGTGCCCGCGGTGATGCCGGCGAGGAAGGCCGACAGCGCCGGATGGCCGATGTCGAGCGTCACCAGCGCGCCGATCGCTTCGACGAGGGCCGACATGAGCGCCACCGCGAGGAAGGTCTTGAGCGTGAAGCCCCAGCCCATGCGGGCGACGGCGAAGAAGTAGAACGGCAGGTTGAGCAGAAAGAACACCGGTCCGAAGGCCCAGCCGCCCCAATAGGAGAGCACCAGCGACAGCCCGGCGATCTGTCCGGTGATCAGGCCGGAGGCTTGCAGGCAGGCGACCGAGAGAGCCACCAGCCCGGTGCCGACGAAGAACGCCAGCGCGTCTTCGAGCGGGGTATGGTGTTCGGACGGGGTGGAGAGCAGGAGCATGGTTCGGGCCTGTGCGTTGTTTGCCGCCCGGATACGCCGGCCGGGGCGCGGGCGCCAGTGGCGAATGCGCCGGGCCGTGGGGGATGCGGTGGATTGTCTGGTGGATTGTCTGGCGCGCACAAGACCGGGGCCGGTTTGTGCGAGCTGCGTTAACCCCGGGTTAGAGCGTTATGCGAAAAACCTGAATCACCTAACGCTTCCTGAAATCAGAGATTTCGGGCGCGTTAGAGCAGAAATCGCTAAATCTGAATCAAAATTCTCTGCCTCTCAATCAGCATCCTGCTGATTTCGAACGTGAATTTTGATGCGCAGTGTTGCAGATTGTGGTCCAGCACGAAGACCCGGATCGCCGAGGCAAGCCCCGCCGAGACCCCGCGGGCCTCGTCGATTTCGGCCGCCAGCGCATTGATCCCCTGGCCGCGTTCGGCGGCGATCTCGCGAAACGCCTCCCAGAACGGCGCTTCCAGCGAAACGCTGGTGCGGTGGCCGCGCAGGGTCAGAGAATGTTTCTCCGGTCGGGCCGTCACTGGTCGGGCTGTCATTCGAGATCCTGCCCGTCGAGCGCATGCCCCCCGACCGCGTGCCCATCAAGATCCCGCGCCGCCTTCTCGGCCCGCGCCGCCTCCAGAGCACGTTCCGCCTTGCTGCGCCCGTGTTTCGCCGCATTGGCGTCGCCCGCGGCGCGCTTTGCCGCGCGGGCTTTCTGTTTGCGGAAGCGGTTGAGGTTGGTGACGTTGCTCACTGTATTCTCCCGCCCGGGGCCACAAGCGCATCCAGCGCGCCTCTTTTTCGCGCCCCCTTTTTCCTGGGGCAAATACTCTCGGGGGGTCCGGGGGGCAGACAGCCCCCCGGCTTGCGCACCGCTCAGCTCTTCGGGCCGATCATGTCTTCCGGCCGGACGATCCGGTCGAAGGTCGCCTCATCCACAAAGCCGAGCGCCACCGCCTCTTCGCGCAACGTGGTGCCGTTTCTATGCGCGGTCTTGGCGACCTTGGTGGCATTGTCATAGCCGATGGTGGGGGCCAGCGCCGTCACCAGCATCAGGCTTTCCTTCATCAGCTTGTCGATACGGGCCTCGTTGGCCCTGATGCCGTTCAGCATCCGCAGGGTGAAGCTGTCGGCCACATCGCCCAGAAGCTGGATCGACTGAAGCAGGTTGTAGGCCATCATCGGGTTGTAGACGTTGAGTTCGAAATGACCCTGGGAGCCGGCGAATTTCATCGCCGCGTCGTTGCCCATCACATGGGCCGCCACCTGGGTCATGGCCTCGGCCTGGGTCGGGTTCACCTTGCCTGGCATGATCGAGGAGCCGGGCTCGTTTTCCGGCAGGATCAGCTCGCCAAGGCCCGAGCGCGGGCCCGAGCCCAGCAGGCGGATGTCGTTGGCGATCTTGTACATCGAGCCTGCGACCGTCGCCAGCGCGCCGGAGAGGAACACCATGGCGTCATGGGCCGACAGCGCCTCGAACTTGTTGGGCGCGGTCACGAAGGGCAGGCCGGTGATGCGCGCCATGTTCGCCGCCACCTCCTCGCCCCAGCCCGGGCGGGTGTTGAGCCCGGTGCCGACGGCGGTGCCGCCCTGGGCCAGCTCGTAGATGCCGGGCAGCGCCACGCGGATGCGCTCGATGCCGTTGCGGATCATCGCCGCATAGCCGGAAAACTCCTGACCGAGGGTGAGCGGGGTGGCGTCCTGGGTGTGGGTGCGGCCGATCTTGATGATGTCCTTGAACTCTTCCGACTTCGCCTCCAGCCCCCCGGCGAGCTTCTCCAGCCCCGGCAGAGCCACATCGCGCACGCTCATCGCCGCGGCGATATGCATCGCGGTGGGGAAGGTGTCGTTGGAGCTTTGGCCCATGTTGCAATGGTCATTGGGGTGGACCGGGTCTTTCGAGCCGATCACGCCCCCGAGGATCTCGATGGCACGGTTGGCGATCACCTCGTTGGCGTTCATGTTCGACTGGGTGCCGGAACCGGTCTGCCAGACCACCAGCGGGAAATGGGCGTCATGTTCGCCCGCGACCACTTCGCCCGCGGCCTGGATGATGGCGTCGGCGATTTTCGCGTCCAGCACACCCGCGGCCTTGTTGGCCTCGGCGCAGGCCTGTTTGACCACGCCGAGGGCACGCACGATGGCCACCGGCTGCTTTTCCCAGCCGATCGGGAAGTTCATCAGCGATCGCTGGGTCTGGGCGCCCCAGTATTTGTCGGACGGGACGTCGAGCGGGCCGAAGCTGTCGGTTTCGGTGCGGGTCTTGGACATGGGGGCCTCCGTTGTATGCAGTTGCATGCCGTTTAGCGCCCCCGCCACCGCGATGCAATCTCGGGTAGCGCGACCGGTGCCTCGTCTGGCGCATCATTTGCGGAAGGAATCGAGGCTGACGACTTCGGCATCGCTCTGGTCGCCTCCGGCGGGTGCGGGGTGCGCCGGGGTCGCGGCGGGTTTCGCGGTCTCGCCGGCGGTGCTGTTGAAGCCCGGGGGAGCGGGCGCTTCGCCGGTCTCGTCTTCCTGGGTCTCGAACCGCAGGCCGAATTCCACCGACGGGTCGACGAAGGTGCGGATCGCGTCGAAGGGCACATACATCCGCTCCGGCTGATTGCCGAAGTTGAGCGTGACCGCGAAGCCGTCGTCATCGACCTCGAGATCCTCGAACCAGTGCTGCATGACGATGGTCATGTCATCGGGAAAGCGGTCCGACAGCCAGTCGGCGATTTCCACGTCCGGGTGGCCGGTCTCGAAACTGATGAAGAAATGATGCGCGCCGGGCAGGCCGGTTTCGGCCACGCCGGCGAGCACGTCGTGGATCAGCCGGCGCATGGCGGCGTGCATCAGGTTGCCATAGTCGATCGGCCGCGACATCTCGTCCTCCGGTGGGCTCTGGCCCACCATAAGGAATTTCAATGGGAAGGGAAGAGGGGGCAGGGGGTGCCGGCTGGTGCTTGCCGGTCGGGTGACAGGGTGGAAGCTGGACACCGGGGGTAGGCGGCGGCTGGCCGGCGCGGACGGTGGCGGATGGGCTGCCCCGTGGCCAGGTGCGGTCCCGCACGGGCATCGCGGGCGTGTGGCGCCCTGAAAGCCTTCCGGGAGCGCCCGGGCGTGCCAGCGGTGGCAAGGGCCTGGCTGCGCAAACCGGGTGCCGGGTTTGCGCGTTTGTCATGCGGAAACGACAGGCCAGGAGGCGCGGCGCGACTGTGGATGAGCGGAATGTGCCCCGTGGCGGGGACGGCACGGTTGCAAACGCCATGCCCCTTTGCGCCCCTTGCCGCTGTGAAGGCCTGGTTCAGAAACGGTTAACAGCGCCGGGATGAAGTCGGGCGTGGTGGCTGTAAGATGTTGGAAACGTGGGATAAAGGACGTATTCCAATAGTCCGGAATTCCGGACTATTGGAATACCGGAAGTCCGGAATATTGCGTTTGACGAAATACCTGACACAGAGAGCATCGCCTGACGCATTGAAATCTGTGATTTCAGGCAGCGTCAGGTGAGTCAGGTTTTCACATGACGCTCTGGTGGACGGTCAGAGGGCACAGCCAGAGCTTGCCCACGCGCATGAGCGTCGCAAGCGACTGCAAGTGGCATCATTTGGCCGCAAGAAGCATCAGTCGGTCGCAATCACCGGACCGGATGGCAGGGGAGAAGTGCAGGCTTCTGTTGCCAGGTGCCTGCGAACCCCGCCTCACGCGGCTAGGCGAGAGGGCTTGAGTTTCGATCTTCCGCACCGCTTAGGCGGCGAGGGCGACCGGAGCACGATTGTCGTTGGCAATTATGCTTTGCGGACCGATAACGGTGGTACCTCACCGGGACAAAGCAACCCCTTTACACGTTCGTCGATCCTGTTTCGGCCCCCTGTCCCCCCAACGAAGGGTATCTGGTGGAGCCGCCGGGTACCGCCCCCGGGTCCGATCCGTTTATTCCGAGCGCGTTTATGCCCATAGCCTCCAGGGAGGCTCTGCCAATATAGGGGCCCGAAAGGCCGGGGGGAAGGGGGGAGAAGGACAAACCGGGTGTTCCGGGGCGAAAAGCGGCGGTCCAGGCCCACCGGAGGCCGGGCACAGCGGGGTTCAGCAGGGGGCCACCGAGGGCACAGCGGGGCCGCAGCGGTGGAGCCTCGGGGGCGCAGAAAAGGCGCAGCGGGAAAGCACCGGGGGCGCAGGGGGGTTCAGAAATGCCAGCGCAGCCCCAGGGTGGCGTAGGTGGCGCCGGTGTCGGTGTAGTTGAACATCTCGAAACCTGCGGGGCCGTTCTCGCCCTTGCTCTTGATGCCCGACCGGTGGTGCATCCTGAACACCAGTTCCCGGTCCGGCCGGTCGGGCAGCGCAAAGGTCAGTTCGGGCGAGAAGAAATGCAGGAGCCGCGACCCCTCGTCATTGCCGCTGACCTCGCGTTCGTAGTCGGAAATGCCGGTGGCGTAGCTGAGCCCGGTCGAGATCGCGAAGCTGGTCTTCACCACGTCGTTCCAGGGAAAGCGCTTCCAGCGCAGATAGAGCGCGGCCCAGGCTTCGGCTTCCGTCTGGGTGCCGAAGCGCTGGCCCGCGCCCAGTTCGGCCTCGATGCCGAAAAGATCGCTGCCGTTCCAGTCGACATCGACCAGGTCGCGCGAAAAGGCGAAACCGGCGATCGCGGAGCCTTTCCAGTCGAAATTCCACACCGGGGTGGGCAGGACGAGCCCCCAGTCGCCCTCGGTCGCGTCGGCGATGCCGAAGGCCATGCCGGGCGAGGTTGTCGTCTGGCGTCCGGCGAAGACATGCGCCGCGCAGGTGCCCTCGCAGGGGGCGAACGGGTTGTGCCAGGTGGCGCCGAGCCCGCTGCCGCCCCCGCTGCCGGCATGGGCGGGCAGGGCCGGCGCCATGGTGAGCGCCAGCAGGAGGCATGCCGGAAATCCGGGCAGAGGGTTTCGCATGGGGCCCGATCCTTCTTGAGTTGCGTGCCGCAACGGCGCTGCCTGCAATGCACAGCCGGGTTCCGGGCGCTTGCGGGCGCTTGCGGACGGGCGCGACGGTGGCAGCAACGGTGCCGCCGGTCAACGCCGCGGCGGGCGGAGGCGTTGCGGTGGCAGCAATACGCCCAGACGGAACCCGCTTTCCCTGCGGCGCCCGGCCCCCTAACCTGTGGGCGCGATCTGAAAGGGAGGATTTCGCGATGTTCAGGGCACTTGTACTGGAGCAGGACGAGGATGGCATGGCCCGGGCCTCGGTGCGGGAGATCGGCGAGGACCGGTTGCCGCAAGGCGAGGTGACCGTTGCGGTGGAGTATTCCACGCTCAACTACAAGGACGGGTTGTGCCTGTCGCCCGGAGGCGGCGGGCTGGTGCGGGCCTGGCCGCATGTGGGCGGGATTGATTTCGCGGGCACGGTCGAGAGTTCGCAGGATCCGCGCTACCGCCCCGGCGACAAGGTGGTGCTCACCGGCTGGCGGGTCGGCGAGGTGCATTGGGGCGGCTATGCCCAGAAGGCGCGGGTGAAGGCCGACTGGCTGGTGCCGCTGCCCGACGGGCTGACGACGCGGCAGGCGATGGCTGTGGGCACGGCGGGGCTGACCGCGATGCTGGCGGTGATGGCACTGGAAGACCACGGGCTGGCGCCGGAGAACGGCGAGGTGCTGGTGACCGGCGCGGCGGGGGGTGTCGGCTCGGTGGCGGTGGCGCTGCTTGCGGGGCTGGGCTACGCGGTCGCGGGGGTGACCGGGCGGCCCGAACAGGCGGCGTATCTCAGCGGCCTCGGTGCGGCGCGGATCGTGGCGCGCGAGGAGCTGAACCAGACCGTGAAACGTCCGCTGGAGCGGGAGACCTGGGCCGGCTGCGTCGATGCCGTCGGCGGGGCGATGCTCGCCCGGGTGCTGGGGCAGATGAAATACGGCGCCTCGGTGGCCGCGGTCGGGCTTGCCGGCGGGGCGGATCTGCCGGCGAGCGTGATCCCCTTCCTGTTGCGCGGGGTGAAGCTTCTCGGGATCGACAGCGTGATGCAGCCCTATGATGCCCGCACCCGCGCCTGGGCGCGGCTGGCGCGCGATCTCGACATGGAAAAGCTCGAAGCGATGGTGACGCCCGCGGTACTGGCCGATCTGCCCGGGCTCGGGGCCGATATTCTGAAGGGTCAGGTGAAGGGCCGGGTGGTTGTGGATGTGAACCGCTGACGGAAGCCTCCCGGAGGCGCCCCGGGGCGAAAGCTCCCGGGGCCAGCCCCCCCGGACAACCCAGGACAACCCCGGAGGCTCTGGCCCGTCCCGGCGCCGGCGCGGCTTCTGCCGCCGTGTCCTTGAGTAGTTTACCCAGGAAAAAGGGGCGGCGCGGGCCGGGGTGCCGGGGGCGGGCCGCCGGGCCGGGCGGGCTCCCGCAATTGTCCCGTGGCCTGCGGAATACACCGTCGGGGTGTTGCGCCCCGGCGGGCTTGTGCGGTATGGTGCGGGGGCGGAAACTGGGGGCAGACAATCATCCCCGGGCGGCGTGCCCGGGTCCATTCCGGAGGACGATCGCCGTGCCCACCTTTGCCCGTCTTGCCGGTGCCGTGCTGCTTGCCGCGCTCGGTGCCTATGTCGCGTTGCGCGTTGAGCCCTATCTGCCGGAATGGCAGAAGGGCCAGATGTTTATTCCGGTGGCGGCTCTGGTCGGGCTGGTGCTGGGGTGGGTTTTCACGGGCGGTCATCTCGACCGCGGCCATGGCAATCCGCTGGCGATCGGTTTCGGATCGGCGGTTCTGCTCGCGCTCTGGGTGGCGTTTCTGTTTGCCATGTCGGAGATGATCGACAAGTCGATGCGGGGGGCTTATCACGGCAGCCCGACCGACGCGGTGCAGGACGTGTTTGGCATCATGATCGAATTTGCACAGGACTATCTGAAGCCTGACGTGCTGCTTGCGCTCGGGATCGGCGGCCCCGTGGTCGGGATGCTGACCTGGCTCGGCGGACGGTTCATCCGGTGAGCTTTCGGGAGCCGCCAGCGGGGCAAGGCCAGGAGCAGAACGGGGAGGCGCTGTTTGTCTACGGTCCGCTGTGTCACGCGCCGCTGCGTGCGGCGGTGCTGGGCGTTGCGGCGGAGGCGGTGCCGGCGCGGGTCGACGGGTTTGTGAGCGGGGCGGTGCCTGGGCGTGAGGTGCCGGGGCTGGTGCCGGTTGACGGTGCGGGCGCCGGTGCAGTTGACGGGCTGATGCTGCGCGGGCTTGGGGCTGGTGCGGTCGAGCGGGCCATGTGGTTTGCGGAGGTGCTGGGCGCCGCGCCGGTTACGGTGCAGGCGGAGGCCGGGGGGCTGCGCCTCGAGGCCACGGCGTTTTCCTGTGCGGGCGTATCCGGTGGCGCGTGGGATCTGGCGCGGTTTGAACAGGCGCTGGGCGCGGCCTGGACCGAAGCGGCCCGCGAGGTGATGGCGGAATTCGGTAAAGTTTCTGCGGAGGCGATGGCGCGGCGCTGGCCGACGGCCTGCATGCGCGCGGCCACGCGGCTGCGGGCGGCCGGGCGCGCGGAGGGTTCAGGGAAGACGGGCCCGGGGATCCGGGCGGATCTGACCGCGGCGCGCGACGTGGAAATCCTGAAACCCCGCACGCCCTACACCGAGTATTTCAGCCTTGAAGACCCGGATCTGCGGTTTCGCCGGTTCGATGGCAGCTGGAGCCGCCGGGTGCGGCGCGCGGGCTTCATCGGCGGCGATGCGGCGACGGTGCTGCCCTATGATCCGCAGCTGGATGCGGTGCTGCTGGTGGAGCAGTTCCGGGTCGGGCCGCTGTTGCGCGGCGATCCGCGCCCGTGGTCGCTGGAGCCCATCGCCGGCCGGATCGACCCCGGCGAAAGCGCCGAGGACTGCGCCCGGCGCGAGGCGCTGGAGGAGGCGGGGTTGCGCCTCGGGGCGCTGCACCGGGTGGCGGACTATTACCCGTCGCCGGGGGCGGTGACGGAATATCTGTTTTCTTTCGTCGGCATCGCCGATCTTTCGGGACGCGGCGGCGAGATCGGCGGCGAGGACAGCGAGGAAGAAGACATCCGCACCCATGTGGTGGGGTTTGACCGGCTGATGGCGGCGATCGACAGCGCCGAGGCGGCGACGGGGCCGCTGATCCTCACCGCCTATTGGCTGGCGCTGCACCGGGAGCGGCTTTCGGGATGGGCCTGGCCTGAGCGGTGCAAGGCGCGGAAAACACATCGCTTTCCGGGCGGGTGTGGGGCTGGTGTAGGGTAAAGCCGCCGGGCGCTCAGGCCCCGCCTTGAGTTCCCCGCCCCCGGGACGTAAACAGCCCCGCAGGCGAGCGGAAGGAGAGGCCCATGGACCGGCGCGACCATCTCGATCAGCTGATCGGCAACACCCCGCTGGTGCGGCTCAGGAGCGTCTCCGAGGCCACGGGCTGCGAGATCTACGGCAAGGCGGAGTTCATGAACCCGGGGCAAAGCGTGAAGGACCGCGCCGCGCTGTGGATCATCCGCGACGCCGTTTCCCGCGGCGCGCTGCGCCCGGGCGGCACCATCGTCGAGGGCACCGCGGGCAATACCGGCATCGGGCTGGCACTGCTCGGCAGCGCCATGGGGTTCCGCACGGTGATCGTGATCCCCGAGACCCAGAGCCGCGAGAAGAAGGACATGATCCGCCTCGCCGGGGCCGAGCTCGTCGAAGTGCCCGCCGCGCCCTACCGCAACCCCAACAATTTCGCCCGCTATTCCGGGCGTCTGGCGCAGGCGCTGGCGAAGACGGAGGCAAATGGCGCGGTCTGGGCGAACCAGTTCGACAACGTGGCCAACCGGCAGGCGCATATGGACAGCACCGGCCCCGAGATCTGGGACCAGACCGGCGGCCGGATTGATGGTTTCACCTGCGCCGTGGGCTCGGGCGGCACGCTGGCTGGCGTGGCGGCGGTGTTGCAGCCCCGGGGCGTGAAGATCGGCCTTGCCGACCCGATGGGGGCGGGGCTTTACAGCTATTATACGCGCGGCGAGGTGGCGCCGGAGGGCAGTTCGATCGCCGAGGGCATCGGGCAGGTGCGGATCACCGCCAATCTCGAAGGCTTCCGCCCCGACATGGCCTGGCAGATCCCCGACGCGGAGGCGCTGCCGCTGCTTTATGATGTGGCGATGCGGGAGGGGATGGTGCTCGGCGGCTCGTCGGCGATCAATATCGCCGGAGCGGTGCGGATGGCGCGGGAGATGGGGCCGGGGCATGTGATCGTGACCGTGCTGGCGGATTACGGCAACCGCTATGCGTCGAAGCTCTACAACCCGGGCTTCCTGAGAGAAAACAATCTGCCGGTGCCGCCCTGGCTCGACCGCGCGGCCCCGGTTCTGCCGGATGTGAGCGAGGTGGCGGCGTGATGGGGAAGCTGTCCACGGGCTGGCGTCTGCTGCCGGCGATGATGCTGGCGGCGGTGCTCTGGGCGTTGGGGGCCGGGGCCATGGCGCAGGGCGCCGCGGCGGAAACCGCTGCGGCGGAACCGGCTGCGATTGAAACCTCTGCGGCGGAACCCCCTGCGCCCACCTCCGGTCCGCTGCCACCGGAACTGGCGCAGGTCTGGAGTGACATCGAGTACCGCGAGTGGCAGGGGTTCGCAGACCGGGTCGAAACGGCGCTGGAAAGCGGGCGGGTGAGCGACAGTGTGCTGGGCGATCTGCGCCGCGAGCTGGTCGACTGGCGCGCGACCTTCGCCTCGGCGAAGGAGGCAAATTCGGTGCGCATCGGCGCGCTCGAAGCGCAGATCGCTGCACTTGGGGCGGCGCCTGCGGAGGGCGGCGGCGAACCGGAGGGCATGGCCGAAACGCGGGCCGGGCTGGTGGCCGAACTCGACAAGGTGCTGGCCCCCGTCACCCGTGCGACGCTCGCCCATGCGCGCGCCGAATTGCTGATCGGCACGCTCGATGCCTCGCTGCGCAACCGCACGGTGAGCGACGTGAGCGCCAGGGGGCCGAACCCGTTCAACTATGCCGCCTGGCTGCCCGCTTTCGAGAGCTTTCAGCGCAGCTTCAGCCTCGCCTGGGCGGCGGCGCTCGCGTCCTGGTCCATTCCCAGCGAGCGCCCGAGTCTTCTGGCGGCGCTGCCGGTGACGCTTCCGCTGGGGGCGATCGGGCTGGTGCTGCTGGTGTTCGGCTGGCGCACGCTTCGCCGGGTCGGGGAGCGGCTGCGCGTCGGAAAATCGCCTGCCGTGCGCGGGGCCTGGGGGTTCGTGGTTTCGGGGCTACAGGTTCTGGTGCCTGGGTTCGGGGCGATTCTGCTGGGCGCCGCTGTCGACAATTCATTCGTTCTCGACACGCGCGGCGAACAGATCGTTTCGGCGTTCATCGGCATAGCCGTGGTGCAGTTCATGGCGCGCTGGCTTGGCAACCGGGTGTTCGGAATCCCGGGCTCATACTGGCGGGTGCTGAAGGTTTCGAACCGCGAAGTGCGGATGGGCTATGCCCTGGCGGCAACGCTGGGCGGGCTGGTCGGGTTGCAGATGCTGGTGGTGGATCTTGCCCGGATCGACGCCTGGTCGGAAGCCACGCTTGCGGTGCTCGATTTTCCGCTGATCCTTGCCACTGCGGTGGTGCTCTGGCGCTTCGGGCGGCTGCTGGCGCTCTATCGCGGTGAAACGGTGGAGACCGGGGAAGACGACGACCGGTCGCAAAACTTCTATACCTCGACCGTGCGGGCGCTGGGCAATCTGGTGACGCTGGTTGCCATCGCGGCGCCGCTCGCGGCGGCGCTTGGCTATCGCAGCCTCGCGGTGTTTCTGCTGTTCCCGACGATCTACACCCTGGCCACAGTGGCCTTTCTGATGGTGCTGCACCATTTCATCACCGACCTGTTCGCCCTGATCGTGCGGCGCAGCCGCGACGAGGCGGCGCAATCGCTGGTGCCGGTGCTGTTCAGCGTGGCCGCGGCGCTGGCCGCAACGCCGCTGATCCTGCTGATCTGGGGCTTCCGCTGGTCGGACATTACCGAGATCTGGGTCCGTATCTGGTCGGGGATCCATATCGGCGAAAACCTGGTGATCACCCCGACGACGGTGCTGACCGCGGGGCTGGTGTTCGGCATCGGCTATGCGGTGACCCGGCTGCTCCAGGGGATGCTGGGCTCGACCATCCTGCCCAAGACCGGCATGGACCCGGGCGGCCAGGTGGCGCTGACCTCCGGCGTCGGCTATGTCGGGCTGTTCGTGGCGGCGCTGGCGGCAGTGACCGCGGCGGGGATCGACCTGACCTCGCTCGCCTTCGTCGCAGGCGCCCTTTCGCTGGGCATCGGCTTCGGGCTGCAGAACATCGTGTCGAACTTCGTCTCCGGCATCATCCTGCTGATCGAACGCCCGATCAGCAAGGGCGACCGGATCGAGGTGGGCACCACCATGGGCATCGTGCGCGACATTTCGGTGCGCTCCACAAGGATCGAGACCTTCGACCGTTCCGACGTGATCGTGCCGAATTCGGACCTGATCTCCGGCGTGGTCACCAACTACACCCATGGCAATTCGCTCGGCCGGGTGATCCTGCCGGTGGGGGTGGCCTATGGCACCGATACGAGGCTGGTGGAGCGGATCCTGCGCGAAGTGGCCGAGGCGCATCCGCTGGTGACGGTGAACCCGGCGCCGCTGATCGTGTTCAGCGCCTTCGGGGCGGATTCGCTGGATTTCGAGGTCCGGGTGATCCTGAGCGACGTGCGCTTCGGGCTTTCGGTGCGCAGCGAGCTCAACCACGAGATCGCCCGCCGTTTCACCGAGGAAGGGATCGAGATTCCCTTCGCCCAGCGCGACATCTGGCTGAGGAACCCCGAGGCGCTGAACGGCGGGACGGGGGGCGCGGCTCCCGGCGCGGAAGCGCCAACGGCTCCCGGCGCGGATGCGCCAATCGCACCCGGCGCGGAAGCGCCAATGGCTCCCGGCGCGGATGCGCCAATGGCACCTGACGCGGCCACATGACCCCTGTTGCAACCGGAGAACCCCGATGACCAGACCCCTGTTCCGCGACGATGCCTATGCCACCGAGGCCCCGGCCCGGGTGGTCTCGATCAACGACCGTGGCGGCGTGGTGCTTGAGGCTGCGCTGTTCTACCCGACCGGCGGCGGTCAGCCCGGCGACAGCGGCTGGCTGCGCTGGGAGGGCGGCGAGATGGCGGTGGCCACGACCGTGAAGGGCGAAGGCGAAGAGATCGTGCTGGTCCCCGCCGAAGGCGCGGTGCTGCCGCCGGTGGGGGCAGAGGGGAAGCAGGCGATCGACTGGGCGCGCCGTTACCGGCTGATGCGGATGCATACCGCGCTGCACCTGCTCTCGGTGGTGCTGCCGTTTCCGGTCACCGGAGGCGCCGTGGGCGAGGTGAAATCGCGCCTCGACTTTGCCATGGAACATCCGATCGAGGACAAGCCGGCGGTGGAGGCGGCGCTGAACGCGCTGGTCGCGCAGGATCTGCCGGTGACCTCCGAATGGATCAGTGATGCGGAGCTTGAGGCCAATCCCGGGCTGGTGAAGACGATGTCGGTGCAGCCACCCAGGGGCGCCGGGCGGGTGCGGCTGGTGCGGATCGGTGCGGAGGCGCCCGTCGATCTCCAGCCCTGCGGCGGCACCCATGTGGCGCGCACCGGCGAGATCGGGGCGTTGCGCATCGGCAAGGTCGAGAAGAAGGGCAGGCTGAACCGGCGGGTGCATCTTCATCTCGTGGAGTGAGGCGAGGTTCAGGGTTTTTGAGTATTTCAACCAGGAAAAAGGGGGGTCTGGAAGACCCCCGGGGAAGGGTGTGATGGCGGATCTGCCGGAAGACTGGCGCGCGGCGAACCGGGCGGCCTGGGACGAGCGGGTGGGTATTCACCTTCGCTCGGAGGACTACGATCTGGCCCCCCTGCGCGCGGGCCGGGGGGTGTTGCAACCGATCGAGGCGGCCGAGATGGGCGATGTCGCGGGGCTGAAGATCGCGCATCTGCAATGCCATTTCGGGCGCGATTCGCTGGTGCTGGCGCAGCAGGGCGCCGAGGTGGTGGGGCTGGATTTTTCCGCCGAGGCGATCCGTACGGCGCGGGCGCTTGCGCAGGAGCTGGGGCTCGCGGAGCGGGCGCGGTTCGTCGAGGCGGATCTCTACGACGCGCCGGACGCGCTGAGGGCGGAGGCGCCGTTCGACCGGGCGTTCGTCACCTGGGGCGCCATCGGCTGGCTGCCGGATCTTGCGGGCTGGGCCCGGGTGGTGGCGGGGCTGCTGAGGCCCGGGGGCCGTCTCTATCTCGCCGAGGGGCATCCGCTGGCGATGGTGTTTGACACCCGGGAGGGCGATGACGGCGAAGGGCGGCCGCTGTGGTCTTATCCTTACATGGATTTCGCGATCTCGAAGGACGAGGCGCCGGTGGACTATACCGGCGATGGTCCGGCGCTCGAGGCCAGCCACGAATACTGGTGGGACCACCAGCTTGGCGACATTCTCACCGCGCTCGCGGGGGCAGGGCTCCGGCTCGACTGGCTGCATGAACATGACGCGGTGCCGTGGCGGCTGTTTTCGGTGCTTGAAGCGGCGCCGGGCGGGATGTTCCGCTGGCCCGGCAAGCGCTGGTTGCCGCTGTCGTTTTCGCTCTCGGCCACCAGGGGGTAGACGAGGGGAAGCCGCCCGGCGGTGTCGGCGAGGGGAGCCGCCCGGCGCGGGGCCGGTCCGGTGCCCGGGCGGCATGTGCTGGGCCGGAAGGTCGCGGATGCTCTCGGACAGTTCCGGAAGGTCGGGGCAGGCGGCAGGGCATTCCCGGGCCGCTGTTCTGTGCCTTTGCCCAGCCTCAGGCCCCGGCCCGGATCCAGCCGCCGCCCAACACCCGGCTCCCGCCGGTCTCATAGAAAACGCAGGCCTGCCCGGGGCTGACCCCTTCTTCCGGCGCCAGCAGCTCGACCTCGGCCCGGCTCTCCGACAGCGGCCGCACGATCGCCTCGCGCGGTGGCCGGGTGGAGCGCAGCTTGACGCTGAGGGGCCATTCTGCCTGCGCGGTAAAGGGCGCGTCGCCCAGCCAGTTGATCTCGCGCACCGGCACGATCCGGGTTGCCAGCATCTCTTTCGGACCGACCACCACCCGGCGGCGCGCCACATCCAGCCGCACCACATAGAGCGGCTCCGCAAGCCCGCCGATCCCGAGCCCCCGGCGCTGGCCGATGGTGTAGTGGATCACCCCCGCATGGGCGCCGAGCACCCGCCCGTCGGCATGGACGATCTCGCCCGGCTCCGCCGCCCCGGGCCGCAGCTTCTCGATCACCCCGGCGTAATTGCCGTCGGGCACGAAACAGATGTCCTGACTGTCGGGCTTGTTCGCCACCTCGAGACCGAAACGCCGCGCCAGCGCCCGGGTTTCCTCCTTGGTCTTCAGATGCCCCAGCGGAAACCGCAAAAAGGCAAGCTGCTCGGGCGTGGTGGAAAACAGGAAATACGACTGGTCGCGCGCGGGATCGGCGGCACGGTGCAACTCGGGGCCGCTCAGACCTTCGAAGCGCTGAATATAATGCCCGGTGGCCATGCAATCGGCGTCCAGATCGCGGGCGGTCTGCAACAGATCGACGAATTTCACCCGTTCGTTGCAGCGGATGCAGGGCACCGGCGTGCTGCCGGCGAGGTAGCTGTCGGCAAATTCCTCGATCACCGCGTCGCGGAAGATGTTCTCGTAATCCAGCACATAATGCGGGAATCCCATGGCCTCGGCGACCCGCGCGGCGTCGTGAATGTCCACCCCCGCGCAGCAGGCGTTCTTCTTCGCCAGCGCCGCGCCGTGGTCGTAGAGCTGCAACGTGACGCCGATCACGTCATAGCCCTCCTGCCGGAGCAGGGCGGCGACGACCGAACTGTCGACCCCACCCGACATCGCCACCACCACCCGGGTCTCGGCGGGCGGTTTGGCGAGGCCCAGCGAATTCAGGGCGGTTTCGGGATTGCGGGCGATCATGGGGCCTCCGGTCCGGGACAAGCAAGGAAATATAGGAAAATTGCAGCTAACAACAAGGCCGGGTTTCACCTCTCCTTAAACGGTTTTGGCCAGACTGGATGGGCAGAGACGATGAGGTGAGAGATGTATCTGAAAAAGGTCGACGGCCCCCGGGCGGTGCGGCTCGAGGATGGCACGATCATGACCCGCGCCGATTTGCCGCCTGCGAACACAAGGCGCTGGGTGGCGAGCCGCAAGGCCGCCGTGGTGCGCGGTGTGGAACACGGGCTCATGCCGCTTGCGGAAGCGCTCAGGACCTATGCGCTTTCCGAAGAGGAGTTCATGGAGTGGAAAACTGCCGTGGACCGTCACGGAGAAGCCGCACTCAAGGCCACGCAGCTGCAAAGGTATAGACAACCTTGAGATGTTTTCGCTAAAAGTTCTGCAACGGTAACGGGGCGTTAACCTTTTCCGCTCATGGTGTTTACCAACAGAACGGAAGATGCGGAGGCAAACATGCGGATCCTGTTGGTTGAAGACGACCCTACCACGTCGCGTTCGATCGAGCTGATGCTCACTCACGCGAATCTGAACGTCTATTCCACCGACCTTGGGGAAGAGGGGATCGACCTCGCCAAGCTCTACGATTACGACCTGATCCTTCTCGATCTCGGTCTTCCCGACATCAACGGCCACGAGGTTCTGCGCCAGCTGCGCATGGCCCGGATCGACACGCCGATCCTGATCCTCACCGGGTCCGACGATACCGAAGACAAGATCAAGGGCTTCGGTTTCGGGGCGGACGATTACCTGACCAAGCCGTTCCACCGCGCCGAGCTTGTTGCCCGGATCCACGCCATCATCCGCCGTTCCAAGGGCCACGCGCAGTCGGTCATCGTGACCGGCAAGGTGGAGGTGAACCTTGATTCGAAATCCGTCGAGGTCGACGGCAAACAGGTGCATCTCACCGGCAAGGAATATCAGATGCTCGAGCTTCTGAGCCTGCGCAAGGGCACGACGCTCACCAAGGAAATGTTCCTCAACCACCTCTATGGCGGCATGGACGAGCCCGAACTCAAGATCATCGACGTTTTCATCTGCAAGCTCCGCAAGAAACTTGCAAATGCAACAGGTGGTGCGAATTACATCGAAACCGTCTGGGGCCGGGGCTATGTGCTGCGCGACCCGGAACCCGACGAACTCACCAGCCCGCTGGCCATCGGCGCCTGACCCAGGCGCCATATCCGCCCGGGCGGTCCTTTTGAAACCGGTGCTGCACAACGCGGCGCCGGTTTTCCTTTGGGCGATGCTGGCGTTGCCCGCAGGCCGCCCGGCCCGCACCAGGCACCGGGCCCGGGCTGGACGCAAGCCGGGGCGGGGCTTACACACGGGAAGCTACGCAAGCACACCCAGACCCGCGCGCCCGGGGGAGGCTTTGGAGGCTTTGGAGGCTGTCATGTCCCAGGATCGATTCGCCGGTATCGCCGTGGAGGCGCTCGACGCCCGGCAGGCCGCAGCGGAGCTTGCCCGTCTCGCCGCGCTGATCGGGCGCGCCAACCTTGCCTATCACCGCGACGACGCGCCGGACATCAGCGATGCCGATTACGACGCCGCGAAGCGGCGCAACGCAGCGATCGAGGCGCGGTTTCCGGCGCTGAAACGGCCCGACAGCCCCTCGGACAAGGTCGGCGCGCCGGGGCGCGAGGGGTTCGCCAAGGTCACCCATGCGGTGCGCATGCTGTCGCTCGCCAATGTGTTCGACGCGGGCGAGCTCGGCGATTTCGACGCCTCCTTGCGCAATTTCCTCGGCCTCACCCCGGAGGCCCCGCTCGGCTATACTGCGGAGCCCAAGATCGACGGGCTGTCGCTCAGCCTGCGCTATGAGCACGGCCAGCTTACCCGGGCCGCCACCCGTGGCGACGGCGTGACCGGCGAAGACGTCACCGCCAACGCCCGCACGATTGCCGACATCCCCCACCGCATCGACGGCGCCCCGGATCTGCTGGAGGTGCGCGGCGAGGTCTATATGGCACATGCGGATTTTGCCGCGCTCAATGCCCGGCAGGCGGAAAAGGGCCAGAAACCCTTCGCCAATCCGCGCAATGCCGCCGCAGGAAGCCTGCGCCAGCTCGATCCGACAATCACCGCCGCCCGGCCGCTCAAATTCTTCGCCTATGCGTGGGGCGCCCTCTCTGCGCCACTCGCCGACACCCAGATGGCCGCCCTCGCGCGGCTCGAAGCCTTCGGTTTCGCCATCAACCCGCTGACGAAACCCTGCGCAAACACCGAGGACCTCCTCGCCCATTACGCCAAAATCGAGGCCCAACGGGCAGAGCTTCCCTATGACATCGACGGCGTGGTCTACAAGGTCGACGACCTCGCCCTGCAAGCCCGCCTTGGTTTCCGCTCCACCACCCCACGCTGGGCGATCGCCCACAAGTTTCCGGCCGAAAAGGCCTGGACCCGGCTCGAAGGCATCGACATTCAGGTCGGCCGCACCGGCGCGCTCAGCCCGGTGGCGCGGCTCAAACCGGTCACCGTCGGCGGCGTGGTGGTCGCCAACGCCACGCTGCATAACGAAGATTATATCGCCGGGCGCGATGCCACCGGCGCGCCGATCCGCGGCGGCAAGGACATCCGCCCCGGCGACTGGGTCGAGGTCTACCGGGCGGGCGACGTGATCCCCAAGGTCTCGGATGTCGACCTCGCCCGCCGCCGCACCGCCACCCCCTTTGCCTTCCCCGAAACCTGCCCCGAATGCGGCTCCGATGCCCTGCGCGAAGAGGGCGATTCGGTGCGCCGCTGTTCGGGCGGGCTGATCTGTCCGGCGCAGGCGGTGGAAAAGCTCAAGCATTTCGTCTCCCGCGGCGCCTTCGACATCGAAGGTCTGGGCGCGAAACAGGTGGAGATGTTCTACGCCGACGACACCCTCCCGATCCGCGAACCGGCCGACATCTTCACCCTTGCCGCGCGCGATGCGGCAAACCTCACGAAGCTCGCCAACCGCGACGGCTGGGGCGAAAGATCCGCCGCCAAGCTGTTCGCCGCGATCGAGGAGAAACGCCGGATCGCGCTCAAACGGCTGATCTTCGCGCTCGGCATCCGCCATGTGGGCGAGGTGGTCGCTGGCGATCTGGCGCGGCATTATCTGAGCTGGGAGGCCTTCGTCGAGGCCATCGACCGTGCCGTGCCCGCGGGCGCGCGCCATCTCGAAGCCGAAAAGGCGGTGCTGGAAGACCGCGCGGCAGCGGGCGTGGAGGGGCGGCGCGCGCGGCTGTCCGAGACCCGGGCCGCCATCTGGGCCCGCGACCCGGCCATCGGCCCGGAGGCGCGCGCCGCCTGGGACGAGCTGGTCGGCATTGACGGGATCGGCGTCGCGGTGGCCACGGCGCTCACCACGGCGTTTCACCAACGGGCGGAGCGCGCCTCCATCGACCGGCTGGCCGCCGAACTTGACATCCTCCCCGCCGAAGCCCCCGATACCGGAGCGAGTCCGGTCGCGGGCAAGACGGTGGTGTTCACCGGCAAGCTCGAAAAAATGACCCGCGCCGAGGCCAAGGCCCGCGCCGAGGCGCTCGGCGCCAGGGTCGCGGGCTCGGTGTCGAAGAACACCGATCTGCTGGTGGCCGGCCCCGGCGCGGGGTCGAAGGCGAAGAAGGCCGCCGATCTCGGGGTCGAGACCACCGACGAGGACGGCTGGCTTGCGCTGATCGGGGAGGGCTGACATGGCGACCCGGCCGGAAATCCTGTTTCCGCTGTTCTCGGATCTGGAGACGCTGGGCGGCGTCGGCCCGAAGACGGCAAAGGCCCTTGCCGCGCTCGACATCGAGCTGCCGCGCGATCTGCTGTTTTCGCTGCCCTACGCGGTGGTCGACCGCCGGTTTCGCGCGTCGGTGCAGGAGGTGGTGCCGCCCGCGACGGTCACCGTCGAGGTGCTCATCGGCCAGCACCTGCCGCCGCGCGGCCGCAACGCGCCCTACAAGGTCGAGGTGAGCGACCAGCTTACCAGCTTCCACCTCGTGTTCTTCCACGCCAATCCCGACTGGCTTCAGCGCCAGCTTCCCACCGGCGAGCGGCGGGTGGTCTCGGGCAAGGTGGAGCTGTTCGACGGCATCGCCCAGATGGTGCATCCCGATTACATCCTGCGCCCCGGACAGGCCGAGGCGATTGCCGAGTTCGAACCGGTCTACCATCTGGCCGCCGGGATCACGCAGAAGACCATGCTGCGGGCGGTCGGCGAGGTGTTGAGCCGGGTGCAGCCGCTGCCGGAATGGATCGACAAGAGCCTCGTGGCGCGCGAACACTGGCCGCTGTGGCATGAGGCGGTGCGGCGGGCGCATGCGCCCGAGGGCGAGGATGACATCGGCCCGCAGGCGGTGGCGCGGCGGCGGCTGGCCTATGACGAGTTTTTCGCGCATCAGCTCACCTTGGCGCTGGCGCGGGCGAAGATGCGGCGCGGCAAGGGGCGGGCGAGCCGGGGCGATGGCCACTTGCGCGCGCGGGTGCTGGCGGCGCTGCCCTACCGGCCGACCGCCGCTCAGGCCCGCGCCATGGAGGAGATCGCCGAAGACCTCGGCCGCGGGTTGCGGATGAACCGGCTGTTGCAGGGCGATGTGGGCACGGGCAAGACGCTGGTGGCCTTCATGTCGCTGCTGACCGCGGTGGAGGCGGGCGGGCAGGGGGTGATGATGGCCCCGACCGAGATCCTCGCCCGCCAGCATCTGGCCTCGCTCCAGCCGCTCGCCGCCAGTGCCAGGGTGGTGGTGGAGCTGCTCACCGGCCGCGACAAGGGCGCCGAGCGCAAGGCGAAGCTCGCGGCACTCGCAAGCGGCGACATCCATATTCTGGTCGGCACCCATGCGGTGTTTCAGGAGGATGTGGTGTTTCACGACCTCCGCCTTGCGATCGTCGACGAACAGCACCGCTTCGGCGTCAACGAGCGGATGAAACTGGGCGCCAAGGGGCAGGTGACGGATGTGCTGGTGATGACCGCCACGCCGATCCCGCGGTCGCTGGCGCTGGCGCAATATGGCGACATGGACGTCTCGGTGCTCGACGAAAAACCCCCCGGTCGCAAGCCGGTGACCACCGCGCTGGTCTCGGCGGCGCGGATGGCGGAGGTTGTGGAGCGGCTGCGCGGGGCGGTGGCCGAGGGGCGGCAGGCCTATTGGGTCTGTCCGCTGGTGGACGAGAGCGAGGTGAGCGAGCTGACCGCCGCCACCGAACGCTTCAAGGCGCTGCGCGCGGCGCTCGGTGAAGGCGTGGTCGGGCTGGTGCATGGGCAGATGCCGGGGGCCGAGAAAGACGCCGCCATGACGGCTTTTGTCCGCGGCGACACCCGCGTGCTGGTGGCGACCACGGCGATCGAGGTCGGGGTCGACGTGCCCAATGCCTCGATCATGGTGATCGAACGGGCGGAACATTTCGGGCTGGCGCAACTGCACCAGCTGCGCGGCCGGGTCGGGCGTGGCGAGGCGGCATCGACCTGTCTGCTGATGTATCAGCCGCCGCTCACCGCGACGGCGGAACGGCGGCTGAGCGTGTTGCGCGAGACCGAGGACGGGTTTCGCATCGCCGAGGAAGACCTCGCGATGCGCGGTGCGGGCGACCTCATCGGCACCGCGCAATCGGGGCTGCCGAAATTCCGGGTCGGCGATCTGGAGGCACAGGCGGGGCTGATGGCGGTGGCGCAATCCGACGCCCGCAAGCTGTTGCGCGAGGATCCCGGCCTTGAAAGCCCCCGCGGCGAGGCTGCCCGGCTGCTGCTCTGGCTGATGCGTCAGGACGAGGCGATCCGGCTGATTTCGGTCGGCTGAGGGGCTGGAAATCTGCGCCGGGCCGAAGGCCTTGGGTGTTGCGGCGCCGGGACGATGAGTATTTTTGCCAAGAAAAAGGAGCAGGGCTTTGCGCTGAGTGGCTGGCGGGCGGGGCGTCACCCGGGTGGTCGCGCAAGGTGGAAACCGGTTTGCGCTGTCCGCAAGCGGGGCGCCGCCCGGGAGGTCGCGCAAAAGTGGGCCTGGGTTTTGTGCTCTGCGACATGCAGGCGCATCCCTGCATGTCGCGCAAATCGGCCCGGGTTTCGTGCTTTTCGACATGCGGGCGTAAGCTGTAGCCGGACGCTCCCCGGGCGTGACGCCCGGGGGGGCTGGCCCGCAACAAAAAGGCGCGCCCGGAACCGGACGCGCCTTTTTTCAGGGGCTTGCGCGGTTTTCAGGGGCGCGCGTGGCCACTGGCCCCGGCGGGCGGCGGCGGTCAGCCGGCGCCGCGGGCCAGCGCCGCAACCCCGGTGCGGGCCATCTCGACGAGGCCGAGGGGGCGCATGAGTTCGGCGAAGGCGTCGATCTTGCGGGTGGTGCCGGTGATTTCGAAGACGAAGCTTTCGAGCGTCGAATCCACCACCTTGGCGCGGTAGATGTCGGCCATGCGCAGCGCTTCGAGGCGCTTTTCGCCCGCCCCCTTCACCTTGAACAGCGCCAGTTCGCGCTCGACGCAGTCGCTCTCCACAGTGAGGTCGTGCATCTCGTGCACCGGCACGATGCGGCCGAGCTGGGCCTTGATCTGTTCGATCACCTGCGGCGTGCCGGTGGTGACGATGGTGATCCGCGACGTGTGGCCGGTATGGTCCACCTCGGCGACGGTCAGGCTGTCGATGTTGTAGCCGCGTCCCGAAAACAGCCCGATCACCCGGGCGAGCACGCCGGCTTCGTTGTCCACCAGCACCGCGAGCGTGTGGCGTTCGCTGGCTTCGGCATTGGGATCGCGAAGGTCGTAGGCCGACATGCGGGAGGATCCTTTCTGAATTTTCAGTGCCATTGTCGTTCCTCCTTACACCAGAACCTGACCGTCGCCCTGGATGGCGTCGGTGGCGGCGGCATCGCCCATGAGCATGTGGTTGTGCGGCTCGCCCGACGGGATCATCGGGAAGCAGTTTTCGTGTTTCTCGACCAGCACTTCCAGCAGGAAGGGCCCGTCATGGGCGAGCATCTCCCCGATCGCTGCGTCGAGATCCGCCGGATCGGACACCGTGCGGCCCTTGCAGCCGAAGGCTTCGGCGAGTTTCGGGAAGTCCGGCAGGCTTTCCATCCAGCTTTGCGAATAGCGCTCGCCGTGCAGCAGTTGCTGCCACTGGCGCACCATGCCGAGGCGCTCGTTGTTGAGGATGAACTGTTTCACCGGCAGGCGGAACTGCACCGCCGTGGCAAGCTCCTGAAGGTTCATCATGATCGAGGCATCGCCCGCGATATTGATGACCAGACTGTCGGGATGCGCCATCTGCACCCCGTTGGAGGCCGGCATGCCGTAGCCCATGGTGCCGAGGCCGCCGGAGGTCATCCAGCGGTTGGGCTCGTCGAAGCCGAGGAATTGCGCCGCCCACATCTGGTGCTGGCCGACATCGGTGGTGATGTAGCGGTCCTTGTCCCTGGTGAGGGCTTCGAGGCGCTGGAGCGCGTATTGCGGCTTGATCACCGTGTCGCTCTGCTCATAGGCGAGGCAATTGACCTGTTTCCACTTCTCGATCTGCTCCCACCATCTGGCGAGGGCGGGTTTGTCGGTCACCCGGCCGCGGGATTTCCAGATCCGCAGCAGGTCTTCGAGCACATGGCCGACATCGCCGGTGATCGGCAGGTCGACCTGGATGATCTTGTTGATCGAAGAGGCGTCGATGTCGATCTGGGCCTTGGTGGAGCCGGGCGAGAAGGCATCGGTGCGGCCGGTGATGCGGTCGTCGAAGCGGGCGCCGATGGCGATCATCAGATCGCAATCGTGCATCGCCATGTTGGCCTCGTAGAGGCCGTGCATGCCGAGCATCCCCAGCCAGTTCCTGCCCGAGGCCGGATAGGCGCCGAGACCCATCAGCGTCGAGGTGATCGGGAAGCCGGTGGCATCGACCAGTTCGCGCAGCAGCTGGCTGGCACCGGGGCCGGAGTTGATCACCCCGCCGCCGGTATAGAACACCGGCCGTTCGGCAGTTTCGATCAGCGCCACCAGCTCGGTGATCCGGTCGGTGTCGCCCTTGACGGCGGGTTTGTAATGGCTGGTGCGGGCCTTGGCCGGCGGGGTGTAGCGGCCGGTGGCGAATTGCACGTCCTTGGGGATGTCGATCAGCGTCGGGCCGGGGCGGCCGGTGGTGGCGACGTGGAAGGCCTGATGGATGGTCTCGGCCAGCGCGTCGGTATCCTTCACCAGCCAGTTGTGCTTGGTGCAGGGGCGGGTGATGCCCACGGTGTCGGCCTCCTGAAAGCCGTCGGTGCCGATCATGAAGGTGGGCACCTGACCGGTGAAGACCACCAGCGGGATCGAGTCGAGCAGCGCGTCGGTGAGGCCGGTGACCGCATTGGTCGCCGCCGGGCCGGAGGTGACCAGCACCACGCCGGGCTTGCCGGTGGAGCGGGCATAGCCCTCGGCAGCATGGACCGCGCCCTGTTCGTGGCGCACCAGAACGTGGCGGATGTCGTTTTGCTGGAAGATCTCGTCGTAGATCGGGAGCACCGCGCCGCCGGGATATCCGAACACCGTGTCCACGCCCTGATCCTTCAGGGCCTGGACCAACATCTTCGCTCCGGTCATCTGACGTGTCATCTCTGTTCTCCGTTCACACGCGCGTCAAAAAAAAGGCCCCCGGGGTTCGGGGGCGCATCGGGAAGTCTCAGGGTGCCGTCACCGCCCCATGCGCCAATGGTTCTCTGCTACGATGAGGCTGGTGGACATCGGGCGGTTCCTTCGAATTCGGCGCGAGCTTAGGAGCGCTGGCCGGGGGGGTCAACGGCAAAACGGGTTTTTGATATGTCGCGGGGCGGGGTTGGAGCGATTTTTTGTTGTGTGTGTCGCGGAAAGAACGCAATTTTCGGCATTTGGTTGGGCGGCAGGGGCAGGGGCCGCCTGCGGCGGGCTTTTCCGGGGGCTCATTTGCGGATTGCAGGCGAAACGGGTGGCCGATGTCGCTGAATAGCCCGCCGCGGAAAGCAGACTGCCGGGATCGGGCCGGATGCCGGCAGCGATGCCGTCGGGGGTTTCGGGGCTGGCGTGAGCGCCATGCCCCGGATCAGTGTCGCGGGATGGCGGCGGTTGCGGCAGCATTTGCCGCCGGGCCGGGTCGTACAGGGCCGGTCGCAGCGGCCGCAGGGGGAAGCCCTGAGAGCAGATATTTCGTCTGGTGCCCGGCCAAAGGGTTGCCCGCCTCGCCGCCTTGCGCGCGGTGGCCCTCACCGGGAAGGAGGTGGCGGCCGATGAAAAACCAGCGCAGGCCGGGGCAGTTCCGGGCAACAGGATGCCGCCCGTGAAGCCTGAGGCCGGCAGAGCCTGGAAACGCTGCGAGACCGCCGCAAGACGTCTGAAAAGGCGGGACGACGTCAGGGGTTGGGAAGAGGGGGAAACGGAGCCTGCCTGCGCAAACCGGCGCCGGTCTGCGGCTTTCGGCAATGACAGGGCAGAACAGGCGGCGGGCCCATGGGGGCGGGTGTGATGCGCCCTCCCGGGCGCATCACACCCGCCCGCCGCCGGCGCACAAGGACGGACGGTCCGCCGCCGGCGCACAAGGACGGACGGTCCGCCGCCGGCGCACAAGGACGGACGGTCCGCCGCCGGCGCACAAGGGCCGGCTGCCCGCCGCCGGTGCACAAGGACAAAGAATCCGCCGCAGGCGAAGGCGGAGGCCCCCGCCGGGCAAAAGCGTCAGGCCTGCCCGAGCGCTGCGTCGAGCTTCTCCTGCGCTTCGATCCACAGGGTCTCGGCGCGGTCCAGGGCCTGCATCACCTCGGCATGTTTCATCTGCCATTTGGCGATGTCGTCGGCCCGGCCGCCCTCGTAGAGCGCCGGGTCGGCGAGTTTGGCGTCGAGCCGGGCGCGCATCTCTTCGAGCTTTTCCACCCGGGCTTCGCATTTGCGCAGTTCGCCGCGCAGCGCCAGCAGGGCGTCGCGGTCGGGGCGTTTGGGGGCGGGACGACTGGTCTCGGGGCTTTTGGGGGCGGGGCCGCCGGTATCGGGGCGAGCCTGTCCGGCCCCGGGACGGCGCCCAGGTGTCGCCGCCGCATCGGAGGCCAGCAGCAGCTTTGCGTAAGCCGCGAGGTCGTCTTCGAACGGCGCCACCCGTCCGCCCTTCACCAGCCACAGCCGGTCGGCCACCAGCGACAGCAGGTGCATGTCGTGGCTGACCAGCACCACCGCGCCGCAATAGGCGGTGAGCGCCTCGATCAGCGCTTCGCGGCTCTCGATGTCGAGATGGTTGGTCGGCTCGTCCAGCACCAGCAGATGCGGCGCGTCGAGCGTGGCGACCAGCAGGGTGAGCCGCGCCTTCTGGCCGCCGGAAAGCTTGCCGATCAGTGTATCGGCCTGATCGGCGTTGAGCCCGAAGCCCGAGAGCCGCGCCCGCCATTTCGGCGGCCCCTCCAGCGGACGCAACCGGCGCAGCATTTCCAGCGGGGTCTCGTTGCCGCGCAGCACATCCATCTGATGCTGGGCGAAATAGCCGATCCGCAGTCGCGAGCTGCGTTGCAGCTTGCCCGACATCGCCTCCAACTCGCCGACGATCAGCTTCGCCAGCGTCGACTTGCCCTCGCCGTTCTTGCCCAGAAGTGCAATCCGGTCGTCCTGGTCGATGCGCAGATCGAGCCGCGACAACACCGGGGTGCCGCCGTAACCGCAGGCCGCGCCCTCGATATTGATGATCGGCGGCGACAGCTCCTCGGGTTCCGGGAAGGAAAACCGGCGCAGCGCCGCCTCCTGCGGCGTGGCGATGAATTTGATCCGCTCGATCATCTTCAGCCGCGCCTGGGCCTGACGGGCCTTGGATTCCTTGTAGCGGAAGCGGTCGACGAAACTTTGCAGATGCGCGCGGCGGGCCTCGGCCTTGCGGTTTTCGGCTTCGGCCACCGCCAGCCGGGCGGCGCGGGTGGCGGCGAAAGTGTCGTAAGGCCCCGAATAATAGGTGAGCTTGCGGTCTTCGAGATGCAGGATGCCGGTGACCGCGCGGTTGAGCAGCGCCCGGTCGTGACTGACGATGATCACCGTATGCGGGTAGCGGGCGAGGTAGTTTTCGAGCCAGAGCGCGCCTTCGAGGTCGAGGTAGTTGGTGGGCTCGTCGAGCAGCAGGAGGTCGGGCCGGGAAAACAGCACCGCCGCCAGCGCCACCCGCATCCGCCAGCCGCCGGAGAAATCGGCGCAGGGGCGCGTCTGGTCAGTGTCATCGAAGCCGAGCCCCTTGAGGATCGCCGCGGCGCGGGCCTCGGCCGACCAGGCGTCGATATCGGCCAGCCGGGTCTGGATCTCGGCGATGCGCAGCCCGTCCTGCGCGGCCTCGGCCTCGGCCAGCAGCGCGGCGCGTTCGGTATCGGCGGCGAGCACGGTGTCGATCAGGCTGACATCGCTGGCCGGGGCCTCCTGCGCCACGCCGCCGATCCGTGCGCCACGGGGCAGGGAGATGTCGCCGGTCTCAAGCGTGAGCTCGCCGCGGATCAGCCTGAACAGCGTGGTCTTGCCGGTGCCGTTGCGCCCGACAAGGCCGACCTTGTGGCCCTCGGGGATCACCGCGGAGGCATGGTCGATGAGCGGGCGGCCCTCGATGGAAAAGGAGATGTCGTCGATGCGCAGCATGAGGGCGGCTTGCCAGAGGGCCGGTGGGCTGTCAATCGGCGGGCCGGAGGGGAATGCCCCGGGGAGGGGCGCGGTCTGTTCGGGGGGCTTTGGGGCGCGGCACCTCACCGTTTCCGGGCAATTCCCGGGCAATCGCGGCGGAGGGGCGGGTTCGGGATAGTCCATTAGTCCGGAATTCCGGACTAATGGAAACGCCATAATTGGGAGGTAAAACAAAGGGTTGCAGGGGTGAAAATGCCGGTTTCCGCCGGGTGCCGGCTGCCGTTTCTGGCGTCGCCCGTCGCCCGTCGCCCGTCGCCCGCCGCCCGTCGCTGGCCGCCCCGTCGCCGCCCGTCTCTGGCCGGGGCGCTGGCCGTCGCCCTGGCGCTCAGCGGGGTGGTGGCCCGGATGGCAGGTCGCCTTGCACGGGTTTCGCCAGCCCCAGAAGGCCGTCGAGGTCGAGATGCGCCGCGCAATGGGCGGCAAGCGCGTCGAGCGCCGCCTCCACGCCTGCGTCATAGCCGACATCCGAGGGCGCGGCGCCGAGCCGCCCGAGAAAGCCGTGCCGGAAGCCGTCGGCCGAGAACAGCCCGTGCAGATAGGTGCCCGACACCCGGCCATCGGGCCGCGCCGCGCCGTCGGTGCGCCCGTCCGCCAGTTCGAGCCAGCCGCGCGCGCAATCGGGCCCCTCGGTGCGGCCGAGGTGGATCTCATAGCCCGCGACGGGTGCCCCCGTGGCCAACTCGAGCGCCTCGGTCCGCGCCAGAATCTTCGCGGGCTCCAGCACCGTGGTCACGTCGAGCAGCCCGAGCCCCGGCGTCACCCCCGGCGCGCCCTCGATCCCCTCGGGGTCGGCGATCTCGCGGCCGAGCATCTGATAGCCGCCGCAGATGCCCAGCACATGGCCGCCCCGGCGCAGATGGCCCGCGAGGTCGATGTCCCAGCCGTTGGCGCGGAAATGGGCGAGGTCGGCGCGGGTCGATTTGGTGCCGGGGATCAGCACCAGCGCCGCATCGCCGGGGAGCGGGCGCCCGGGCTCGACGATTTCCACCTCGACGCCGGGTTCGGCCGCCAGCGGGTCGAGGTCGTCGAAATTGGCGATCCGCGCGAGCCGCGGCACGGCGATCTTCAGCCCGTGCCCGGGGCGGGGGGCGGCGAGGTCCATCACGTCTTCGGCCGGCAGCCGCCAGGCGTCGGCGAACCATGGCAGGGTGCCGAGGGCGCGCCAGCCGGTGCGCCGGACGATCTCGGCCTCGCCCTCGTCGAACAGCGACACGTCGCCGCGAAACTTGTTGACGATGAAGCCGCGGATGCGGGCGCGGTCGTTCTCCGGCAGGATCGCATGGGTGCCGACGAGCTGGGCGATCACCCCGCCGCGGTCGATGTCGCCCGCCAGCACCACCGGCACCCCGGCCGCTTCGGCAAAGCCCATGTTGGCGATGTCGCCCGCCCGCAGGTTGATCTCGGCCGGGCTGCCGGCGCCTTCGACCACCACCAGATCGACCCCCGCTGCCAGCCGCCGGAAGCTTTCCAGCACCGGGGGCATCAGGCTCCGTTTCATCCGCCCGTAGTCCCGTGCCTTCAGCGTCGCAAAGCGTGTGCCCTGCACGATCACCTGGGCACCGGTGTCGGTTTCGGGCTTCAGCAGCACCGGGTTCATGTCGGTGACCGGTTCCAGCCCGCAGGCCCGCGCCTGCAACGCCTGGGCCCGGCCGATCTCGCCGCCATCGGCGGTGACGGCGGCGTTGTTCGACATGTTCTGCGGCTTGAACGGCGCCACCCGCAGCCCGCGTTTGAGCGCTGCCCGGGCGATCCCCGCCACCAGCAGCGATTTGCCCACGTTGGAGCCCGCGCCCTGGATCATGATCGCCCGTGCCATGCCCGCCCCCGATGTTGCACTGGCGCCTTCATCGCCCGGACGGCGCCGGGGCGCAAGCCGGGGCTTGGCAAAGGGGCGGACGACCCCCGGGGGGCCGGATGTGATGCGGTCGGATGTGGGGCGGCAGTGCAGTGATGCGGGCGGATGATGCGGTCCGGTACAGGGCAGCCGGGACGTGCAGACGCGGGTTCCGTAGCCGGTGTCACGCCCGTCGCCGGGGCGGGCTCGGCCGGGCAAGCCTGTCAGCGCGGGCGTGTCAGTGCCCCGCCGCGTCATGCGGCATTTGCCGGGCTGCCGATTGTTGCCGATTGTCGCCGATCCGGAAAAGCCCGGCCCTGGAGATACCGGGGAGATGCCGGCACGAAAACGCGCCCCGAAGGGCGCGTTCGCTCGCGTCCGTTTCCGTCCGCCGCTGCGGGCTTTCGGGCCGGGCTGTGCCGTCAGGCCGCGGCTGCGGCAGCCGCCGCCGCTTCCGCCGCGTGGCGGCGTTCGCTCTCTTCGCGCGACAGGGCGACCGACGTGCGCACGCCCTTGCCGACGAATTCCATCAGCCCCGACACCACCCGCTCGTTCGGGTCGATCCCGGCGCAACTCAGCACTTCCCGCCCGTCGCGCGACCGCGCCCAGCGGGCGATCTGTTCCGGGCCGTTGCCGTATTTCTTGTCATCTGCAATCGCGTCATCCAGAGCCGCCAGCACGACGGCTGCAAAAAGCTTGCGCGCGCGATTGCCCTGTTCGTTGTTGAACGCGGTTCCGTCTACACTATCCAACATTCGGCGTCCTTTGTTCTTCTTGGTCTTGCGCTTCAGGGCTGAGCGCCACTATGGCCTTTCCAGACCGATTCGGTATCCCTCCAGGTGCATATCTACCATGCATCAGACGCATAACACTTCCTTGTGTCCGACGATATATGGTTTGCTTGCCAGGGGTGCCGGGGCAAGATATAGGGAGCGTCAAACACCCGTCAACCTTTTGCCAAAGTTTTGTCACATGCCTAAAATCAATGGAAACGAGATCAGACCCGGCAATGTGCTGGAGCATAACGGCGGCCTCTGGGCCGCGGTCAAGGTCGATCATGTGAAGCCGGGCAAGGGCGGCGCCTTCGCCCAGGTCGAGTTGCGCAACCTGCGCAACGGCTCCAAGCTCAACGAGCGCTTCCGCTCCGCCGACAAGGTCGAACGCGTCCGCCTCGAGCAGAAGGACATGCAGTTCCTCTACGAATCCGACGGGATGCTGGTGTTCATGGACACCGAAACCTTCGAGCAGGTCGAGTTGCCCGCCGAGATCCTTGGCGACCGCCGTCCGTTTCTTCAGGATGGCATGACCATTGTTGTCGAGTTCTACGAGCATGAGGCGCTCAATGCGACCCTGCCGCAGAAGGTCACCTGCGTTGTCGCCGAGACCGAGCCGGTGGTCAAAGGCCAGACCGCGGCCAATTCCTTCAAGCCGGCGCTGCTGGACAATGGCGTGCGCGTGACGGTGCCGCCTTTCGTCGGCCCGGGCGAGGCGATTGTGGTCAACACCGAAACAATGGCCTATGCCGAACGCGCCTGACCGCGCCTGGGCTCTGCCCCGGATATAACCCCGCGACACCTTGCGGCATCGCGGGGCCTTCGCTTTGACAGGGCAAGCGCGGTGCTTTCGGAGGGGGGGCCAAACCCGCGCTTCCCGGCCCATTGTATCCAGATACTGTCCATGGTCTCAGTTTCACCGCGAACAAGCCAGCAATAAGGCGCTCTGACGGCTATTTTGTGGCGCCAGGGCCGGAAATGGCCAGAGCACGTCGCGTTCACCTGGAGTCACGCCACCTGCGCTGTCGTTTGTTGTCGCATGTCGAAATGCGCAAAACCGGTACCCACTTTTGTGCGACATACTCTGAACTCGGCGGCACTGCTGGTTCACACCCCGCTTTCGCGGAGAAACCGCTCGACCAGCCCCCGGTATCCCGCCCCGAACAGGGTGAGATGGACCAGCGCCGGAAACAGTGTGTAGACCGCGCGGCGCTCCTGCCAGCCGGGGTCGGGCGCGCCATAGCCTTCGGCAAATCCCGCTCCCGGCTGCCCGAAAAGATGCAGCATGGCGAGATCCACCTCGCCGTGGCCCCGGTAGCAGGCGGGGTCGATCAGATGGATCGCCCCAGGTGTGGGCAACAGGTTGCCCGACCACAGATCGCCATGCAGAAGCCCCGCCTTCGGCCGCGCGGGCAGGCGCTCGCCGAGCCGCGAGGCAAGCCGTTCCACCCGCCGGGCAAGCTCGGGCGCCAGACCGGGCACGAAGGGCAGGAGCCGCCGTTCGGCCCAGAAGCCCGGCCAGTCCGCCACCGGCGCGTTGGCGATGGTCACCGGGCCGAAGGCGTAATCCTCCTCCCAGCCATATGCGTCGCCGGCGTCCGCATGGAGCCCGGCCAGATCCGCGCCGAAGCGCGCCCAATGGGCGCGCCCTGGCCGCACCTCCTCCAGCGCTTCGAGAAACAGCACATCGCCCGAAATCCCCAGCACCCGCGGGGCAGGGGCCCCGGCCGCGGCGAGGGCCGCCAGCATCCGCGCTTCGCGCCCGACCAGCGGCCCGCGCTTCGCCACCACCACGCGGCCATCGGCAAGCCCCACCCGCAGCACCTCGGACAGATCGCCGCCGTGCAGCGCCGTGACATGCGCCGGTGCCACGGCGAAGACCTCCCGGCAGGCGGCGGAAAGCGTCATCTCACCCCTCCCGGATCACCCGGGTGTGCCCGGCGTTCAGCGCCCCTTTGGCCCGGTCGAACCGCAGATAGGCAATGGCGCGGCCCGACGCCACGGTGGTGAGCACGCCGACCTCGCGGCCGTCCTCGCCGGTCACCTTGTCGCCCGCGCGCGGCATGGGCCCTTCAAGGCCGACCCGCACATAGCCCTTGCGCAGCGTGGTCTTGTGCTTCATCCGCGCGGTGACTTCTTGGCCGACATAGCATCCCTTGCGGAAATCCACCCCGTGCAGCCGCTCGAAACCGGCCTCCAGGATGTAGGTGTCGGGCGTAAGCTCCGCCCCGTGTTGCGGGATCGCATGGGCCGTGCGCAGATCGTCCCAGTCGATCGCGGGCGGCTCGCCGGGCTCTTCCGAATAGCGCCGCCAGCCCAGAGACGGATGCCGCGGGTCTTCGAAAGCACCGTCCGGCATCGGCCGCGTGATCCCGCGAATCGCGTAAAGAGCGGTCTTTTCGATGTGCACATCGGCCCGCAGCCGGTACATGTTCAGCTTCTGCAAGAGCCCCATGCTCAAGTCGTCCGCCACGTCGAGCAGGATCGCGTCCCGCTCCGGGACCAGAAAGAAATCGGCCAGAAACTTGCCCTGCGGGGTCAGCAGCGCGGCGTAGCGGATGCTGTCGAGACCGCTGACGTCATTGGTCACCAGCCGTTGCAGAAAGCTTTCGCGGTCCTTCCCGGTGATCCTGAAGATCACCCGCCCGGCATCTGTCTCGCCTGTCTCGCCCATGGTTCTCTCCTGTGGTCTTGCGGATATATAACCTCATGCACCCGGGGAAAGAAGATGCGGCCCCCCTCCCGGTGGTGATCTTGACCTGTAGCTGTCACGCCGAAGCCGGACCCGGCCCCTGCCTTGCCACGCCCGGGGCGCGGGGCTCATAGCCGGTCTGACCCGCGAACGGGTGATCTCCGGTGGCGGCGCGAGGGCTTGAGGGATGCCACCCGTCGCAGCGCCGGGGCCGCGGGCGCGGTCCCGGGTCGAAGGCCCGCCCGGGCGTGGCGGCGCCGATCCCGCTATCGGCCGTCCGGCCGCACCGGCCCGGTGGATTGGCCGAGGATCAGCTCTGCCTCCAGCAGGGTCTGGCGAGGCTCCCCTTCGCGCCCCCCTTCGCGGCCCTCAACGATCTCGATCAGCATTTCCGCCGCCAGCCGCCCGGCCTCGCGCACCGAAGAGCGGGTGGCGGTGAACACCGGCACTTCGGCGCGGTTTTGCAGATAGCTCAGATCGTCGTCATGGGTGACGACCGAAATGTCGCGCCCGAGCCGGAACCCCGTCTCCTCGATCGCGCGCCGCACCCCGAAGGCGGCGATGATCGACGACACCAGAAAGGCGGTGGGCGGCGCGGGGCGGGCGAGGAAGCCGCGCGCCGCGGTGTAGCCGAGCCCTTCGGTCATCTCGTCGGAGGCGATCAGGCCCGGGTCGGCCGCGCGCCCGCGCGCCGCGAGCGCCGCTTCGAACCCCGCCTGCCGGCGGATGGCGAAATCCATGTCCGCGAGCCCGTTGACCAGCGCGATCCGCCGGTGCCCGAGGTCGAGCAGCAGATCGGTGGCGCGGCGGAAGGCACGGGTGTTGTTCATGTCCACCCAAGAATAGGGCTCGTCGCTGTCGGAGGCCCGGCCATGCACCACATATGGTATGCCGATCCCGTTCAGCAGGTGAATCCGCGGATCCGCCTGCCGCGGCGCGTGCACGATCAGCCCGTCGACCGACCCCCTGGTGCACATGTCGCGATAGGCCTGTTCCTGGGCGTGGTCGGGCACGATGGAGAGCAGCGTGTCATAGCCGCGCGCGGCGCAGATCTCGCCCGCCCCGGCGGTGAAATCGGTGAACACCGGGTTCATCATCTCGTGGCGCGAGGCCAGCGGGATCACATGGCCGATCGCCATGGCGCGTCCGGTGGCGAGCGAGCGCGCCCGGGTGTTGGGCCGGTAGCCATGCGCCTCGGCCGCCTCGCGCACCCGCCGCCGGGTGGCCTCGGAAACCTCCGGGTAGCCGTTCAGCGCCCGGCTCACGGTGGTCTGGGAGAGGTTCAGCAGCGCTGAGAGGTCTTTGAGCTTCATGCGACCGGGGGCCTCAAACCGCTTTGGATCGGCTTTCGAGCTTAGGGCAGGGGCGGCGTGTCTGTCAAAGGAAACCCCAGATCCCATATGTTGCGCCTTCCCTCGCCTGGGGGCGGGTTTTTGTGGCCAGACCGGGATGAAACATTGACAGACGCGGGGCTGGCGGGTGATTTTGCTCCCATCCAAAGCGCTTTGGCGCGAGTCGAAAGGCCCGCCGGGCGCAAGGATTGTTTCAGGCGCCGCTTCTGGCGCGGATCTGGGAGGATACCGAGAAATGAAACAGCTTCTGCTTTCGAGCGTTGCCGCGCTTGCGCTGACCGGCGCGGCGGGCGCGGCCGATCTCAAGTTCCCGGTGGGGGAAGGCGATTTCAGCTGGGACAGCTATACCGCCTGGGCCGAAGCCGCCCCGGACCTCAAGGGCCAGACCGTCACCATCACCGGCCCCTGGCTCCAGCCTGAAGACGATGTGTTCCGCTCGGTCATTGCCTATTTCACCGAAGCCACCGGCGCCGATGTGATCTACACCGGGTCCGACAGTTTCGAGCAGCAGATCGTGATCGACGCCGAAGCCGGGTCCGCGCCCAACATCGCGGTGTTCCCGCAGCCGGGCCTTGCCGCCGACCTCGCCGCGCGCGGGCTGCTCTACCCGCTGCCCGCCAGCATGGCCCCCTGGACCGCCGAAAACTACGGCGCCGGGCAATCCTGGGTCGATCTCGGCACCTTCCCCGATGCCGACGGCAACCCGCAGCATTACGGCTTCTATTACAACGTGAACGTGAAGTCGCTGGTCTGGTATGTGCCGGAAAACTTCGAGGATGCGGGCTATGAGGTGCCCGCCACGATGGAAGAGCTGAAGGCGCTGACCGAGCAGATCGTGGCCGATGGCGAGGTGCCGTGGTGCATCGGGCTCGGCTCCGGCGCGGCCACCGGCTGGCCCGCCACCGACTGGGTCGAAGACCTGATGCTGCGCACCCAGCCGCCGGAAGTCTATGACGACTGGACCACCAATGCGATGCCGTTCAACGATCCGCGGGTGGTTGCGGCGATCGAGGAATTCGGCTGGTTCGCGCGGGACGATGCCAAGGTCTCGGGCGGTGCCGGGGCGGTGGCCACCACCGATTTCCGCGACAGCCCGAAGGGGCTCTTTGCTTCGCCGCCGCAATGCTACATGCACCGTCAGGCGAGCTTCGTGCCGGCCTTCTTCCCCGAGGACATCGAGTTCGGCGAGGACGTCGATTTCTTCTACTTCCCCGCCTATGCGGACAAGGATCTCGGCAATCCGGTGCTCGGCGCGGGCACGCTGATGACCATCACCGACCCGTCGGACGCCACCAACGCCTTCATGGAATTCCTCCAGCTGCCGCTGGCGCATGAGGTCTTCGGGGCGCAATCGGGCTTCCTCACCCCGCTGAAATCGGTGAACCCGGCGACCTACATGACCGACGCGCTGCGGGGGCAGGCGGAGATTCTGGTGAATTCCACCACCTTCCGCTTCGATGGCTCCGACCTCATGCCCGGCGGTGTGGGGGCCGGCACCTTCTGGACCGGCATGGTCGACTATACCGGCGGCAAGGATGCGCAGGCCGTGGCCGACGAGATTCAGGCCAGCTGGGACGCGCTGAAATAGGCGTTTGCGATGAGATTGCCGGGGGCCTTGCGGGGCCCCCGGCGCAGGTGACCGGGAAACCGGCAAGACGGGCCAGAGCGGGCCTGAAAGACGGGCGCACCGCCCGGGGGAGGGAAGGATGAATCCCGCGCTGTTGGGTCTTGTGACCATTGTGATCGGCGTCGGCGGCTGCCTCGCGTATTTCTACTTTTCGAACCTGTTTCTCGACAAGGTGCTGTTCCCCGCCAAAGGCCCCAATGCCGGGCGCAACATCAACCGCGCCAACCAGATCCGGCCCTGGCTGTTTCTGTTCCCGGCCTTCTTCGCGCTGCTGCTCTACCTCGGCTATCCGGTGTTCGAGACGCTGAGGCTTTCGCTCACCGACCGCAACCGGGGCGGCGCCTTCGTCGGGCTCGACAATTACCGCCAGATGTTCGCCGAGCCCAAATTCGGCGAGGCGATCCGCAACAACATGTTGTGGCTGATCGTGGTGCCCGCGGCCTCCACCGCCTTTGGCCTGCTGGTGGCGCAGCTCACCGACCGGATCTCCTGGGGCAATATCGCCAAATCGCTGATCTTCATGCCGATGGCGATCAGCTTCGTCGGCGCCAGCGTGATCTTCAAGCTGATCTACGACGCCCGCCCGGCCGATGTGGATCAGATCGGCGTGCTGAACGCGGTCTGGATGGGGTTTGACGGCGGCCCCGGCTCGGTGCTGGTGCTGAAGATCCTGCCGGCGGCGCTGTTCCTCGCTTTCGGGGCGCTGGCGGGCTGGATCGCCTTTGTGCTGCTGCGGCAGGTGTTTGCCGAAGAGCGCGCGCCGGCCTCCGTCGGGGTCAGGGCGGTGCGGCTCGTGCTCGGGGTGTTCATCGGTCTGCTGGGGCTGATCTCGCTGAAAAACGTCTATGACGTCTTCACCGTGGTGCTGCCCTATGGCGAGCCGCAAAGCTGGCTGACGATCCCGTTCTACAGCAATTTCTTCCTGATGGTGGTGCTGATCTGGATCCAGACCGGCTTTGCCATGGTGATCCTGTCGGCGGCGCTGCGGGGCATCCCCGAAGAAACGGTCGAAGCCGCGATCATCGACGGCGCCACGCCGCTTCAGGTGTTCTTCCAGATCAAGGTGCCGCAGATCATGCCCACCATCGTGGTGGTCTGGACCACGATCACGCTGACCGTGCTCAAGGTGTTCGACATCGTCTTTGCCATGACCAACGGCCAGTGGGAGACGCAGGTTCTGGCCAACTACATGTATGACAAGCTGTTCCGGGCGCATGACTGGGGCGTGGGCTCGGCGGCGGCGATCGTCATCATGGCGCTGGTGACGCCGATCCTGGTGTGGAACGTCTATAACGCGCGCAGGGAAATGCGCTGAGGGGAGGGGCAGATGGACAGCATTGCCGGTACGAAGTCGAGCCTCACATGGGCGGTGCATATCACCGTGGCGGCGCTGGTGCTGCTGTGGCTGTTTCCGACCGTGGGGCTGTTTGTCTCGTCCTTCCGCACGGCGGACCAGATTGCCGCCTCGGGCTGGTGGAAGGCGCTGGGCACCGCGGAACAGACCATCCAGCTGCGCACCGGCGGCCGGTCGGCGGCGGTGATGGAGGACGGGCTCCATGTGGTGGAGGGCAACCTTTTCACCGATGGCGGTGACGCCCCCGGCGAGGGGCTCGAACTGGTCGCCTATGGCACCTCCTCGCGCGCCGTGGGGGCCCATGCGCCCGGCGAAGCCTCGGTGCCCGGCGAGGGCGAGACCTTCGTGCTCAACGCCGACGGCAGCTACCGTTTCACCTCCGTCGAAGAGATCGGCAAGCGCGGGCAAAGGGTGTTCGTCACCGCCAGGGTGCCGCCCGATTTCACCCTCGACAATTACAGGACCGTGCTGCTGTCGGGCTCGGGTCAGGACAACATGGCGCGGGCTTTCTACAACACGCTCACGGTCACCATCCCGGCGACGATCATCCCCATCGTGGTGGCGGCCTTTGCCGCTTATGCGCTGGCGTGGATGGATTTTCCGGGGCGTGGCCTGCTGATTGCGCTGGTGGTGGGGCTCTTGGTGGTGCCGCTGCAACTGGCGCTGATCCCGCTGTTGAAGCTCCACCTCGGCATCGGCATCGGCAAGGGCTATCTCGGGGTCTGGCTGGCCCATACGGGCTTCGGCCTGCCGCTGGCGATCTACCTCTTGCGCAATTACATGGTCGGCCTGCCGCGCGACATCATCGAGAATGCCAAGGTCGACGGGGCGACGGATTTTCAGATCTTCACGAAGATCATCCTGCCGCTGTCCTTCCCGGCGCTGGCGAGCTTTGCGATCTTCCAGTTCCTCTGGACGTGGAACGATCTTCTGGTCGCCAAGGTGTTCCTGATCGATTCAACCGGCTCCACCACGGTGATGACCAACCAGATCGTCGAACTGCTCGGCACCCGGGGCGGCAATTGGGAAATCCTCGCCACCGCGGCCTTCGTCTCCATCGCGCTGCCGCTCGTCGTGTTCTTCTCGATGCAGCGCTATCTGGTGCGCGGGTTGCTGGCCGGGTCGGTGAAATAGGGGGCGGTCCGGATGACCCATCTCGCAAAAGACCCCGATTGGTGGCGGGGCGCGGTGATCTACCAGATCTATCCGCGTTCCTGTCAGGACAGCAACGGCGACGGGATCGGCGACCTTCCGGGGATCGTCCGGCGTCTGCCCTATATCGCCTCGCTCGGGGTCGACGCGATCTGGATCTCGCCGTTCTTTACCTCGCCGATGAAGGATTTCGGCTATGACGTGGCGGATTATTGCGATGTCGACCCGATGTTCGGCACGCTGGCCGATTTCGATGCGGTGGTCGAAACCGCCCATGGGCTGGGGCTCAAGGTGATGATCGACCTCGTGCTGTCGCATACCTCCGACCAGCACCCGTGGTTCGTCGAAAGCCGTGCCTCGCGCGACAACCCGAAAGCCGACTGGTATGTCTGGGCCGACGCGAAGCCCGACGGCACCCCGCCCAACAACTGGCTCTCCATTTTCGGCGGCGCCGGCTGGCAATGGGACGGGCGGCGGATGCAGTATTACCAGCACAATTTCCTGCGCGAACAGCCCGACCTCAACTTCCACAATCCCGCGGTGCAGGCGGCCCTGCTCGGCGTGGCGCGGTTCTGGCTCGACCGCGGGGTCGATGGCTTCCGGCTCGACACGGTCAATTTCTATGCCTGCGACAGGGAGCTGCGCGACAACCCGGCGCTGCCCGAAGCGCGGCGCAATGCCACCATCGCTCCGGTGGTGAACCCTTACAACTGGCAGGATCATCTCCACGACAAGAACCAGCCCGAAACGCTGGATTTTCTGAAGCAGATGCGGACGCTCATGAACGGGTACAATGCCGCGATGGTGGGTGAGCTGGGAGACGCCCAACACGGGCCGGAGCTCATTGGCGACTATACCGCCGGCGACGACCACGCGCATATGTGCTACGGCTTCGAGCTCTTGTCCGGGGAGCGGCCCGATGCGGCGCGCATCGCCCAGGTGCTGAAGACCTACGAAACCCACGCCCCGGACGGCTGGGTCGCCTGGGCCTTTTCCAACCATGACGTGGTGCGCCACGCCACCCGCTGGGGCCTCGGCCCGGCGGCGCAGAGGGGCTTTGCCACGCTCATGATGTTCCTGCACGGCTCGGCCTGCCTCTATCAGGGCGAGGAACTGGGGCTGCCGGAGGCCGGGCTTGCCTTCGACGATCTGCAAGACCCTTACGGCATCGAATTCTGGCCGGAATACAAGGGCCGTGACGGCTGCCGCACGCCGATGGTCTGGGAGACCGCCCCCAACGGCGGTTTCACCAGCGCGGCGCGCGGCTGGCTGCCGGTGGCGGAGGCGCATCTGGGGCTTTCGGTGGCGGCGGCGGAGGCCGAACCGGCGTCGATCCTGCACCACTACCGCCGTGCGATCGCCTTCCGGCGGGCCAACGCCGCCCTGCAAAAGGGCGCGCTGGAGGGGCTGGACGCCGACGGTCCGGTGCTCGGCTTCATCCGCAGCCACGGCACACAAGACATCTTCTTCGCCCTCAACATGGGCGACGAGCCGGCAACGATCACGGTGCCGGAGGGCGCGTGGCACATGGCCGGGGAAGAGTTGGGCAGCGCCCGTCCGGGGGCGGGCGGCGAGGTGAATCTGGACGGCTGGCAGCCGTGCATCATGCGGCGCGCAGGCGCGGAGGAAGAGAATGGCTGATCTGAAACTCACGAATGTCGGCAAGACCTATGGCGGCAAGGTCGAGGTGCTGAAGGGCATCAACATGGACATCGCCACCGGCGAACTCATCGTCTTTGTTGGCCCCTCGGGCTGCGGCAAGTCCACGTTGCTCCGCATGATCGCCGGGCTTGAGAAGATCACCGCCGGCACGCTGGAGATCGACGGGGTGGTGATGAACGACGTGCCGCCCAGCCAGCGCGGCATCGCCATGGTGTTTCAATCCTACGCGCTCTATCCGCACATGACGGTCTATGACAACATGGCCTTTGCGCTCAGGCTGGCGAAGAAGTCGAAACAGGAGGTCGACGCGGCGGTGCGGCGCGGCGCGAAGATGCTGCAACTCGAAGATTATCTCGACCGTCTGCCCAAGGCGCTGTCGGGCGGGCAGCGGCAACGGGTGGCGATCGGCCGGTCGATCGTGCGCAACCCCAAGGTCTATCTGTTCGACGAACCGCTCTCCAACCTCGACGCCGCCCTGCGCGTCGCCACGCGGATCCAGATCGCCGAGCTGAAGGAGAGCATGCCCGACAGCACGATGATCTATGTCACCCATGACCAGGTGGAAGCGATGACACTGGCCGACAGGATCGTGGTGCTGGCCGACAAGGGCATCGCCCAGATGGGCGCGCCGCTCGAGCTCTACGAACGCCCTGACAACGAGTTTGTCGCCCAGTTCATCGGCTCCCCGGCGATGAACCTGTTGCCCGGCGAGATCGTCGGAACCGGTGCGATGACCCGGGTGGATCTGCACGAGGGCCATGAGGCGCTGGCGGATGTGGCGACCCAGGCGGCCGAGAAGGGCTGGAAGGTCAATGTCGGGGTGCGGCCGGAAGATTTCCGGCTGGCCGCGGAAGGCGATCATGTGGTCTGCGAAGGGGTGGTCGATTATGTGGAGGCGCTGGGGGAAGTCACGCTGATCTATCTGCGCGCCGAGGGCACGCCGCTGATCGCCAAGCTGCCCGGGATCCATGCCGACATGCGCGGCGAGACCGTGAAGCTCACCGCGCGGCCCGAAAAGGTGCAGCTGTTCCACAAGGGCCAGTCGCTGCGCACCCGCTGAGGCGGGTCCGGCAGGGGGCGGGCAGCGGGCGGGGCGGGGCAGGCTTTTCCGCCGGGCGCATAGCCGCCCTGCAAGCGATGCGCCTCAAGACAAGGTCATTGTCATCGGTGCGGAAGAATGCAAGAAATCCTTGGAAGGGGCCCCTGAAACCGGAGACGGGATGGCGGAGCGGATTTTTCACACCGAACAGATCACCAAGGTCTACCGTACCGGCGAGGTCGAGGTTCGGGCGCTGCGCGGGGTCGATGCCGAGCTTTTCGCCGGTGAATTTACCGTGCTGCTGGGCGCCTCCGGCTCCGGCAAGTCGACGCTGCTCAACATTCTCGGCGGGCTCGACCGGGCCACCGATGGCCGGGCCTGGTTCCGCGACAGGGAGCTGACCGCGATGCGCGAGCGCGACCTCACCCGCTACCGGCGCGACCATGTGGGCTTCGTGTTCCAGTTCTACAACCTCGTGCCCTCGCTCACCGCGCGCGAAAACGTCGCCCTCGTGACCGAAATCGCGCGCGATCCGATGACGCCGGGCGAGGCGCTCGACCGGGTGGGGCTTGCCCACCGGATGGAGCATTTTCCGGCGGAAATGTCGGGCGGCGAGCAGCAGCGGGTGGCGATTGCGCGCGCCATTGCCAAACGCCCCGAAGTGCTGCTCTGCGACGAGCCCACCGGCGCGCTCGATTCGAAGACCGGCGTGCAGGTGCTCGAAGCGCTGGACAAGATCAACGGCGAGCTTGGCACCTCTACCGTGATCATCACCCACAACGCCGGGATCCGCGAAATGGCCCACCGGGTGATCCATTTCGCCGATGGCAACATCGCCTCCGTCAGCGCAAACGAAACCCGGATCGCCCCGGGCGATATCGCGTGGTAGAGATGCGCGCGCTCGACAGGAAACTTCTGCGCGACATCCGCCGTCTCTGGGCACAGTCGCTCGCCATCGCCATGGTGCTGGCGTCGGGGGTCATGGTCACGGTGATGGCCGCCGGTGCCTCGCGGTCGCTGAGCGAAACCATCGACACCTATTACGAGCGCAACCGCTTTGCCGATGTCTGGTCTTCCGCCTCGCGCGCGCCGATGACGCTGGTGCCGCAGATTTCCGAGATCGAGGGGGTGTCCCGGGTCGAGGCGCGGATCAGCGAATACGCGATCCTTGACGTCGAAGGGCTCGACACGCCCGCCATGGGACAGGTGATTTCCATCCCTCCCGGCGGCGCGCCACAGATGAACACGCTGATCATCCGCGAGGGCCGGCTGCCCGAGGCCGGGCGGATCGACGAGGTGGTGGTGGGCGAAGCCTTTGCGGCGGCGCATGGGTTTCACCCCGGCGACGGGTTCGAGCTCACCCTCAACGGCCAGAAGCGCAAGGTCACCATCACCGGCGTGGTGCTGAGCCCGGAATTCATCTACACGCTCTCGCCGGCATCCCTGGTGCCCGATGACAAGCGCTTCGGCATCCTGTGGATGGCCGAAGACGTGCTCGCCGCCGCGTTCGATCTTTCGGGCGCGTTCAATTCCGTGACCCTCGGCGTGACCCGCGGCACCGATGTCGAAGCGGTCAAGGACACGCTCGAAGACCTGCTCAAGCCCTATGGCGGCACCGGCGCCCATGGCCGCGACAAGCAGACCTCCAACGAGTTTCTCAACGGCGAGCTCGACCAGCTTGACGTCATGGTCAGGGTGCTGCCGCCGATCTTTCTGGTGATCACCGCCTTTCTGGTCAACATGGTTCTGGGCCGGCTCATCACCCTCGAACGCGAACAGATCGGGCTGTTGAAGGCGCTGGGCTATTCCACGGCGGAAATCGTCTGGCACTACCTCAAACTGGCCATCGGCATCGCTCTGATCGGGGTGGCCATCGGCTGGGTCACCGGTTACTGGGCCTCGATCGGCATGGCGGGGCTCTATGGCCGGTTCTTCAAGTTTCCCTATCTGGTGTTCGTGCAATACCCGGCGGTCTACGCCACATCGGCGGTGCTGGGGATTGCGGCGGCAATGCTCGGGGCGGCGCTCGCGGTGCGCCGGGTGGCCGGGCTGAGCCCGGCGGTGGCCATGTCGCCACCCGCGCCGACGAATTTCCGCCGCGGCCTGTTCGACCGCGCGGTCGGGCTGCTGCGGCCGCGACAGCCGACAATGATGATCCTGCGCGCCATCGGCCGCTGGCCGCTCCGCGCGGCGATGACCATGCTCGGCATCGCGATGTCGGTGGCGATGATGGTGTCGTCGCTGTTCATGCTCGACAGTTTCGACGAGCTGGTCGAGATCGCCTTTGTCCGGATCAACCGGCAGGACGCGGTTCTGACCTTTCCGTCCAGCCGCTCGGAATCCGTGCTTGAAAATGTCGCCAACCTGCCCGGGGTCATGGCCGCCGAAGGGGCCTTTTCCGCTCCGGCGCGGCTCTATTTCGGGCCGCGCAGCCGCGCCCTTGCGGTCGAAGGCCGGCGCGAGGGCAACCAGCTGGCGCGGGTGTATGACGGGGCCACGGGGCTCGAGATCGCGCCCGAAGACGGGATCGTGCTGGAGGCCCGCCTTGCCGACCATCTGGGCGCCCGGGTGGGCGATGTGATCGAGGTCGAGTTCTTGCAACACGGCGACGACCGTCACCGGGTCGTGGTGACCGGCACGGTGCGGACCTTTTTCGGCCTTGGCGCCTATATGGACCAGGACCGGCTGGCGGCGCTGCTGGGCCAGGCGCCGCAGGTGACGCTGGCCAACGTGATGCTCGACGAGGCCCGGGAAACAGAGCTTTACCGCGCGGTGAAGGATGCGCCGGGGCTTTCCGGCATCACCCTGATGCGCGAGGTCCGCCAGAATTTCGACCAGACCGTCGCCGAAAGCTCGTCGATCTCGGTCGGCATTTTCACCGTGGTTGCCACGCTGATCGCCATTGGCGTGGTCTACAATTCGGCCCGCATCCTCTTGTCCGAACGTGGCCGCGAGCTTGCCAGCCTGCGGATCCTCGGCTTCGGGCGGGGCGAGGTGAGCTATATCCTGCTGGGCGAGTTGTTTCTGCTGACGGCCGCCGCGATCCCGCTGGGGCTGTGGATGGGCTATCTGATGGCGGCGGGCATGGTGCTGAGTTTCAACAGCGACCTGTATGAAATCCCGCTGATCATCACCGAACAAACCTATGTCCGCGCCGCGCTGACGGTGGCCGCCGCGTCGCTCGGCTCGGCGCTGATCGTGCGCCGCCGGATTGACCGGATGGACCTCGTCGCGGTCATGAAAACAAGGGAGTAACCCCCATGCGGTTCCGCAATATCCTGTTGGGCGTGCTGATTCTGGCGGGGGCCGGAAGTGTGGCCTGGGAAATCTCGAAGCCCGAAACCGTGCCGGTCGACATGGCCGTGCTGACCCGGGGCAGCCTGGAAGTGACCGTCAATGCCGACGGCATGACCCGGATCAAGGATGTGTTCGACGTCTCCGCCCCGGTGAGCGGCCGGGTGCTGCGCTCGCCGGTGGTGATCGGCGACCATGTGGTCGAGGGCGAAACCGTGGTGGCGCGGATCGAACCCGGCGAGCCCGCATTTCTCGACGAGCGCGCCCGTGCCCAGGCCGAGGCGACGGTAGCCCAGGCCGAGGCCGCGCTGGGGCTGGCCGAGGCGGAGGTGCGCGCCGCCGAAGCCGACCTCAACAGCGCCCAGAAGAGTTTCGACCGGGTGCTGGCGCTGCATGACCGCGATGCCGCCTCCGATGCCCAGCTCGATCAGGCCGAAGTGGCGCTCGACGTGGCGGCGGCACATTTCGATTCGGCGATCGCGACCCAGAAGATGCGGGCGAGCGAAGTGCTGGCGGCGAAAGCGGTGCTGATCGAACCCGATGGCGATGATGCGGTGCGCGACACCGAAGACTGCTGCATCCGGCTCATGGCTCCGGTCTCGGGCCAGGTGCTGTCGGTCCAGAACGAAAGCGCCCGGCCTGTGGTGGCCGGGGCGCCGCTGCTGGCGATCGGCCCGAAGAAGGATCTTGAAATCACCGTCGAACTGCTCTCCACCGATGCGGTGCGCATCGCCCCGGGCGCGCGGGCCTATGTCGAACGCTGGGGCGGTGACACGGCGCTGGAAGCGGTGGTGCGCGAGATCGAGCCCGCCGCCTTTACCAAGGTTTCGTCGCTCGGCATCGAGGAGCAACGGGTGAACGTGCTGCTCGATTTCACCTCGCCCGAGAGCGACCGGCCCGCGCTCGGCCACAATTACCGCGTCTATCTGCGGGTGGTGGAATGGTCCGGCGACGACGTGCTGCGGCTGCCGATTTCGGCCCTGTTCCGCGAAGACGGCGACTGGGCGGTGTTCGTGGTCCGCGAGGGCCGCGCCACGCTCACCCGGGTCGGGATCGGGCGGCGCAACGCCGAATATGCCGAGGTGACCAGCGGACTCGCGCCGGACGACACCGTGATTACCCATCCGTCCGACCGGGTGGCCGAAGGGGTTCTGGTGGTCGACCGGAGCCTGCTGGAATAGGCCGGGCGGGGCCGGGGTCCGGCGGTTTCCCGCTGCCCTTAACGGCCCCGTAACCCTGTTTTGCTATTCCGGTGGCAGGTATCAAATCCGCAGGCAGGCCCTTGAAGCCCCCGGTCGGCAACATTAGGGTCTGTACGACCCGGGCCGGCGACTGGCCCCAAAGACGAAAGCAGGCAACATGCACGATCCTCTCGAGATCTACAACAACACCCTGGTGCCGATGGTGGTCGAACAGACCAGCCGCGGTGAACGCGCCTATGACATCTTCTCGCGGCTCCTGAAAGAGCGGATCATTTTCGTCAACGGCCCGGTGCATGACGGCATGTCGACGCTGATCTGCGCCCAGCTCCTGTTTCTCGAGGCCGAAAACCCGGCCAAGGAAGTCGCCATGTATATCAATTCGCCCGGCGGGGTGGTGACCTCCGGGCTGTCGATCTACGACACGATGCAATATATCCGCCCCAAGGTCTCCACCCTGGTGATCGGCCAGGCGGCGTCGATGGGTTCGGTCCTTTCGGTCGGTGGCGAAAAGGGCATGCGGTTTTCGCTGCCCAACAGCCGGATCATGGTGCACCAGCCCTCCGGCGGCTTCCAGGGCCAGGCGAGCGACATCATGATCCACGCCGCCGAGACCCAGAAGGTCAAGGAAAAGCTGATCGGGATCTATGTGAAACACACCGGCCGCTCCGCCAGGCAGATCGAGAAGGACATCGAACGCGACAATTTCATGTCGCCCGAAGAGGCGAAGGACTGGGGCCATATCGACGAGATCCTCGAAAGCCGGCCGAAGCCGGACGATGAGGCATAACAAAGGCAAGGGCGCGGCGCTGCTGCCGCGCCCGGCAAATCGGCTTGTGCCGGTATTCCCCGTGCCCTAATCTGTGGTGCGTGCGGGGCAGATCCGGGCCTTTCGGGGCGCGCGCGCAAGAAACCGAAACGGGGTGGCCGAAGGCTGCACCCAGGGGATTTGACAACATGGCCAAGACCTCCTCCGGCGGCGAAAGCAAGAACACCCTCTATTGCTCGTTCTGCGGCAAGAGCCAGCACGAGGTGCGCAAGCTGATCGCCGGACCGACGGTGTTCATCTGCGATGAATGCGTCGAGCTCTGCATGGACATCATCCGCGAGGAAACCAAGGGCTCCGGCCTCAAGTCGACCGACGGGGTTCCGGTGCCGCAGGAAATCTGCGACGTGCTCGACGATTACGTCATCGGCCAGGCCCAGGCGAAGCGCGTGCTCTCGGTGGCGGTGCACAACCATTACAAGCGGCTTAACCACGCGGCTTCGGCGAATGACGAGATCGAGCTGTCGAAATCCAACATCCTGCTGATCGGCCCCACCGGCACCGGCAAGACCCTGCTCGCCCAGACCCTCGCCCGCATTCTCGATGTGCCCTTCACCATGGCCGACGCGACCACGCTGACCGAGGCGGGTTACGTGGGCGAAGACGTGGAAAACATCATCCTGAAACTGCTTCAGGCCAGCGAATACAACGTCGAACGCGCCCAGCGCGGCATCGTCTATATTGACGAGGTCGACAAGATCACCCGCAAATCCGACAACCCCTCGATCACCCGCGACGTGTCGGGCGAGGGGGTGCAGCAGGCGCTGCTGAAGATCATGGAAGGCACGGTGGCCTCGGTGCCGCCGCAAGGCGGGCGCAAACATCCGCAGCAGGAATTCCTCCAGGTCGACACAACCAACATCCTGTTCATCTGCGGCGGCGCCTTCGCCGGGCTCGACAAGATCATCGCCCAGCGCGGCAAGGGCTCGGCGATCGGCTTCGGGGCGGATGTGAAAGACGACGAGGCGCGCGGCGTCGGCGAGCTGTTCCAGGATCTGGAGCCGGAAGACCTGCTGAAATTCGGCCTGATCCCCGAATTCGTCGGCCGTCTTCCGGTGATCGCGACCCTCACCGACCTTGACGAGGCGGCGCTGGTGACCATCCTCACCGCGCCGAAGAACGCGCTGGTCAAGCAATACCAGCGTCTGTTCGAGATCGAGAGTGCCCAGCTCACCTTTACCGAAGACGCGCTGAAGGCGATCGCCAAACGCGCCATCGAACGCAAGACCGGCGCCCGCGGTCTGCGCTCGATCATGGAAAACATCCTGCTCGACACCATGTTCGAACTGCCCTCGCTGGAAAATGTCGATGAGGTGGTGGTAAACGAAGAGGCGGTCAGCGGTGCGGCAAAGCCGCTGGTCATCTACGCCGAAGGTGTGGAAGAAGGCGCCAGCGCGGGCTGACTCTGCGCATGGCCCGGCACATTTCCTCCGGCTCGCCCTTTGAAGCCGAAATCGGCTATTCCCGCGCCGTGGTGGCGGGCGGCTGGGTCTTCGTGGCGGGCACCACCGGCTACGATTATGCCACGATGGCAATGCCCGAATCCGTCGAAGACCAGTGCCGCAACGCCCTGAAAACCATTGAAAAAACGCTGGGAGAGGCGGGGGCGGCACTGGATGATGTGGTGCGCGTGCGCTACATCCTGCCGGACGGGAACGACTTCGAAGCCTGCTGGCCGGTGCTGCGCGCGGCCTTCGCCCGGGCGCGACCGGCGGCCACGATGATCGTCGCGCGGTTGATGGCCCCGGAAATGAAGATCGAGATCGAGGTCACGGCGAAGCTGCCCTGACAGATCTGGCCTGAACAAGCCGCCCCGACGAAGCCGGCCTGACGAAGCTGCCCTGATCCGGCAGAGGCGGAGGGCCGCCGCCAGTGCCGCTGCCGCCATTGAGTCTGGACCTCGCGACCCGGTTTTGCCATACGGGGAGAAACAGCCCGGGGAGGCTTTCATGCGCTTCATTCTGTCGCTCATCACCTGGTATCATGCCGAAACCCTCGGTACCCGGCTGATGACCCGCTTCCGTGGCCAGAAGGTGGGCGAAGACGATCAGGGCAACCGGTTCTACCGCAATGCCGCCGACACCAGGCGCTGGGTGATCTACGCCGGCGAGCCGGTGGCCTCCAGGGTCTCGCCTGAATGGCACGGCTGGCTGCACCACACCTTCAAGGACACGCCCCGGGAGCGCCCGCTGCCGCACAAGCCCTGGGAAAAACCGCATCACGACAATCTCTCGGGCAGTGCCGCGGCCTATATGCCCGGCGGATCCCTGCGCCGGGCCGAACCGGCGGAGCGCTCCGACTACGAGGCCTGGGCGCCCTGAGCCGGCCGCGAGCAACGCCGATGCGCAGCTTTCCCCTCACCGCCGCCGTTTTCGCAACCGGCCTCGCGCTGCCCGCCGCGGCGCAGATCGTTGTGGTGCCGCTGGACCCGGCGGAGGGCTATCAGGGCGCCTATGGCGGGTCGCTCGACGGCGGTTTCACCAATGAGGACAGCGGGGGCGCGGGGCTCCTGCCCACCGAGCCGGTCGCGGGGTTCGAACCGCTCCCGTCCGACGGAGGAACCGGCTGGCAGCCGCAACTCGAACCGATCGACCCGGATACGGTCCAGCCCTGGGTGCCTCTGACCGAGGACGACCCGATGCTGCTCGAATTGCGTCCGCCGGGGTCGGCGGTGGGCCAGGACGTGACCACCGTGTCGGAACGTATCGTTGCCGCAGGCACCGGGGCTTTGCTCAAAGGGCTCGACAAGCTTGCGGGAACGGTCGTCGATCTCGACCTTGCTTCCGGCCAGTCGGCCCGGCTGGGCTGGCTCGAGGTGACCCTCGGCGAATGCCGCTACCCGGTCGACAACCCCTCCGGCGATGCCTACGCCTGGGTCGAAATCCAGGAAGACGGCGCCAACGCCCCCGCCTTCCGCGGCTGGATGATCGCCTCCTCGCCGGGCCTGAACGCCCTCGACCACCCGCATTTCGACGTCTGGGTGGTGGGTTGCAAGGGGGCCGCGACGGTTGCGGCGGAAGCGGAGGCGGCTGCCCAATAGGGCCAGATCACCTTGACCGGCGACATGACGGGCAAGGGCGGAAAACATGCGGACATCACTGCGGCTTGGTCTCGTGCTGCAATTCGTGCCTGTCTTTTCTCTGTGGGCCCTTGATCAGCAGCGCGGTGCAGATTTCGATCCGGTGACGGTCACGCCCTGTCGGTCCGGCGCCTGCGCTGTAGCTGACGGGAGTGGCTGTGATCCCAAGATCCACGAAGCATCAGCGTAGAATCCAAGGCTTATAGAGAACGACGGGATCAGAATATCGAAGCCGGATACCGCCCCTGCGCAGGCTGCCACCCCCTGAACCCCATGGCGCTGGCCGACCCGGCGATTGCGGCGCTTCTGGCGGCGCTGGAGGTGCGGCCCGGCTATCGCTGGCGGGAGAGCGACATTCTGCGGATGGGGCTTGAGCTGTTTACCGTCCGGCGGAGCTTCAGGCGCCGGTTCGGCATGACATTTCTGCTATTCCGGTATTCCGGTATTCCGGAAAAATGGACATAGTTTTCCATTTTATAACAATGACTTGTCTGCCATTCGACGCCGCGCGGCAACCGCCCGGGGACCATGCCGAAGCGTGCGGTGGTGCCCGGCCGGCTGCCGGTCGGCGATCAGCCCTTGCCCCGAGCCGCGTGGCCGAGCAGCGCCACGACCTCCGCTTCCGGCGGCAGAGGGCGGGAGAGGATCCGGGCAACGCCTTGCGACAGGGCGGCGTCCAGCATCCGGTGGTAGTCCGCCCGCGACACCTCCCTCCCGCCGAGGCTCTGGAGGTGGGCGGTGGTGAACTGGGTGTCGAACAACACAAAACCGGTCTGCCGCAGATGCGCCACCAGCGTTGCCAGCGCCACCTTGGAGGCGTCGGTCGCGCGGGAGAACATGCTTTCGCCGAAAAACGCCCGCCCCAGCGCCACCCCATAGACCCCGCCGACCAGTGCGCCGCCTGCCCGGGCTTCGAGCGAATGGGCATAGCCCCGGCGGTGCAGGGCGACGTAGCCGTCAAAGATCGTGTCGTTGATCCAGGTCTCCTCCCGCGAGGCGCAGCCGCGCACGACGCCCTCGAAATCCGTATTGAGGGTCAGCCGGAAGGGCGCCCGCAGGATGGTCCGGCGCAGGCTCCGCGACAGGTGGAAGCCGTCGAGCGGGAGGATCCCCCGCTGCCGGGGATCGACCCAGAAAACGCGCGGATCGTCCCGGGCCTCGGCCATCGGGAACACGCCGGAGGCATAGGCCCTCAGCAACAGACCGGGCGTGAGACGCTCCGGCTGCAACGTCAGCCCATGTGCTCGTCGAGCCAGCGTTCCAGCCAGTGGATGTTGTATTTGCCCGATTGCACGTCGGGTTCCTGCAACAACGCGTGGAACAGCGGAACGGTCGTGTCGATCCCGTCAACGATCAACTCGCCCAGCGCCCGTTGCAGCCGCGAAAGCGCCTCGGTGCGGTCGCGGCCGTGGACGATGAGCTTGCCGATCAGCGAATCGTAATAGGGCGGGATCGTGTAGCCGTCATAGAGCGCGCTGTCCATCCGCACCCCGAGACCGCCCGGCACATGGTACTGGCTGATCCTGCCGGGGCAGGGGGCGAAGGTCGGCAGACGTTCGGCATTGATCCGGATCTCGATCGCCGCGCCGTTGACCTCAAGTTCGTCCTGCGTGAACGAAAGCGGCAGCCCCTCGGCCACGCGGATCTGTTCGCGCACCAGATCGACGCCGAAAATCGCTTCCGTCACCGGGTGTTCCACCTGGAGCCGGGTGTTCATCTCGATGAAATAGAACTTCCCGTCCTCATAGAGAAACTCGACTGTACCGGCGCCGGAATAGCCCAGATCAGCAACCGCCTTTGCGCAGATCGACCCGATTTCCTCCCGTTCCGCCGCGCTGATACCGGGGCCGGGGGCCTCTTCGAACACCTTCTGATGGCGGCGCTGAAGCGAACAGTCGCGTTCGGCGAGATGCACCCCGTGGCCCTGACCGTCGCCGAAAACCTGCACCTCGATATGGCGCGGCTTCCGGAGATATTTCTCCATGTAGCATTCGTCATTGCCGAAGGCGGCCTTGGCTTCGGAGCGCGCGGTGCCCCAGGCGGTCTCGAGTTCGGCCTCGCTGGCGGCAACCTTCATGCCGCGGCCGCCGCCGCCGGCGGTGGCCTTGATGATCACCGGATAGCCCATCCCGGCGGCCAGTTTGCGCGCGGTGTCGAGGTCGGGCACGCCGCCCTCGGAGCCGGGCACCACCGGGATGCCGAGCTGTTTCGCGGTCTTCTTGGCGGTGATCTTGTCACCCATCAGGCGGATATGTTCCGCCGAGGGGCCGATGAAGCTGATCTCGTGATCTTCGACGATCTGGACGAAACTGGCGTTTTCGGAGAGGAACCCGTAGCCCGGGTGGATCGCCTGCGCGCCGGTGATTTCACAGGCCGCAATGATCGCCGGGACCGAAAGGTAACTGTCCACCGCCGGGGGCGGGCCGATGCAGACCGCCTCATCGGCCATGCGCACATGCATCGCGTCGCTGTCGGCGGTGGAATGCACCGCGACGGTCTGGATCCCCATTTCGCGGGCGGCCCGGATCACCCTCAGGGCGATCTCGCCGCGATTGGCGATCAGGATCTTGTCGAACATCCCTCGCCCCCGTTCATTCGATGATCATCAGGGGAGCGCCAAACTCGACCGGTGCCGCATCCTCGACAAGGATGCGCTTCACCGTGCCGGATCTGGGCGCCGGGATCTGGTTCATGGTCTTCATCGCCTCGATGATCAGCAGCGTGTCGCCCTCGGCGACCTGGTCGCCGATCTTCACGAAGGGGGGCGCGCCGGGTTCGGACTGGAGATAGACGGTGCCGACCATCGGCGAGGTAACGGCCCCGGGATGCGCAACCGGGTCGCCTGCGGGCGCGGTGGTGGCCGGGGCCGGGGCTTGCGCGGCTGCGGCCGCAGCGGGGGTTGCGGCGGCAACGGGGGCAGCGGCGGCCACCACCTGGGGCGCGGTCGCGGTCTCGGTGACCCGGCGCACGCGGACGTCCAGCCGGTCGGCCTCGCCATATTCGCGTTTCACGGCCACCTCTGCGAGATCGTTCTCGCAGATGAGTTCGGCCAGGGCCCGGATGAAGGCCACGTCATTGTCGCGGGTCGTGTTGTCGCGTGTCGTTTTGGTCATGCCTTCCTCGACGTCTGCCGCCCCGGAGGTGCCCCAGGGCGCGCGCTGCGGTTTTCCCGGTTATAGGCGCAGGCGCGGGGGTTTGAAAGCGCGACTTTCCGCCGGGGCAACGCTGCGGGGGCGGTGCGGGGAGGCGGCGGGGAGGCGGTGAAGCCCGGCCGGGGCCAGAACGGACTTGCGGCCGGGCCCGGCCCCGGGGTCAGAGTGCGGTCGCGGCCGACTCAGAGGTCGGGTCGGGGGCCGGGCCCGGGACCGGGGCCAGGACGGGGGCCGTAAACGGCGTCTGAACCGGGGATCGCAGCGGGGGCCGCGCCCGCCGGGGCTGTTGGCGCGCCCGGCGCCGTCGCGCCGCGGGTTTCCGCTTCGGGGCCGGTTGTCTCTGCGGCGCCGGACGGGGGCATCGGCCTGTCCATCTCTGCAACCGCGGCGCGGTCTCTGGTGGTGGCCTCTGCCTTCAGCGCTTCGGCCTCACGCGTGCGGGTGCGCGCGGCCTCGATCCGGGCCAGAACGTGGCGGATGCCGGATTCGACCTCGAGCAGGCTCATCTTGAAGGCGGGCGGCGGACCTGCCGGCAGGTTGCGCCGCTCCATCTCGCGCCGGAGCGCGACAATGTCGCGCGCCTCCGCGGTGCGGGCGGCATTGTCGCCCTCGGCGCCGGTATGTCCGGTGGTGTTGCCGTTGCTGTCACCGGCCTTGTGACCGGGTGTCACCTTTCTGACGTCCTGCATCTTGCGCAGCGGCGTCTCCGTCGCGAGGGCTGCAAGCGGCCCCAACGGGGCAGGCCATGCAAACTCCATTCCCATGCTCCGCCTTCGGGGCCCCCACCCGGATCATGCCGATACTACCTCCGGATCCCCTGCGATTCCACGTTTTCCCGCCATTGGGGTTAACGGGTTAACCGGTCATCCCGTCCGGGGGCGCAACAACCCGCCGTACATCTTGCGCAAGAACTCCCGGGCGCTGTCGAAATGCGCGTTGCCCTCCGGCTTCAGCAAGGCGCGCACCTGGGTGTCGAAATCGGCATAATGCTGGGTCGTGGCCCAGATCGAGAACAACAGGTGATAGGGGTCGACAGGCGCCATCTTTCCCCGGTCGATCCAGCCCTGAATCAGCGCCGTCTTTTCGTCGACCAGCGCCTTCAGCGGCCCGGCGACGAATGCGCCGAAGCGCGGTGCGCCTTGCACCACTTCGCCCGCGAACAGCCGGCTTTCGCGCGGCATGTCGCGCGACATTTCAAGCTTGCGGTCAATGTAGCCGAGCAGCGCTTCGACCGGGTCGCCGTTGTCTTTCAGCGCCTGCAACGGTTCCAGCCAGATATCCATCAGCCCCGAGAGCAGCTCGCGGTGAATCGCCTCCTTCGAAGGGTAATAATAGAGCATGTTCGGCTTCGACAGCCCGGCGGCGCTGGCGATCTGGTCCAGCGTGGCGCCGCGGAACCCGTGCTGGGAGAACACCTCCAGCGCCGCATCGAGGATCGAGGCCCGGTTCCTTTGCTGAATTCGGGTTCTTGGCCGTCGTCCGCTCATCCCTCGCCCTCCTTGCTGCCCTTTCAGCTTGCACTGGCGGGGACAAAAAATCAACCGACCGGTCGGTATTGTATTAACGGGCGTTTACGGAAAGGGCAGAGATTTCTGCGGCACCCGTCCCGGGGATGGGTTAGGCTCGCGCCAGATGGGAACGGAGGGACAGATGAGCGAACTCAAGGGGCGCACGGCGCTGGTGACGGGATCCTTGCGCGGGATCGGCTTCGGGGTGGCGGAGGCGCTGGCGCGGGCGGGGGCGCGGATTGCGCTGCACGGGCTGGAGGAGGAAGCGGGCGTCGAAGAGGCCCGCGCGGCGATGGAGGAGGCGGGCAGTCCCGAAGTGCGGTTCTTCGGCGCCAACCTCTCCGAGCCCGCCCGGATCGAGGCGCTGATGGCGGATGTGGAGGCCTGGGGCGGGGCCGATATTCTGGTCAACAACGCCGGCATCCAGCACACCTCATCGCTCGCGGAGATGCCGCCCGCCACCTGGGACGCGGTGATCGCGGTCAACCTCTCGGCGGCGTTCCATACCATGCGCCTCGCGCTCCCGGCGATGGCGGCGCGGGGCTATGGCCGGGTGGTCAATATCGCCTCGGTGCACGGGCTGGTGGCCTCGGTGAACAAGGCGCCTTATGTGGCGGCGAAACACGGGCTGGTGGGGCTGTCGAAGGTGGCGGCGCTGGAATATGCCGCCCGGGGAGAGCGCGCGAAGGGCGGGGTCACGATCAATTGCATCGCGCCGGGCTGGACCGAGACGCAGTTGATCGCGTCGCAGATCGACGATGCGGCACAGGCGGCGGGCGGCGACCGGGATGCGGGCATCGCGGCGCTTCTGGCGGCGAAACAGCCGAGCCAGCGGATGTCGACCCCGGCGGAGATCGGCGCGCTGGCGCGCTGGCTCTGCGCCCCCATTGCTCATAATGTGACCGGTGCGACGATTCCGGTCGATGGGGGCTGGACGGCGCAATAGCCCCGCTCCAGGGCGTGGCCGCGCAGAAGCGGGGCGGGCGCCGGGGGCGCTGCCCCCGGACCCCCGGAGTATTTCACCCAAGAAAAAGGAAGGGGCGGGCGGGGGGTGTGACGCAGGCTTTGCGCACCGATACCGGTGGCCCGTGTGCGGCGCGCTTGTCGGCGGCAGGGGGTTGTGTTTGGCGCGTCAGCGCAGAAACGGTTCTGCTCTTTCCAATGGTCTCCCATGAGGGGCGGGAAAGAGGAAAGGTTGGGCATGAGCGCGAAGGACAGAGACCCGAAAGGCGGTGCGCGTAAGGCGCCGGCGCCGCGGCCCTGGCGGTTTGCCGACTGGGCAATGATCTGATTGCAAGGGCGATTGAGCGTAACAAGCTGGGGCGGGTTTTCTGCCTCCTGGTGAGCGGCGGGGATTATCCCCGGCCATCGGTTTCGCGGGGGGCAAATCCCTTCACAAGGGATTTTCCCCGCTCTGGCCGTTCTCGGGCGTTCTTGGGGGGCGTTCACGCTTCCGCGCGGCCTTCGATCAGCTCTTCGACCACGCCCGGATCGGCCAGGGTCGAGGTGTCGCCCAGCGCCCCGAAATCGTTTTCGGCGATCTTGCGCAGGATCCGGCGCATGATCTTGCCCGAGCGGGTCTTGGGCAGGCCCGGGGCCCATTGGATCACGTCGGGCTTGGCGATCGGGCCGATTTCCTTGCGCACCCAGGCCACCAGCTCCTCGCGCAGCTCCTCGCTGTAGTTCTCGCCCTCCATCAGCGTGACATAGCAATAGATGCCCTGGCCCTTGAGGTCGTGCGGGAAGCCGACCACGGCGGCCTCGGCCACCTTCGGATGCGCCACCAGCGCGCTTTCGACCTCGGCGGTGCCCATGCGGTGGCCTGAGACGTTGATCACGTCGTCCACCCGGCCGGTGATCCAGTAGTCGCCATCCGCATCGCGCCGGGCGCCGTCGCCGGAGAAATAATAGCCCTTGTAGTCGCTGAAATAGGTCTGCACGAAGCGCTCGTGGTTGCGGAACACCGAGCGCAGCGCCGCGGGCCAGGCATCCCTGATGCAGAGCACGCCTTCGGCCTCGGTCTCCTCGATCTCGCGGCCGGTGGCGGGGTCGAGCAGCACCGGCTGCACCCCGAAGAACGGCTTGCAGGCGGCGCCGGGTTTGGCGGCATGGGCGCCGGGGAGGATGGTGAGCATGTGGCCGCCGGTCTCGGTCTGCCACCAGGTGTCGACGATCGGACATTTGCCCTTGCCGACCACCTCGTCATACCAGACCCAGGCTTCGGGGTTGATCGGCTCGCCGACCGAGCCCAGCACCTTGAGCGAGGAGAGATCGAAGCGTTCCACCGGTTCGGCGCCGTGGCGCATCAGCGCGCGGATGGCGGTGGGGGCGGTGTAGAACTGGTTGACCTTGTGTTTCTCGATCACCTGCCAGAAGCGGCCGACATCGGGGTAGGTGGGCACGCCTTCGAACATCAGCGTGGTGGCGCCGTTGGCGAGCGGCCCGTAGACGATATAGCTGTGGCCGGTGACCCAGCCGACATCGGCGGTGCACCAGTAGATGTCGCCGTCATGGTAGTCGAACACATATTCATGGGTCATCGCGGTGTAGAGCAGATAGCCCGCGGTGGTGTGCAGCACCCCCTTGGGCGTGCCGGTGGAGCCGGAGGTGTAGAGAATGAACAGCGGGTCTTCGGCGTCCATCACCTCGCAGGGGCAGCTGTCGGAGGCGGCGTCGAACAGCGCCCTGTAGCCGTGGTCGAGCCCGTCTTTCATCGGCACATCGCCGCCGGTGCGTTCGACCACGAGGGCAGGCACCGGGCCGCAGACCTCGCGGGCCTTGTCGACATTGGTCTTGAGGGGCGTGTTGCGGCCGCCGCGGGGGGCCTCGTCGGCGGTGACGATCAGCGCGGCTTCGGCGTTCTCGACCCGGCTGGCCAGCGCCTCGGGCGAGAAGCCGGCGAAGACGATGGAATGGATCAGCCCGAGGCGGGCGCAGGCGAGCATGGCATAGGCCGCTTCGGGGATCATCGGCAGGTAGAGCACCACGCGGTCGCCTTTGGTGAGGCCGAGATCCTTGAAGATATTGGCCATTTTGGCGACGTTGGTGGCCAATTGGTTATAGGTGATCTTCTGGTCATGGGCCGGGTCGTCGGCCTCCCAGATGATCGCCACCTGATCGCCGCGGGTGGCGAGATGGCGGTCGATGCAATTCCAGGCCACGTTGAGCTGGCCGTCCTCGAACCATTTGATCGACACATGCGGGTAGTCGAAGGTGGTGTTCCTGATCTTCGTGGGTTTGCGGATCCAGTCGAGCCGTTCGGCGGCTTCGCCCCAGAAGCCTTCGGGGTCGTCGATCGAACGGGCGTACATTTCGTCGTACTGGTCGGCCTTGATCTTGGCGTTGGCGACGAAATCGGCGGCGGGCGGGTGAAGGGTGACGTCGGACATGGTTTCTCCAATCTCTGGGCTGGCAATGTGTTGAGGTCTTCGACGAGTGTATCAAGATCCTTGCCTCATCGCTACTCGCTTGGCTTGAGGGGGTGTTCGAAACCGGCGCGGGCTCCGTTGCATCTGGCCCCGGGCGCCGCCTGGCCACGAAAACGGCCTGGTTGGCGGCGAGGCCGGCGCAGAACGGCGAACCGGTTTTCGTCCCCGACAGCGGGACGGCCATCGACCTTTCGCGTCCGGCCCCGGCTGGCAGTCATCGGCGCCCGGAGCAACATGGGGCCGGTTTCGGCGCGGGCAACACGGGTTCCGTGTCGCGATACGGCGGCGGGCGAACCGGGGCGTCTGACGAAATGGCTGAAACAAGGCGCATCACCCAACGCGTTGCAATCCCTGGTTTCAGGCAGCATCAGTTGGCAGCGTGAGGGGATTGAGGTTTTCGGCAAAGGTTCCATAGGGCAGCGGAAGCGCGCGCCCTGCGTGACTGGCACACGGTCAAAAGGCAATTCGCCATCGGTTCGAAGAACGCTTCCCGATGCGACACGTGGCGCATCAGAGCAAACACCGCACAGTCTCGCGGGGACTTGCAGGGCAGTGCCTTTGCGGAAGCGATCCATGGCCGGTGCGAGACCGGGCCGTTTGCCGCCCGCGCCCGGCATCGGCGACCATGCTCTGCCACCGCGCCCGGCATCGGCGGTCATGCCCCATGGCGTGGCGTCGGCGCTGCGGAATACGGCACCCTCGAATGGGCGGGCGGTTTCGACGGTCACCGTCTGGCGGATCCCGTGGCAAACCACCCGTCGGCAGGAACCAGAGCCGAGTCTTGCGCAGTTCCGGTAATTCTGGCCATGGCCGCCTGGCATGTCCCCGGCCACTCGCGGCAAACCCGGCGCGGCTCACATCGGAGAAACTGGCCTGGTTCACATCGGAGAGACCGGCGCGGTTCACATCGGAGAAACTGGCGCGGTTCACATCGGCAAACCCGGCGCGGTTCACATCGGAGAGACCGGCGCGGTTCACGCTGGCGAAAACCGAAACCCTGGTACCCGAGGTCGGACTCGAACCGACAAGATGTTGCCATCGGGGGATTTTGAATCCCCTGCGTCTACCAATTCCGCCACTCGGGCCCGGCTCATCCTGTACTCAAGGGCGAACACGGCGTCAATCGAGAGATCGCGGCCCGGGGGCGTCGGGTCGTCTTGGCCAGCCCGGCAGACCCGGGCCCTGCCGGGGTTCAGAACAATTCCACCGCGTTGGTTTGCCGCTGTTCGGACAGGTGTCTTACCTTCACCTCCTGCTCGACGTATTTCAACCGTGCCCGTCCGCTGCCTGGCCAGAATTCAATTCGTCGGGCACGATGCCCGCCCAGATCGCCGCCGAGGTGGGGAATGCCTTCATTGGCGAGGTAACCGATTACGAATTCACCGTTTCGCGCGCCTTCGTCGGACAATCTGCTGATCATCTTGGCTCCGCCGAAGATCTTGGCCCGCAGGTTCTTCCGATCCGCCCCAAGCCGCAGCAGGCCGTTGATGAGCAATTCCATGCCGTTGACTCCGTGACCGAAGACCTCCGCCGCATTCACGTTATCATCGGTAAACAAAACATGGTTCATTCCGCCGATGCAACGGTCGGGATCCCAGATACAGGCACTCACGCAGGAGCCGAGCAGGGTCACGATCACGGCATTGCCGCCGTCGATGGCATATTCTCCCTGGCCGATATAGGTGCGTTTGGGCTTTTCGGCAGGGCCGTCGGCCTTCGCGACCGTTGCGGGGAACGCTCCCGGGCTCATGCGGCGGCGAGCTCCAGCAGGCGGGGGCCGATCGCCGCGAGGGGAAGCTGTTCCTCTACCGCACCGAGCGAATGGGCAACCCGGGGCATCCCGTAGACGACGCAGCTGTCGGCGTTCTGGCCGATGCAGCGGGCGCCGGCCTGGCGCAACCGCAGCATTTCCTCGGCACCGTCCCGGCCCATGCCGGTAAGGATCGCCGCAATGATCTGCTGTGCGTGGGGCAGGGCCGACCCGAACATCTCGTCGACCGAAGGCCGGTGGCCGGAGCGTTTGGGGGCCCCGGAAAGGCGCAAGGAATCACCCCCGGGCGAAAGCCGCATGTGATTGTCGCCCGGGGCGATGATGACATCTCCGGCACCGGGCCTGAGCCCGTCGGTCGCGACCCGGACATTCGGTTGCATGGTGGCGTTCAGGCGGGCTGCAAAGCTGCGCAGGAATTGCGCGGGCATATGCTGGGTGATGAGTGTCGGCGGGCAGTTGGCCGGGAAGTTCTGCAAAACGGTCTCCAGCGCCTCGACCCCGCCGGTCGATGAGCCGATCAGAATCCACCGCCCGTTCCATCGCCAGCCGGAACCGGTGGGGGGGAGTGCTGCCCTCGCGACATGCGCCCGGCCGCGGCCTACCCGGGCGTCGGCGGCGACGAGCAGCATCCGGGTGAGCTGTTCGAAGGTCGCGCGGGCATCACCGAAATGCGGTTTCTCGACACAATCGACCGCGCCGAGCGACAATGCGCGCACCGAGGCATCGCTTCCGGCCCCGGTGAGGGTCGAGAGCATGATGACCGGCATCGGGCGTGCGCGCATCAGCCGTTCGAGGAATTCGATGCCGGACATCCCGGGCATTTCCACATCGAGCGTCATCACGTCCGGCTGCAGTGCTTTCACGGCATCGCGGGCCTCGATCGCGTTTCCGGCCTCGCCGACCACCTGGATACGCGGGTGGGTTTCGATACCCGCCCGGATCAGGCGGCGCATGGTCGGAGAATCGTCCACGACGAGCACCCGCAGGGGTTTGTCTTTCATTGTTTCGGTTCCATTCGTCATCTGGTGTTGGTGCCGCCGCAGGCGCCCCATGGGCAGATCAGAATTCGTCCCATCCGTCGTCCTGCGCGATCGCAGCGGCGGTGGCCTGTGCCGAAGCGGCCACTGCGCGGCCCGGGCGGCCGGCAACCCGGGCCGCGGCGGCCTTGCGCCGTGTCGGCGTGCCGGGGGCGAACAGGTTCCGGGGTGCCTCCTCGCGCTCGGTCCCGGTCGAGAAGCTGCCCATCGTACCGGTCAGTGCCTCGGCCTCGCGGGTGAGGGCATGGCTGGCCGCGGTGGTCTCTTCGAACATGGCGGCGTTTTGCTGGGTCACCTGGTCGAGCTGGTTGATCGCCGTGTTGATCTCTGCCAGCCCCGAGCTTTGCTCGCTGGAGGATTGAGCAATCTCGGAGACGTTCTGACTGATCTTCTGCACACTGTCGACGATCCCCTCGAGCGCCCGTCCGGCCTGGTCAACGAGGTCGACCCCGCGCCGGACATGGTTGTCGGAGGCCGAGATCAGGCTGTTGATTTCGCGTGCGGCATCGGAAGAGCGCTGCGCCAGCGCCCGGACCTCGGAAGCGACCACGGCAAAGCCGCGTCCCGCGTCGCCCGCTCTGGCCGCTTCGACGCCGGCATTGAGGGCGAGGAGATTGGTCTGGAAGGCGATGTCGTCGATGACCCCGGTGATCTTCGAGATCTGTTGCGAGGATCTTTCGATTTCGCCCATTGCGCCGACCGCTTCGCGCACCACCGCGCCAGAGGCTTCGGCGTCCTGCCGGGCGGTGGCGACGAGCGTGTTGGCGTGGGCGGCGCCATCGGCCGAAGACTTGACCGATGCGGTCAGTTGATCGAGCGCGGAAGCGGTCTGTTCGAGGGTGGCCGCCTGGCGCTCTGTCCGGCTCGACAGATTGTCGGCCGCGGTGGCGATCTCGCTGGCCTCGCCGCGGATCAGTTCGGCGTTTTCGACCACCCTTTTCATGGCCGCCTGGAGGGTTTCGGCCGCCTGGTTGAAGTCGAGTCTGAGCCGGTCGTAGTCGCCGGAAAACGCCGTTTCGATACGCGTGGTCAGATCGCCTTTTGCGAGGTTTCCCAGCGCGTTGCGCAGGGTTTCAACGACCGTTTCCTGGGCCGCCTGAAGCCTTGCCCGTCCGGCTTCGGCGCGCGCGAGCTGGTCCTGGTCGGCGGTCACGTCCTTGCCGATCAGAATCACCCGCAGGAGCGTGCCCTTGGTATCGGCGACCGGCGCAAAACCGCCCTCGATCAGCGCCCGGGTGCCATCGGTGCGGATCAGCCGGAAGCGCCCGAAGACGGCCGTGCCGCGATTGAGCTGGTCGAACACTGTGCCCTGACTGCTGCCTGCCGGGGGTTCGTCGAAGTCGAAAATCTGGCGGCTGGCCGCGCCGGGCAGCGTTTCGACGTCGGCACCCATGGCTTCGGCAAACAGTTTGTTGCCGCAAAGCAGGCTGCCATCGAGCGAAAACTCGGCCTGAACCTGATTGACGGCGATGGAATTCAGGATCGCCCTGTTCATGAATTCCTCTGTCTGATCGGTCCATTCGATGACGAAGCCATCGAGCGCCCCCCGTTCGTTTTCGACGCGGCTGATGGTCAGGTGGAAGCGGGCCGCGGCAATGGCGATATCGGCATGGTAGGGCAGATTGGCCGGGTCCGTCAGCAGGGCGCGGACCCTCTGCTTGAGCGGGCCGGCATGGAAGAAATCCATGTCCTGTCCGACAATCGCATCCGGATCAAATCCGGCGGTGGTGGCGCGGAAACTCTCGACATGGGTATCGAGGATGTTGTGCAGAGACCGGTTCACCGAGGTAATCCGCATATCGGTGTCGGCCATCATGATCGCGGCTGACGAGGCTTCGAAGGCCGCGCTGCGGAACCGGTTGTCACGCGCCCGGTCGCGGCCCTCCCGCAGTTCGTCGCGCAGATGCCCGATGGCACGGCCGATGTCGCCAAGCTCGTCGCCGCGGCCGGCCGCCGTCACCGCGACATCGAAGTCTTCGCGCGCCAGCCGGGTGACGGTTTCGGCCAGCCGCGAGATCGGCGCGACGATCCAGCGGTTTGCCGCCAGCATCATCGCGAACATGGTGGCGCTGACGAGGGCAAAGGCAATGCCAAGATTGAGGATTGCCGTGCGGTATTCCGCGGCAATCGCCTCCTTCACCGACCAGGCGCTGGCGATGGTGCCGGCGGGTTCGCCGGAGGGGGCCGCGACCGGCGTGGCCACCAGCAGGCCGTCGGCGGAGGACACGGAACTGCCCTGCGCGGCCGCCCGGGTTGCAAGGGCCCTGAGCTCCGCGTCATAGCCTGGCTCGTGGCCTTTGGAAACGAGGATTTCCCCGCCGGCGTCGAGTGCGAGTAGCCGGAGCGTTTCGTGATTGTCGCTGCCCGAGACCTGTGCGAGCAGCGTCTGTATCCGGGCTGTGGATTGCTCCTGAAACGCCTCCGCGACGCCGACTGCAATGAAGCTGTTGGTTTCGAGGGCCGCTTGCGCGACGTCTTCGCGGATCATCTGAACCGTGGTGCGGGTGTTGTTCCACGTCACCATTGCGGCGAGAAGCGTTCCGCCTGCCAGAAGGATTCCCGCGATTTTCACCAGCAGGGAGTTGAACCTGAAACCGCGATGGGCGGGTTTTGTGGTGTCGGACATTCGATTGGCCTCGTTTTGGCGGTTTCTTGTTCAGGCGTGGCCCGGAGCCGGCCGGCGGGCGACCGTGCTCAGAGCCAGGTTATGTCGTTGGCGCCCGGCCCGGGGTCCGGGGGCGGGGCATCGGAGAGGCCGAGGCGCTGGCGCAGGCTCTCGAGGCGGATGGAGGCGCCGACCCTGTCGCGGGCCAGCCGGGCCCCCGCGCTGCACGTTCCGGCCACGTCGAGGATCGCGGCAAGATCCTGGAGGGTTTGCTGGATCCGGTCGATGTCCTGCAACATGTGGATCTCGGCCCCGAGATCGGGATGGTCGAGCGTATCGAGTATGGCCGATATCGACCATTGCAGCTGACCGCATTGCCCGGCCAGCCGGGCCAGTTCCTCCGAGGATTGCGCGAGCAGGCAATCCAGCCCGATGCTCTCGTCCCGGCACGGATCCGGTGTTTGCGGCGTCAATCCCATCGCAGTCATTGTCTGTCCTCTAGAGACGCCCGGTGATCGCTTCGATCGCCGTGACGAGGTCTTTCGGCTGGAACGGCTTCGCGAGGAAGTTGTTCATGCCGAGTTTCTTTCCGGTCTCGATGATCTGACGGTCGGCCTTGCCGGTGATCAGCAGAAAGCCCACCTGCCGGGTCTTCGGGTTCGACCGCAGGGCGTGAAGCAGCTGAAGGCCGTTCATCCCCGGCATGTTCATGTCGGAGATCACCAGATGCACCGGCCAGCTGCCGATCCGTTGCAGGGCGCTCGCGCCGTCGGCGGCGCTTTCGACCTGGCGGATGCCCAGCCCGTCGAGCGCCTGGGTGATCAGGCCGCGGCTGGTCGACATGTCGTCCACCACCATGATCCGCAATTGGTCTCGCAATGACATCCGGTCAGTTCCTCATGCTTGCTTCGCCCGCCGCCGGCGGGAGGCCGCCTGCCGGCGTGCCGAGTTGGTAGGCGGTGATTCCACGGCCCTGGAAGCGGGGCTGAACCCCACCCGAAAGGCGCTCCGAATGGCCGATGAACAACCATCCGTCCGGGGTGAGCTGGTCTGTGAAGCGCTGCCAGAGCCTCTCCTGGGTCGCGGTGTCGAAATAGATGACGACGTTGCGGCAGAAGATCGCGTCGAAGCGCCCGCGCATCGGCCAGGCGTCCAGCAGGTTCAGAACCCCGAAATGCACCGCGTCGCGCAGCGCCGGTCCGGCCTGCCAGGCGGGCTCGGCGCCCGGTTTCGCCCGGGTGAAGAAGCGGGCACGCATTGCGTCGGGCAGGCCGGAGAGCATGGTCTCCGGGTAGAGGCCCTTGCGGGCATGGGCGATGACCTTGGGGTCGATGTCCGTCGCCAGTACCCGGACGTCGCGCTCCATCGGCATGCCGGCCTCGATCATCGCCATGACGATCGAATAGGGCTCCTGCCCGTTGGCGCAACCGGCCGACCATATCCGCACCCGTTCACCGGCCCTGGCGCGTTCGGCGAGCGGCGGAAGCACGTCGCTGCGCAGCAGATCGAAATGGTGTCCCTCGCGGAAGAAATGCGACACGTTGGTGGTGAGTTCGGAGACCATCTTGCCGATTTCATCGCTGCCCTCCGGGCTGTCGAGATAGCGGCAATAGGCCTCGAAGCTCGCGAGCCCCAGGGCCCGCAGGCGCCGGGCGAGCCGGGTGCGGACCATGGCGGATTTTCCGGTGCCGATGGCCAGGCCCGCCGTTCGGTGCGCGAGCGCGGCAATCCGGGCGAAATCGGCGGCCGTCAGGTCCGGACCGTTGAGCCCCGGAGCGGAGGGGGAGGGGATGCCGGGCGCGGTCTCCGGCGCGGCAAGGGGGGCGGAAAACGTCATGCGGCCTCCTCGCTCGGCAGCGGCAGCACGGCGTTGAGGTCGAGCACCCGGATCATCCGGTCGTCGACGATCGTCAGCGCCGAGATGAAGCTGTGGTCGCTGTCGGCCTTGAGGTCGGGCGGCGGTTGCATCTCTTCTTCCGTTACCGCCAGGATATCGGACACCGCATCGACGATCAGCCCCACCGTGCGCTCGCCGTTGGCGACGACGATGATGACATTGCGTTCGCGGTCGGCCCCGGTGTCGATCTCGAGCCGGCAGGCGAGATCCATGATCGGGAGCACGGTGCCGCGCAGGTTGATCACGCCGCGCATGAAACGCGGGGCATGGGGGAGCGGGGTGGCGCGGGTGCCGCCGCGGATTTCCCGCACCGACATGATGTCGACACAATAATCCTGCCCGCCGACCAGGAAAGACAGCAGTTCGCGGATGTTTCCATCTCGCGCGGTATCGTTGGTCTTGGAGGAATTGGTCATGCCGGGAGCCCCTTGGTTTGCGCGGATTGAAGTGTCGCCTGCGGCGCGCGGGCGGGCCTGGTCTGGCCGCTGGCTCTGGCCATGAGGTCGACCGGGTCGAGGATCAGGGCGATATGGCCATCGCCCAGAATGGTGGCCGCTGCGATGCCGGGAATGCGGCCGTAACTGTCCTGAAGGCCCTTGATGACGACCTGCCGCTGATCCTCGATCGAGTCGACGGCAATGGCGGCGCTCATCCCGTCTTCCTGACCGATCAGCAGCACGACGCCGCCGGTGTATCTCTGGAGCGGGTCGCGGTAGCCGAGTTCGGCACCGAGATCGACAAGCGGAACGAAGTGTTCGCGGATCTTGACCACGTGGGTGTGGGGGCCGAGGGCGCGGATGTCGCCATCGGTCAGCGCCAGCGTTTCGAGGATGGTGTTGAGCGGCACCACCAGGGTTTCGCCCGCGACGCGCACCACCATGCCGTCGAGCACCGCGAGGGTCAGCGGCAGCGAGATCGAGAAGGTGCTGCCGCGGCCGCGTTCCGAGGTGATGGTGATCCGCCCGCCCAGCGCCTGGATCGCGGAGCGGACCACATCCATGCCGACGCCGCGGCCCGACAGGTTCGATACTGTCCTGGCGGTCGAAAGGCCGGGGAGGAACAGGAGGTTGTCGATCTCCGAATCGGTGAGCTGCGTGTCCGGCGAGACCAGACCGTTATCGATGGCTTTTTTCAGCACTCTTTCGCGGTCGATCCCGGCGCCGTCGTCGGCGACTTCGATCACGATCCGCCCCGAGCGGTGCATCGCGGTGAGCGAGACCTGGCCTTCGCGGGGTTTGCCGAGCGCCTCGCGCTCGTCGCCCGATTCGAGCCCGTGGTCGACCGCGTTGCGGATCATGTGGGTGAGCGGGTCGGCCAGGCGTTCGATGACGGTCTTGTCGACCTCGGTATGTTCGCCCTCGGTTCTGAGACGCACGTCCTTGCCGATGGCGGCCGAGGCTTCACGGACGATCCGGCTCATCCTCTGGAACAGCGATTTGACCGGCTGGGCGCGGATCATCATCACGCTTTCCTGGATGTCGCGGGTGAGCTGGAGGAATTCCTCGAGCCCGGTGCGCACCGGCGAGTTCGGCGGAAGGCCCGCGGCCTCGACGCTTTGGGTGAGCATCGCCTGGTTGATGACGATCTCGCCAACAAGGTTCACCAGCCGGTCGATCCGGTCGAGATCGACCCGGACGGTGGCGCGGGGCGTGGCCAGGGGCCCCCGGGGCGGAGCGGGTTTGGCCGCGGCTCTGGTCTCGGCGTTCGGTTGCGGGTCCGGGTCTGGTGTGGCTACGGGGGCAGGGGCCGGATCGGCCGCAGAGGCGGTCTCCGGCGCCGGTGCCGGGGGGGGCGGGGGCAGGTCCGAACCGTCGGTGAGGCTGGCGAGGTCCGGCAGGCCGCTCAAATCCAGATCGGCACCGGGAGCAGGCGCGGCGGGGGAGTCGATTTCCAGCAGACAGAGCCCCTCGACGAATTCGAACACCTCGCGAACGGCCGAGTCGGGTTCGCCACCTTGCAGGGTGAGCTCCCAGCCGATGTGGCTTTGTTCGGGATCCAGTGCGTCAAGACCGGGCAGGTCGTTGTCCTGGCAGGTAACCTCCAGCGGGCCAAGGTCTCGCAGTGCCCGGAACAGGAACAACGGCTCGCTGCCGTGGGCATAGAGCACCGCTTCGGGTTTGAAACGGATGCGGATTGCGGGTTCGGCCTGGGCTTCGGTCCGGGCTTCGGTCCGGGCTTCGGTCCCGGGCGGAGCGGTGTCGGCGCCAAAGGCCGCGGCGCTGAAATCCTCTGCGCCCAGGTCGAGATCGAGCGCCAGCGGCGTGGGCACGAAGCTTTCGGCGGCGGCGGCGTCTTCGGCGTCGTCCGGCTTTGCCCCCACCAGGCCTTCGAGTTCGGCGAGCACCGGGGCATAGAGCGCCTCGTCATGCTCGAGCCCGTCGCGGCTTTCGCGCACCAGATCGCCAAGGATGTCGGAGCCGTGGAAAAACAGCTTCAGCACCTCCGGGTCAGGCACCAGCCTGCCGCCGCGCACCTCGTCCATCGCGGTTTCGAACTTGTGGGCGAAGGCGACCAGGGTATCGAGGCCGAAGGCGCCGGCGCCGCCCTTGATCGAGTGGACCGCGCGGAACACCATGTTGACGGTCTCGGCGTCGGACAGGCCATCGTCCATCGCCTGCAAGCCGTCTTGCAACGATTCGAGCAATTCTTCGCATTCGACGAAGAACGACGCGCGGATTTCAGCCATCGGATCGGACATGTCTACCCCGCAACCATTCTGAGGGCCCTGACCAGCTTTTCGGGATCGAAGGGCTTGACGATCCAGCCGGTGGCACCCGCGGCGCGGGCCCGTTCCTTCATTTCCGCCGCACTCTCGGTGGTGAGCACCAGGATCGGGATCGCGCGGAAGGCGCCCTGCCGGCGCACCGCGTCGATGAAACCGAAGCCGTCGAGACGCGGCATGTTGATGTCGGTGATGATCGCATCGGGCGGCGCGATCGCATCGAGCACTTCGAGGCCGTGGACACCGTCTTCCGCGAGGTGGGTGCCGAAACCGGCGCCGGTGAGTGTCAGCCGGATCATGTCGCGCATGGTGCGGCTGTCGTCCACCGCCAGGATTTGCAGGCTCCCGGCACTCATGGGGCGGCCTCCCATCTGGTGACGCTCGCGGGATCGAAGCCGAGCAGGGCGAGCTGGTCGGCGAGGTCGGTCGAGGCGTTTTCGAAGGACAAGGCGTGGCCGTCCTCTGCCCAGCTCCGCGCGGCGGAGCGGATCAGTTGCAACGCCAGCGCGCCGAGATGTTCGACCCTGGCGGCATCGAGCGTCAGATCGGTGCCGCGGCGGGCGATGAGCTCGCCCTGCAACGCGGCGAGGGCCGGCAGATCAAGCCGGGGGGGAAGGTCCAGGGTGGGGGTGCTCATGCGGCCCCCCGCCGGTTGTCACGCAGAATCTGTATCACGCCGGTCCCTCTCGTTTGTTCTCGACAGAAGGTCTACGGACGGGGCGTTAAGATATGGTTTCGGAAATGCGGTTTTCCCGCCCCTCCGCAGGGCGGGCGGCAAAACCGGCCGGCGCGGGGCCGGCCGGGTCAGGCAGCGCTTCGGGGCGGGGCGTCAGAGGTCGCCGATCTGGCGGGTCACGTCGCGCAGCTGGCTGCCGGTGGCGAGAATCTCCTTCGGCAGCGGGTGGCTGATGAACATCAGCGGGCTTGCGGTCATGCCATAGGCACCCGAGCCATGCACGGCGATCACATCTCCGGCGGCGATTTCGGGCAGCATCACATTGACGCCGATCCTGTCGAGCGGGGTGCAGAGCGGCCCCGACAGGTTGACCTTGCCGGCCGGTTCCCCGCCGCCGAGCTTGTGCATCCGGTAGTTGCGGTGAATCACCATGCCGAAATTGCCGGAGGCCGGCAGGTGATGGTTCATGCCGCCATCGCAGAGCCCATAGGTCGCGCCGCGCGAGTGTTTCACCGTGGTGACGCGGGTGAGGTAGTAGCCCGCCTCGCCGACGAGGTAGCGGCCAAGCTCCAGCACCAGATCTGTCGTGGCAAATCGCGCCTCGGCCCGCAGCGCGTCGAGATCGGGGGCGATGTCGCTGGCGATTTCGCCGAGGTCGAGCGGCTGGTCGTTTTCGAAATACGGGATGCCAAGGCCGGATCCGAACACCAGGCGCTCGGGCGTCACCTCATGTTTCACGCAAACATCGCGGAATATCCTTATGAAATTGCGCCAGTTTTCGCAAATCGCCTGCGGCTTCAGACACTGGGTGCCGGAATAGATGTGAAGCCCCGCAAGCTCCAGGTTTTCGAGGGCGAGAATCTGCGGCATCGCCTCGTGGATCTGTTCGTAGTCGATGCCGAACGGGCTCGGACGGCCCGCCATATGGTCGCCAAACCCCTTCGGCACCACATCCGGGCCGATGCGCACCATGATGCGCTGGCGGCGGTCGTGCGCGCGGGCGATCCGGTCGGCGCGCCGGGCCTCGTCGAGGCTTTCGACGATCAGTTCGCCGACACCGCCCGCGATCGCCTCCTCAAGCTCGGCGTCGCGCTTGGCGGGGCCGGTGAAGCTCATCCGCTCCGGGGTCCAGCCCGCCCTGAGGCCGAGGCGCATTTCGCCGATGGAGGAAATGTCGAGGTTTTCCACCCGCGGTTCCAGAAAGGCAAGCAGCCCCGGGTTGGGGTTGCTCTTGGCCGCATAGCTGAGGCTGAACCTTCCGCCGAAAGCCTGTTTCAGCGCGGTGGCGCGCGCGTCGATCCGGTCGCCGAGAAAGACATAGGCCGGCGTGCCGCAAGTCTCGGCCACGCGGGTCAGCAGAGCGTCGTCGGCACCGGGGGCACCGGGGACTTCTTGCGCGGTCATCAGCCGAGGCTTTCCGCATAGGCGATGATCGCGGCGGGGGTGTCGAAGTTGTCCAGCGTCACGTCTTCGGCAGGCACCTCGGTGCCGGTCTTTTCCTCGAAGAACATGATGAGATCCTGCATCATCACGCTGTCGAGCAGGCCGGAGGTGAACAGCGCGGTGTCGCCGGCAATATCGTCGTCGCTGTCGAGGGAGGTGGTGAGCCAGGCGATCAACTCGTCTTGAGAAAGGGGCATGTGGGATACCTTCTTCATTCGGGCGTCATTCGGGTCGGATGGAGCGGGTTTCGGGGAACGGCCTGAAACCTGCGGAATTGGCTGCGTTTTCGGGGGGGAAAGTGGCGAATGTAAGGAGGTTTTTCAGCATCCGGCGGGCCGGAGCGGGAATGTTGCCCGATCGCCGCGTTTGAGGTGAAAGATCGCTCCCGGCCCCGGCGTGCTCAGGGCGGCAGCGCCTGCACCGCGCCCCAGGCGGAGGCGATGGCGAGCCCGGCGCCGGAGCGCGAGCGCACCCAGTCCTGGCCTGCGAGGATCGACCCGGCGGCAAACAATCGCGGGTCCACCGGGGCGCCGCTGGCGTCGAGCGGGCGGAAATGCCGGTCCACCACGACCCCCGCGCGGTTCAGCGCGTGGCCTTCGGGGGCGAGGTAGTCTTCCGCGAACCACGCCTCGCGGCTTGCGGGCTGCTGGATGTCAAGGCCGATGAGGCGTTCGAACACCCCGCTGCGGGTGGCGCCGAGCCCGCCCGAGAGGAAGCGCCCTGTCGCCAGCAGCACCGCGCGGGCGTGGATTTCGAGGTCTTCCATGGGGCCGTGCAGCGCCAGCGTGATGCCGGCTTCGCTGAAGCTCACGGATGAGACCTTGAGGTTCGGCTCCAGCATCACGCCACGTTCCGGCAGGCTGCGGGTGAGGACTTCGCGCAATCTGATCCCGGGCACGCCGGGCGGGATCGTCGGGATTTCGAACAGCGTCACCCCGAGGCGCGCTTCCATCTCGGCGCGCACGGCGTCGGGGTTGCGCACGCCGAGCACCGCCGGCAGGCCGACATGGGTGACACCGCCGAGGTTCGGGCGGATGCGGTCGGCGAGGGCCGCGCGGGTGGGGCGGGTTTCGAGGGCGCGGGCCATCGCTTCGGGGAAGACCTGTGTGCCCTCCATGCCGGGAAAGCCGAGGCGGAGGGGGGTGAGCCCCGGCCATTGGCCCGCGATATTGGTGACGAATTCCCGCGCCGAGAAGCCCTGCAACCCGTCGAAATCGACGATCAGCGCCGGGGCCTTTGCCGCCAGCGCCTCGCAGCCGGGACGCATGGTCTCGGGCAGGCTGAGCGTGGGTTTGGTGACGCCATAGGGCAGCAGCGCGGTGAGATTTGCCGCGCCCGGCGCCGTGTAACCGAGGCCCATCGCGTTGAGGTCACGCACAAAACTGTCCATCGCGTCGCGCAGCGCGACAGTGTCAAGGAAGCCGAGCGGGTTGGCGGGCTCGGCGGTCCGCAGGGCGTCGATCCCGGACCATGGGTCGGCGATGCTGCTGCCATTCGCGACACCCAGAAGGTCAAGATAGCCGGTGGTATAGGCGAGCGCGCCGGAATGGCCGAGCTGCGCTACCTCCAGCCCACGGGCGCGCGCAAACAGCGCCGCCGCAAAGCCCGCGATCCCGGTGCCGATCACCGCAAGCCCGGTGTCGACCCGGCGGGTGGCACGTTTCACCAGCCGTCCTCCCCGCTGCCGACCATGTCGAGCCCCGCCAGTCCGACATGCAGGATCTCGGCAAGCTCCTCCTGCGGCAATTGCGCCCCCCAGAGCACCGGGCGGGTGCCGGTGTAGCGGTGGGTGACAAAATCGCGCATGGCGCCGAGCCCTCCGGCGCTGTCGATCACCCCGCAATCGTAGAGATGCGAGGTCACGCGCATGGAGCAGAAGGCGCCCTGACAGGCGCCCTTGCCGATCCGCGAGCGCCGGGCGATGGCCTCGAGGCTCATGTGGTCTTCATGGCCCGGGGCGGCGGCGACGATCTCGTCGACGGTGGAACGCGCCACCATCTCGCATTCGCAGAGCACGGTGTCGGCCGGGTCGCTGCGGGTGATCCAGTCGCGCGCCGAGGCGCCGGGCTCGGTCCAGCCGGCGCCGGGGCCGGAGGGCAGGGGCTCGGTCTCGGTCACGCAAGGGGTGGTGTTGCCGAGGCGGGTGGCCACCAGATCGGCGGTCTTCTCGGCCATCAGCCGGAAGGTGGTGAGCTTGCCGCCGGCGATGGTGCAGAAGTTTTCCAGCCCCTCGTCCGCGTGGGTATAAAGGCTGAAACCGCGCGAGGCGCTGCGTCCGTCGGCCTCGGAGCCGGCGGCGGCGAGCAGCGGGCGGACGCCGGAAAACGCGCGGATGAAGCGGGTGTCGGCGAGCACCGGCAGCATGGCTTTGCCTTCGTCGAGAATGCGGTCGACCTCGGCGATGGTGGGGCGGCAGTTGTCGGGGTCGGCGATGGTCACCGAGGAGGTGCCGAGGATCGACACCGTGCCGCCGGGCACGAGGATGTCGCCGTCGCCGGGGGGGCGCAGACGGTTGATGACGCCTTTGGAGAGCCGGATGTTGGAGATGATCAGCGTGCCCTTGGAGGCGGTCACCCGCACCGCCTGCACCCCGGCAAGGCCCGCGATCCGGCCTGCCCAGGCGCCCCCGGCATTGACGAATTGCCTTGCCTTTACAATGGATTGCGCGCCTGTCTTCAGGTCGCGCAGGCGGGCGGCGGTGATCTGGCCGCGCTCGATCTCGAAGCCTTCCACGGCCGTGTGCGGCCGGTATTCGGAGCCGTTCAGCGCCTCGGCATGGGAGACCTGTTCGAGCACCAGCCGGAACGGGTCGATGGTGGCGTCGGGCACGCTGTAGGCGGCGATCAGGGTCTCGGGAAGCGCCGGTTCGCGGGCGCGGGCCTCGGCGGGGGTCAGGGGCTCGCAGGCGATCCCGGCGGCCGCGCAGGCCTCGGGGAAGCGCGCGGCGAAGCCCGGGTCGTCGCCCTCGACGGCGACAAACATGCCGCCGCAATCGTCGATACATTGCGGCGCCACGGCCTTGAGAATATCGCCCTCGCGACGGCATTCGGCGGCGGTGCCGGTGTCGCTCGACGCATAGCGTCCGCCGGAATGCAACAGCCCGTGGTTGCCCCCCGAGGCGCCGGCGTTGAGGTCGCGCCGGTCGATCAGCAGGCAATGCACCCCGCGCAGCGCGAGGTCACGCATCACCCCAGCCCCGGTGGCGCCGCCGCCGATGATCAGCACGTCGCAGTCGTAGCCCATCAGACCCCCTCCGGCAGGTTGACGTTCTGAAGCTCCGGGCCGAGATATTTGCGCTCCTCGGGGCCGAGGATGCCGAGCGCGAGGCAGATCAGGGTCCACAGGTGGGTCACGTGATAGGCGCCGCCGTAATGCTTTTCGAGGTCTTCCATCTGGCTGTGGCAATTGTGACAGGGGGTGGCCACATAGGCGGCTTCGGTGGCGATGATCTGGTCGAATTTGCGCTTGCCATAGGCGCGGCGCTCGGCGGCCATACCGGCTTGCAGAAATCCGCCCCCGCCGCCGCAGCAGTAATTGGCCGATTTCGACGGCGCCATGTCGATGAAATTGCCCGCGCCGACGCAGGAGGTGACCACGAAGCGCAGGTCTTCGGCCGCGGTGTCGCCGAGGGATTTGCGGATCAGCTGGCAGGGATCCTGCACGGTGAATTTGAGGTTGTCGGTGTTCCAACCGGAGGTGACGGGCAATTTGCCCTCGCGGATCCATTGGGCGTAGAGCGTCACAAGGCTGGCGGGTTCGAAACGGGCCTCATCTTCCAGCCCGAACCGCTCGATCCCCTTCCACAGCGTATAGAAGGAATGGCCGCATTCGGTGTTGACCCAGTATTCCGGCCCGATCTCGTTGATCGCCTCGACGCGGGCGCGCACCATCTTCTCCCACGCGGCATCGTCGCCGGTGAACATGCAGAAGTTTTCCGCAGCCCAGCCTTTGGACACATAGGTCCAGTCGGCGCCCACGAGGTCGAAGATCTTCCACATCGGGGCGAGTTCTTCGGGCTCCACCGCGGGTTCGCGCGAGTTCTGGTTGACCACGAAACGCGCGCCCTTCTTGTCGACCGGGGCTTTCAGATGCGCCCAGGCGGGCTGGGTCTCGTGCAGCTCCTCGACGGTTTCTTCGATGATTTCGACGAAATCCTCGCTTTGCAGCCCCATTGCGGAGGTGCTGTCCCCAATCTGCTGGGCCTCGCAGGACCGCACGATGCCCTTGGGCTTTTCGTCGCGGGGCCAGGCGCCGCGGGCTTCGCCGACGAGCAGCGAGACGTCGATCCCCATCGGGCAGACCCAGGCGCAGCGTTTGCACTGGGTACAGGCCCAGACCCAGGGGGTGGTGGAGAGCGCCTCGTTCATCCCCAGCATTGCCATGTTGATGAAGCGGCGCGGGTCCATGCCGAACAGCCCGGACGCCGGGCAGCCCGAGGCGCAGAGGCCGCAGCCGACGCAGGCGTCGTAGCTCGCCCCGGGCGGGAGCAGGTCTTGTGCGACCTTGAGGAAGTCGAGCCGGGGTGGGGGAGCCGTGAGGGCGGTCATGCGGTGAGCGTCCTGCGCACCGCGTCTTTCCAGCTGGCGAGACGGCGGGTGCGGGTGTCGGCGGGCATCCCGGGGGTGAAGCGGCGCTCCATCTGCCACGAGTCTGCGAAGGCCTTAGGCCCGGGGCAGAGGCCCGCCGTGAGCCCCGCGAGCCAGGCGGCGCCCTTGGCGGTGGTCTCGAGCGTCACCGGCCGGTCGACCCGGCGCCCGGTGATGTCGGCGAGGAATTGCATGGTGTAGTCGGAGGCCGCCATGCCGCCATCGACCCGCAGGGCGGTGTCATCCGGCAGGCCCGGCCAATCGGCGCGCATGGCTTCGAGCAGGTCATGGGTCTGGAAGCCGACAGCCTCCAGCATGGCGCGGGCAAATTCGTTGGGGCCGGTGTTGCGGGTGAGGCCGAAGACGGCGCCGCGGGCCTCCGCATCCCAATAGGGCGCGCCGAGGCCGGTGAAGGCGGGCACCAGCACCACCTCCTGTCCGGGATCGGCGGCGCGGGCCATGGCGCCGGTCACCGAGGCGTGACTTACGATCTTCATCGCGTCGCGCAGCCATTGCACCCCGGCACCCGCAATGAAGATCGAGCCTTCGAGGGCATAGGTTGCGGTGCCGTCGAGCTGATAGGCGATGGTGGTGAGCAGGCGGTGTTGCGAGGCGATGCGTTCGTGGCCGGTGTTGAGCAGGGCGAAACAACCAGTGCCATAGGTGGATTTCAACATGCCGGGCCGGAAACAGGCCTGACCGATCGTGGCGGCCTGCTGGTCGCCCGCAACGCCGAGGATCGGGAGCGCGGCGCCGAGCACATCCGGGTCGGTCACGCCGAATTCGGCGGCGCAATCCTTCACCTCCGGCAGCATCGCCATGGGCACGCCGAGCAGGGCGCAGATCCCGGCGTCCCAACCGCCCTTGGCGATGTCATAGAGCATGGTGCGGGCGGCGTTGGTGGCGTCGGTCACATGGGCCTTGCCGCCGGTGAGACGCCAGATCAGGAAGCTGTCGACGGTGCCGAAGGCGAGCTTGCCGGCCTCGGCGCGGGCGCGGGCGCCGTCCACATTGTCGAGGATCCACTTCATCTTGGTGGCGGAGAAATAGGGGTCGAGGAGCAGGCCGGTGCGGGCGGTGACCATGGGTTCATGGCCTTCGGCCTTGAGGGTCGCGCAGATGTCGGCGGTGCGCCGGTCCTGCCAGACGATGGCGTTGTGCACCGGCTGGCCGGTCTCGCGGTCCCAGACGAGGGTGGTCTCGCGCTGGTTGGTGATGCCGATCGCGGCGACCTCGGCGGCGCCCATTTCGTCCAGAACCGCGCGGGCGGTGGCAAGCTGGCTCGACCAGATGTCTTCCGGGTCATGCTCGACCCAGCCGCTGGCCGGGTAATGCTGCGGAAATTCCTTCTGGGCGCTGGCGACGGGGGTGAGGGCGGCGTCGAAGACGATCGCCCGCGAGGAGGTGGTGCCTTGATCGAGCGCGAGAATATGCGACATGGCGTCTGCCTTTTTCCGGATGCGCGAGTCTGGCCGGGGAGGCCCGGTCCCGGCTCAATCTATCCCGGTTCGAACCAATCCGAAACCGCTTGCGCCTCTGCCGCGGTCAGCCGCAGCCCGAGCTTGGTACGCCGCCAGAGCACGTCTTCGCCGGTCCGGGCAAACTCATTGTCGCGGAGCCAGACAAGTTCGGCCTCGGTGAGCGTGGCGCCGAAATCGCGGCCGAGGTTGGCGCGGGTTCGGGCCTTGCCGAGCAGCGCCCGGGCTTCGGTGCCGTAGAGCCGAACGAGCCGGGCGGCCCAGGGGGCGTCGAGGAAGGGATAGTCCTTTTGCAGCGCTGCGGCCAGCGCCGGGGCGCCGTCCCAGGGGAAGTCGCCGCCCGGAAGCGGGGCTCCGGCGGTCCAGCCGCCGGGGATGGCGAGCTTCGCCAGCGCCGCTTCGGCGAGTTTGCGATAGGTGGTGATCTTGCCGCCATAGACGCTGAGCAGCGGCGGGCCTCCGGTGTCGAGGGTGAACGCATAGTCGCGGGTGGCTTTCTGCGCCGCGCCGCTGCCGTCGTCATGCAGCGGACGCACCCCGGCATAGCGCCAGACCACGTCCTGAGGCGTGACCGGCCGGGCGAGATAGCCGGAGATCGTGGCGCAGAGATAGGCGACCTCTTCGTCGGTGCATTCCGGCCCGGCCGGATCGTCGCCATGGTCGCGATCGGTGGTGCCGATCAGGGTGAAATCCTGCTCATAGGGGATCGCGAAGACCACCCGGCCGTCGCTGCCCTGCAAGGTATAGGCGCGGTCATGGGTGAAGAGCCGTGGCACCACGACATGGCTGCCGCGCACGAGGCGGATGCGGTCTTGGGAGGGCAGGCCGAGCGTGTCGTGCAGCAGGCGCGAGACCCAGGGGCCGGTGGCGTTGACGAGGGCTTTCGCGCGCCAGAGGCTGGTGGCGCCGGTCATGCTGTCGGTAACCTCGACCTCCCAATGGTCGGCGAGGCGGCGCGCGCCGCTCACCCGGGCGCGGGTCAGCACTGTCGCGCCGCGCCGGGCGGCATCCACCGCGTTCAGCACCACGAGGCGCGCGTCATCGACCCAGCAATCGGAATATTCGAACCCCCGGGTGAGGCCGGGCCTCAGCGCCGCACCCGCAGGGTCGCGGGTGAGGTCGAGGCTGCGGGTGGCGGGGAGGATCCTGCGCCCGCCGAGATGGTCGTAAAGGAACAGCCCCGCGCGCAGCATCCAGCGCGGCCGGAGCCCCTCGGTATGCGGCAGCACGAAGCGCAGCGGCCAGGAGATATGCGGCATCGCTTGCAGCAACACTTCGCGCTCTTTCAGCGCCTTGCGGACGAGGCCGTATTCGTGGTGTTCGAGATAGCGCAGGCCCCCGTGGAACAGTTTGGTCGAGGCCGAGGAGGTGGCGGAGGCGAGGTCTCCCTGCTCCGCCAGCACCACCTTCTGCCCGCGCCCCGCGGCGTCGCGCGCGATCCCGGCGCCGTTGACACCGCCGCCGATGACGAAAAGGTCGAAGACCCCGCCCTGTGCTGTCATGCCCTGAGTCCTGCCGTGGTCCCTGCGGTGGTTTCCGCCGTGGTTTCTGCCGTGGTTTCCGCCTTGGCCAGCGGCTGTACCGGGTGCAGGACCGGGTGCAGGACAGGGACAGGCGGTTCAGCGCAGCCGCAGCGTGGTTTTCGCGTCGAAGAAGAAGACCCGGTCGGGGTCGAAGTCAAGCCCCACCTCGGTGCCCTCGGCCATCGGCGCGTCGCCCTTGATCTCGACCACGATGCGTTCGCCGGTCGAGGCGCGCAGGTAATCATAGGCGACCCCGCCGAGACGTTCGCGGATCTCCACCGTCAGGGTCGATTTCGCCTCATGCAGCCCCAGATCCTGTGGCCTGACTCCCACCAGCACCTCCGCCCCCACCGGCGGCAGCGCCACAGTGGCGGTGATTTCGGCGCCGTCGAGCGCGGGCACGGCCACCTTGTCTGCCGCAACCACCTCGGCGCGCATGAAATTCATCGACGGCGAGCCGATGAACCCGGCGACGAACACATTGTCCGGATCCTGATAGAGCGCCATCGGCGCGCCGACCTGTTCGATATAGCCGTCGCGCAGCACCACGATCTTGTCGGCCAGCGTCATCGCTTCCACCTGATCGTGGGTGACATAGATCATCGTGGCGCCGATGTCCTGGTGCAGCCGGGTGATCTCCACCCGCATGTCGACGCGCAATTCGGCGTCGAGGTTGGAGAGCGGTTCGTCGAACAGGAAGACCTCCGGGCCGCGGGTGATGGCGCGGCCGATCGCCACCCGCTGGCGCTGGCCGCCGGAAAGCGCCTTGGGCTTGCGCTTGAGATAGGGGCCGAGCTTGAGGATTTCGGCGGCGCGGGCGACCTTCCGGTCGATCTCTTCCTTTGGCGTGCCGGTCATCTTGAGGCCGAAGCCCATGTTTTCCTCGACCGTCATGTGCGGATAGAGCGCATAGGTCTGAAACACCATCGCCACGCCGCGCTCGGCGGGGTCTTCGCGGGTCACGTCGCGCCCGCCGATGCGGATCACCCCTTCGGTGGTCTCCTCGAGCCCGGCGATCATGCGCAGCAGCGTGGACTTGCCGCAGCCCGACGGCCCGACGAAGACGCAGAACTCGCCTTCCTCGATCTCGAGATCCACACCGTGGATGACCTCGACTTCGCCGAACCGCTTGACGGCATGGGTCAATGTGACTCCGGACATGTTGTTCTCCTTGTCAGGCAGGGAAATGCCAGCTGGTGGCTTCTTCACCGATTTTCCGGGCGCAATCGAGCAGCGCCGGGAGGAAGGTTTCGAGCCCCTCGACAGAATGGCGGGCGGTGGAGGTGGCGATCGACAGGGCGCCGAGCACCCGGCCGCCGGTGTCGAGAACCGGCGCGGCGATCGAGATGATGCCGTGTTCGTGTTCCTGGCGGTCAAAGCCGTAGCCCCGGCGGCGGATGTCATCAAGCTCGCTGCGCAGCTGCGTGGCGGAGCCGATGGTGTTGTCGGTGTAGCGAAAGAAGCTTTGCTGCTGGAGCACACGTTCGAGCCGTTCGGGCGGCAGATGCGCGAGGATGCACTTGCCGACGCCGGTGCAATAGGCGGGGGCCACCTGACCGACCCTTGCGAGGGTTTCGAACTGGTCGGAGAGTTTCAGCTTGTCGATGAACAGCACCTGGCCGTTGTCGAGCTGGGCCAGATGCACCGCCTCGCCCGCCTCCGCCGCCAGCGCCTCGACGAAGGGCCGCGCGATCGGTGCGAGGGACGCGGTGTTCCAGGCGGCATGCGCCAGCCGCATCAGCCGCGGTCCGAGCCAATAGGCGCCATCGGCGCTGCAGGCCAGCATCTGCTGGTTGGTGAGCGTTTGCAGAAAGCGGTAGAGCGTTGCCCTCGGGTAGGGCGAAAGCTCCAGCAAGTCGGAAAACCGTACCGGGTGCCCGGCATTGGCGACACAGTCAAGCACCTTCAGCGCCTTGCCCACAGTGCCATCTGCGGGGCCATCTGCGGGGCTGTCTGAGGGGCCGCCCGCGGGCTTCCCCCCGGAGCCGGAGCGGGAACCGGTGCGGGGGGCAATGCAAAGGGAGGTGCCGGGGAGTCCATCGGTACCGTCACCGGAACCGTCACCGGCGCTGGAAACGCGGCTGCGACCGGGGTTCCTGCTGGGCACATGGTTGTTCATCCGGGCATCCTCCAGCTTCGCCTGAGAGGCCAAACGAAACTGTTGACACCCATAGCGGATCGGATCATTGTTTTCAATAGTTGAGATCGGGTTTCGTTATGTGGGATTCAATCTCGGCCCATGACATGAACGTCACATGAGTACATGAACGTCACATGAGTTGAACAACGCAAGGGAGGACACCATGCGTTCAATCCTCGTCCTGTCGGCGTCGGCCATTGCCGTCGCCGCAGCTTCCGCCGCTTTTGCCGGGACCGTGAAATATTATGCCGATTTCGACCCGGCGCCGCTGGCGGCAATGGAAGGGATCATCGCCGATTTCGAGGCCGCCAACCCCGGCATCACCATCGAATTGCAGAATTTCGACCACGAGGGTTACAAGACCTCGATCCGCAACTTCCTCACCGCCGGAGCTCCGGACCTTGCCAACTGGTATGCCGGCAACCGCATGGCCCCCTTTGTGAAGGCTGGCCAGTTCGCCGATATTTCCGACATATGGGAGGAGCACGGCCTTGCCGACAAGCTCGGCTCGGCGCTGCCCTCGATGACAATCGACGGCAAGCAATGGGGCATTCCCTACACCTATTACCAGTGGGGGATCTACTACAACAAGGACGTCTACGCCGCCGCCGGTATCGACGTGCCGGCAACCTTTGACGAATTCGTCGCCAACTGCGCGAAGATCGAAGCCATCGGCGTCGATTGCATCACCACCGGCACGCAGAACCTCTGGCCGGCTGCGGGCATCTTCGATTATCTCGATCTGCGCACCAACGGCTACGATTTCCACATGGACCTCGCCAACGGCAAGGTGCCCTGGACCGACGAACGTGTCCGCGCCACCTTCGCCGAATGGGCCAGGCTGGTGGAGCCGGGCTATTTCACCGACAATCACGCCGCACTCTCCTGGCAGGATGCCGCGGCATTGCTGGTGCAGGGCAAGGCCGCCAACTACGTGATGGGCAACTTCGTCGTCGATGTGCTGAAGAAAGGCGGGATGACCGACGAAAACATCGGCTTCCTGCCCTTCCCGGTGATCAACCCCGACGTGCCGCGCGCCGAAGAAGCGCCCACCGACACCATCCACCTGACCTCCGGGGCCACCAATATCGAGGACGCCAAGGCCTTCCTCGCCTATATGGCCGGGGCCGATGCCCAGACCAGGATGAACGCGGCCATGGGCCAGCTGCCGATCAACAAGGACGCCTCGGTGGCCGAGGACGACCCGTTCATCAAGGCCGGTTTCGAGCTTCTGTCGACCACCCCGGGCGGTATCGCGCAGTTCTTCGACCGCGATGCGCCCGCGGAGATGGCCAAGATCGGCATGGAAGGGTTCCAGCAGTTCATGATGCAGCCTGACCAGCTCGACAATATTCTCGAGCGTCTCGAAAAGGCGCGGACCCGGATCTACAAGTGATCTGAAACTGGCAGACGCGGCCGGCCCGCCCGGCCGCGTCTCCTCCCGGCCGTCGCACCAGACGGGTGGCGGCGCAATCGTCGAAAGGGTGCCCCATGAGCCCAGCCAGCGCGCAACCCCGCTCCTGGTGGCGGGAAAACCAGCAAAGACTGACCCCTTACATGTTTCTGATCCCGGGGGTGGTCTTCTTTCTGATCTATGTGATCGTGCCGGTCTTCCAGAGCTTCTGGCTCTCCGGCTTCGAATGGGACGGTCTCGGTGAGAAGCAATGGATCGGCACCGCCAATTACGTCGAACTGTGGGACGACCCGGCCTTCTACACCTCGCTGAAGAACAACATCATCTGGCTGGTGCTCTATCTGCTCGCGGTGCCCTTCGGGCTGTTCATCGCGATCTTTCTCAACCAGAAGGTCTTCGGCATCCGCGCCTACAAGGCGCTGTTCTTCTTCCCCTTCGTGATTTCACAGGTGGTGGTGGGGCTGATCTTCTCCTGGTTCTACGCGCCGCATTTCGGCCTGTTCTACATCATCATCGAAAAGCTCACCGGCCATGGTGTGGCGCTGCTCGCCGACCCCGACCTCGTGACCTACGGCATCATCGCCGCCGGGCTCTGGCCGCAGGTGGCTTACGTGATGATCCTCTACCTCACCGGCCTCAACGCGGTCGACCCGGAGCAGATCGAGGCCGCCCGGCTCGACAATGCCAGGGGCTGGCGGATGCTGTGGTACATCATCCTGCCGCAACTGCGCCCCGCCACCTTCATGGCGGTGGTGGTCACCGTGATCGGCGCGCTGCGCTCCTTCGACCTCGTCTCGATCATGACCGACGGCGGCCCGTTCGGCTCGTCGCGGGTGCTGAGCTTCTACATGTTCGAACAGGCGCTGTCCGAATACGGCTACCGCATGGGCTACGGCGCCGCGATCGCGGTGGTGCTGTTCCTGATCATGATGGTGTTCATCTCCGGCTTCATCTGGAAGATGGTCTCCGACGAGCGCCAGGGCAATTGAGGGGGATTTGAGATGTTTCCGCGTCCTATCGAACACCGCTCCGCACCGTTGCGCATCGGCTACCAGATCGCCCTGCCAATCGCGCTGTTTCTGTGGCTGCTGCCACTGATCGGCGTCGCCATCACCAGCATCAAACCGGCCTCCGACCTTGCGGCGGGCAATTACTTCGGCATGCCGAGTTCGCTCGCCTTCTCGAATTATGCCGATGTGTTCAACAATTCGCCCATCGGCCAGTATATCTGGAACTCCTTCAAGGTCACCATCCCGACGGTGCTGGGGGTGCTGGTGCTCTCGACCTTCACCGGCTTCGCGCTGGGGGTCTACCGCTTCCGCGCCAATATCTTCCTCTTCTTCATGTTCGTCGCGGGCAATTTCGTGCCGTTCCAGATCCTGATGGTGCCGGTGCGCGACATGACGGTGAACCTCGGGCTCTACAACACCACCACCGGCCTCGTGCTGTTCCACGTGGCCTTCCAGACCGGGTTCTGCACCCTGTTCATGCGCAACTTCATCCGCGCCATCCCGCGTGAGCTGATCGAGGCGGCACGGGTGGAGGGCGTGAGCGAAGTGCGGATCTTCTGGTATGTGGTGCTGCCGCTGATGAAGCCCGCCATCGCCGCGCTGTCGGTGCTGGTCTTCACCTTCATCTGGAACGACTATTTCTGGGCCACGGTGCTGACCACCTCGTCTTCGACCCAGCCGGTCACCGCCGGGCTCTATTCGCTCAACGGCCAGTGGATCGCCCAGTGGCAGCTGGTCTCGGCGGGGGCAATCGTCGCCGCGCTGCCACCGGTGCTGATGTTCTTCCTGATGCAGCGCCACTTCATCGCGGGGCTGACCCTCGGGGCGGTGAAATGACCCGGCTCTGGCGGCTGGATGACAGCCGCCAGACCCTTGTGCTCGGTGCCCGGGCGGACCGCCTCGCCGAGGTGGTCTACTGGGGGCCGCCGTTGCCGGGGGGCGAGGATCTCGAAGCGCTTTACGGTGCCTGCGCGGCGGATCTTGCCCCGGCGATGCTCGACGAGACCCCGGCGCTCACGATCTGCCCCGAAGCGGCGCGGAGCTTTCCCGGCCAGCCGGGGCTGGTGCTGCATGACGCGCAGAAGAGGCGCCGGGGCGGCTGGCCTTGAGCTACCGCGACGCGGCCGCGGGGCTCACCTACACCGCGCGTTTCCACCTCGACCCTGATACCCATGTGATCGAGGCCCGCGCCCGGCTCGACGCCGACGCCCCCCTGCGCCTCCACTGGTTCGCCGCCCCGGTCTTCCCGGCGCCCGATGGCGACGGGATGATCGACTTCGCCGGACGCTGGTGCGGCGAGTTTCAGCCCCAGCGCGCCCCGTGGTCTCCCGGCGCGCGCTTCCGCGAGAGCCGCACCGGACGCTCCGGCCACGAAGACTTCCCCGGGCTGATCCTGCCCGGGCGCGGGGCGACCAATACCTCAGGCGAGGCCCGCGCCTTCCATTACGGCTGGTCCGGCGGCTACCGGATGATCGCCGAAGAGCTGCCCGACGGGCGGCGTCAGATCCAGTTCGGCCATGCCGCCGGCAGCGAGTTGGCGCCCGGCACCAGCTTCGAGACCGCGCCGCTCTATGTGACCTGTTCCGGCGAAGGGCTCAACGGCTGCGCCGTGGCCTTTCAGCGTCACCTGCGCGACCGGATCGTGACCTGGCCGAAGCCCGGCGCGCCCCGTCCGGTGCATTACAATTGCTGGGAAGCGGTCTATTTCGACCATGATCTTGCCACGCTCAAGGACATCGCCACCCGTGCCGCCGCGCTCGGGGCGGAACGTTTCGTGCTCGACGACGGCTGGTTTCGCGGCCGCGACGACGACACCCGCGCCCTTGGCGACTGGGAGGTGGACCCGCAAAAGTTCCCCCAAGGCCTCACCCCGCTGATCGACCATCTGCGCGGGCTCGGCATGGGCTTCGGCCTCTGGGTCGAGCCGGAGATGGTGAGCCCGGACTCGGATCTTTTCCGCACTCACCCGGACTGGGCGCTGGGGCCGGAAGGCCAGACCCTCGGCCGTGGCCAGATGGCGCTTGACATGGGCCGCGGGGAGGTCCGCGACCACCTGTTCGAGAGCCTCGCCGCGCTGCTCGGGCACTACCCCATCGACTATCTCAAATGGGACCACAACCGCGCCTTGCCCGGCCCCGACGCCGCCCAGACCCGGGGCACCCATGCGCTGCTCGACCGGCTCCGCGCCGCCTTCCCGGCGGTGGAGATCGAAAGCTGCGCCTCCGGTGGCGGACGGGCGGATTTCGGCATGTTCGCGCATTGCCAACGGGTGTGGCTGTCGGATTCCAACGACGCGCTGGAGCGGCTGCGGATCCAGCATGACGCGGCGCTGTTCCTGCCCGGCGCGGTGACCGGATCGCATGTGGGGCCGCGGGTCTGCCACACCTCGGGGCGCAGCCTCGACATCCGTTTCCGCGCCTGGGTCGCGGCGGGGCGGCATATGGGGCTGGAATGCGACCCGCGCGAGTTGACCGGCGCGGAGGCCGAGGCGCTCAGGGGCATCATCGCATGGTGGAAGGCCAACCGCGACTGGATGCAGCGGGCCGACATCCTGCGCCTCGACAGCGCTGATCCAAGCGTGATCGCCGAACAGCAGCTTGCCCGTGACGGCAGCCGTTTCGTGGTTTTCGCGGGCCGCGCCGGGACGTCGCCTCAGATCCTGCCACGTCCGCTGCGGCTGACGCGCCTCGACCCCGCCGCGCGCTACCGTGTGGACCTTGTCAACCGCGCCGACACCCCGGCGCTGTCACGCGGGGCCCCCGCGCTCAAGACGGGGCCGCTTCGGCTTTCGGGGCGGGTGCTGATGAGCCACGGCTTGACCTTGCCGTGGTCTTTCCCCGAAACCATCTGGGTCGTCGAGGGCCAACGGATCGAGGAGGGATGACAGCTTGGAACAATTCGATTTCGACGCGCATCCGCACCGCCGCTTCAACCCGCTGAAGGGCGAATGGGTGCTGGTCTCGCCGCAGCGCAACAAGCGGCCGTGGCAGGGACGGCGGGAGAAGCCGGCCCCCGAGCAGCGCCCGGCGCATGACCCGGCCTGCTATCTCTGCGCCGGCAACACCCGCTCGTCGGGCGCCACCAACCCCGCCTACCGGGGCACCCATGTGTTCGACAACGATTTCCCGGCGCTTCTGCCCGACACGCCCGAAGGCGCCCTGAGCCACGAGCCGATGCTGCGTGCCGAAAGCGTGCGCGGCACGGCCCGGGTGCTCTGTTTCTCGGAGCGCCACGATCTGACCCTGCCGGAGCTTCCGGTTTCCGCCATTCGCGGGGTGGTCGACGCCTGGGCGCGCGAGGTCACGGCGCTTGGAGAGCGCTGGACCTGGGTTGCGGTGTTCGAAAACAAGGGCGCGGCGATGGGCTGCTCCCAGCCGCATCCGCATGGGCAGATCTGGGCGTCGGATTTCATTCCCAACGAGGTCGCCACCGAAGACGCGCAGCAGCGCGAATGGGTCCGCCAGAGCGGACGGGTGATGCTGGTCGATTATGCGGCGCTGGAAAGCCGCAAGGGCACGCGCACCGTGGTGGAAAACGACCACTGGATTGCCGTTGTGCCGTGGTGGGCGGTCTGGCCTTTCGAGACCCTGCTGCTCCCCAGGGCCCATGTGCTGCGGCTGCCGGATCTGAGCGATGTCCAGCGCGACGCGCTTGCCGAGGCGCTCAAACGCCTCACCACCGCCTATGACAACCTGTTCGAGACCGAATTCCCCTATACCATGGGCTGGCACGGCGCGCCGCTCGATGCGGGCGCATACAGCCACTGGCAACTGCACGCCCATTTCTACCCGCCGCTTCTGCGCTCGGCGCGTGTGCGCAAGTTCATGGTGGGCTATGAGATGCTGGCCGAAGCCCAGCGCGATCTGACCCCGGAAACCGCCGCCGCCCGCCTGCGGGCCTTGCCAAAGGCGCATTACAAGGAAACACAAAAGCCCCATGTCCAGCCCGACGCCTGACATGCACAGATCCACCGAAGCCGAGCTCACCCGGACCGCTGCCGCGGGTTTCGCCGCGCATTACGGCTCCGCCCCCGCCGCGACCGCCTTCGCGCCCGGCCGGGTCAACCTGATGGGGGAGCACACCGATTACAACGGCGGCGTGGTGCTGCCGATGCCTCTGGGGATCGGCGTTGCCGTCGCCATCGGCCCGGACGCCCGCCCGGACGCGCGTCCGGACGCGCGTCCGGGCGGGCTCCGCTTCGCCTCCGGCGCCTTTGAGGGCGAAGAGACCCGTGCGGCCGGCGAGCCGGCCGCCGGGGGCTGGAGCGACTACATCCTCGGTGCGCTCCAGGCGATTGCCCCGGAGGAGATCGCCCGCCACGGGCTCGACGTCTTCGTCGCCTCCAACCTGCCGGTGGGGGCGGGTCTGTCGTCTTCCGCCGCGATCGAAGTGGCCACGCTGCGCGCCGCCTGCGCGCTGTTCGGCAAGACCGTGAGCCCGGTGGAGATCGCCCTGATGGCCCGCGCGGTGGAGAACGATTTCGTCGGCGTGCCCTGCGGCATCATGGACCAGTTCGCCGTCTCCGTCGGCACGCCGCTGAACGCGCTGTTCCTCGACACCAGCACGCTCGCCTGCCAGCCCGCGCCGCTGCCCGGGGGCCACAGCTTTCTGGTGATCCATTCCGGCCTCAGCCACCAGCTGGCGGCCTCGGGCTATGCCACACGGGTGGCGGAGTGTCAGGCCGCCTGCAAGGCCCTCGGCGTCGAGAGCCTCAGCGCCCTTACCCCCGGCGACCTCGCCCGGATCGACGCCCTGCCGGAGCCGCTCGACCGCCGGGCCCGCCATGTGGTCACCGACAACCGGCTGACCCGCGCGGGGCTCGCGGCGCTTCAGGCGGGCGACGCGCAGGCCTTCGGGCGGCTGATGTGCGAGAGCCACGCCAGCGAGCGCGACAACTACGAGATCACCGTGCCAGAGACCGATGCGCTGGTGGACGCCGCCGTGGCCATGGGCGCGCTCGGGGCGCGGCAGACCGGCGGCGGCTTCGGCGGTGCCATCGTGGCGCTGGTGGCGGATGCGGACGTCAGGCGGTTCACCGGCGCCTTCGCCGCGGCCCATCCGGCAGCGCGGCTGCTGGCGGTGGCCTGAAGCCGGGGCCGGGGCCGGGGGGGGCCGGCCGGGGCCATGCGCCGCTTCGGGTGAAGGCCCGGAGCAGGTCGGAAAGCGCACCGGATGCCGGTGCGCGCGCCGTGAGGGCGGCGGCTGTGGCACGGGCGGGATGGTGAGTATTTTTGCCACGGAAAAGGAGAAGGGCTTTGGCTGCTGGACCCATCTGGCTGAGGGTCGCCCGGCGCCGGAGCGTTGCAACAGCTGGTCGGAATGCCTGCCTGCAAGGCGGGCCTGCGCGGGCCTGCGGAAGGGGTGAGCCGGGGCGGGGCGCGGCCCCGCCGCCGCCCGCCCCCCGGAACCCCGCCCCCCGGAACCATGTCGGAGAGAGCGATGAAACGCACACTTGGCACCTGTTATTATCCCGAACACTGGCCGCGCGCGCTCTGGGAGGAGGATGCGCGGCGCATGGCGGAGGCGGGGATCGTCTGGGTGCGGATCGGCGAGTTTGCCTGGTCGCGGCTGGAGCCCGCGCCGGGAGATCTGCGCTTCGGCTGGCTCGAAGAGGCCATCGGGGTGCTTGGGGCGGCGGGGCTCAAGGTGGTGCTTGGCACGCCCACCGCCGCCCCGCCGCGCTGGATGGTCACGCGGCACCCCGACATGCTCGCGGTCGACGCCGAAGGGCGGGTGCGCGGGTTCGGCTCGCGCCGGCATTACGACTTTTCCCATGCGGGCTACCGCGCTGAGGCGGCGCGCATCGTGACCCTTCTGGCGGAGCGCTTCGGCCGCAATCCGCATGTGGCCGCCTGGCAGACCGACAACGAATATGGCTGCCACGATACCGTGCTGTCCTATTCGGTCGCGGCGCGCGACGCCTTCCGCGACTGGCTGCGCGCGCGTTATCCGGGCGCGGGCAGCGGCGGGGCCGGAGCGGGTGACATTGCCGCGCTGAACGCCGCCTGGGGCAATGTCTTCTGGTCGATGGACTACGGCAGTTTTGACGAGATCGGCCTGCCGAACCTCACCGTCACCGAACCCAACCCGGCGCACAGCCTCGCGTTCCGCAGGTTTTCCGCCGAACAGGTGCTGCGCTTCAACCGGTTGCAGGCGGACATCATCCGCGCCCACAGCGCCTGGCCGATCCTGCACAATTACATGGGAAAGACCACCGGTTTCGACCATTTCGCCCTTGGCGCCGATCTCGATATTGCCGCCTGGGACAGCTATCCGCTCGGCTTTCTCGAAGACCGCATTGCCGCGACGCCGGAGCACAAGCGCCGCTTCGCGCGCCAGGGCGACCCCGATTTTCAGGCTTTCCACCATGACCTTTACCGTGCCGTGGGGGCCTGTGCGCCCGGGGCGGAGGGGTGCGAGAGCCGCTGGTGGGTGATGGAACAGCAGCCCGGCCCGGTGAACTGGGCGCCCCGCAACCCGGCGCCGCTCTCGGGGATGGTGAAGCTTTGGTCCTGGGAGGCCTTTGCCCACGGCGCCGAGGTGGTGAGCTTCTTTCGCTGGCGGCAGGCGCCGATGGCCCAGGAACAGATGCATTCCGGGCTGTTGCGGCCCGACAGCGCCGCGGCCCCGGGGCTGGCCGAGGTCCGCGAACTGGCCGCCGAACTCGCCGGGGCCGATGAGGTGAGGCCGGTGCAATCCCCGGTGGCGCTGCTGTTCGACTACGAGGCCGCCTGGGCCTGGCAGGTCCAGCCGCACGGGCGCGGGCTCGACTATGTCGATCTGGTCTTTGCCCAGTACCGGGCGCTGCGCGGCCTCGGGCTTTCGGTGGACATCCTGCCGCCGGACAGCCGCGATTTCGCGGGGTACAGGCTGATCGCGGTGCCGGGGATGATGCATATGCCCGAAGAGCTGAAGGCGGCGCTGGCGGCAAGCGGGGCACAGGTGGTGGTGGGGCCGAGATCGGCGGCGCGGGACGCCGATATGGCGATCCCTCTGCCGCTGCCGCCCGCGCTGCCGGGGCTTGACGTGACCGTTGCCCGGGCCGAAAGCCTGCGCCCCGACGCGCCGGAGCCGCTGGAGGGGGCGGGCGCAGAGCTGGGCCCAGAGGGGGGCGTGGTGGGGGGCGCGGTGGTGGGCTACCGCGAAGACCTCGAAGGGCGCGCCGCGGTTCGTCTGCGCACCGCAAGCGGTGCGGCCGTGGCGATGAGCGAGGGGCGGCTCCACTACCTTGGCGCCTGGCTCGATGACGCCGGCAACAGGCGGCTGTTTCGCGATCTTGGCACGGCGGCGGGGCTTGAGCTTCTGGATCTGCCCGACGGGGTGCGCCGGCGCGACACCGGGGGCGAGCGCTTCTGGTTCAACTACGACACCGTGCCCCATGAGGTGGCGGGCCGCAGGCTGGAGCCGGTTTCGGTGCGGCGCGAGCCGCGTTGAGCGCGGATCCGGGCGGGCGGCTGCCGTGGTCGGGCCGGGGCGGTGTCGGGCAGGCCCCGCTTCCGCGCCGCCGCCGCTTGCGCGCCGTTGGGCACAGCGTGCCGGGGCTGCATCGGGGCCGGACCCCCGCGATCCTTGCAGGCGCCCACCCGCGCTTGTATGGCTTGCATGGACAGGAGGGGCGATTGGTGAAACGAAAGGGCACGAAGGGCACATCCGGGCGCGGTCAGCGCGATCTGCACGTGAAGGTGAGGTCGGCGCGCGGGCGCAGGCTTTCGTCGACCCTCTGGCTCGAACGCCAGCTCAACGACCCCTATGTCAAACGCGCCAGGGCCGAGGGCTACCGGGGCCGGGCGGCGTTCAAGATCATCGAGATCGACGACCGGTTCGGCTTTCTCAAACCCGGCGCAAGGGTGGTCGATCTCGGCTGTGCGCCGGGCGGCTGGTTGCAGGTGGCGGTGGCCCGGGTCAATGCGCTGGGCGAGCGGCCGGGCAAGCCGCGGGGCCGGGTGCTGGGGGTCGATCTGAAGCCGGTCGAGCCGGTTGCGGGGGCGGAGGCGCATGTGCTCGACTTCCTGGAGGAAGGCGCCGATGCCCGGATCAAGGAATGGCTCGGCGGCACCGCGGATGTGGTGATGTCGGACATGGCGGCGGCCAGTTCCGGCCACAAGCAGACCGACCATCTGCGCATCATAGCACTGGGCGAGGCGGCGGCCTGGCTGGCCTTCGACGTGCTCGACCCGGGTGGCACCTTCGTGGCCAAGGTGCTGGCGGGCGGGGCGGAGGGGGATCTGCAAAAGCTGCTGAAGCAGAAGTTTGCCAGGGTGGCGAATGTGAAACCACCGGCATCACGCGCGGATTCGTCGGAAAAGTTCGTCGTCGCCACCGGGTTCCGGGGGTAGGGGTGCAGGTCCGCGTCCGGCATCTGCTGCGCTTGCACTACGACGCGCCGGTGGTGCTGGGGCCGCATCTGCTCCGCCTGACCCCGCGCGGCGCGGCGCGGATGGCGCATGGCATAAGGGTGCTGCCGGAGCCCGCTTTCCGCGCCGATACAACCGACACGCAGGGCAACGCCACGACCTGCATCGGGTTTTCCGGCCAGACGACCCGGACGCTCGAAATCGAGATGCGGTTCGAGCTGAACACCCGGGGGCTCCGCCTGCCGCCCGCTCCGCCGGAAGCGGGGGGTGCGGCGGAACAATACCTCGTCCGGGGCGAGGCGGATGCCGGCCTTACAGCGGCGGCCCGCCGGATGCGCGCCCTGGCGGGATCCGATCCGCGGGGGTTCGCAGCCAGCCTGTGCACCATGCTGCACGAGAGCATCGCCCCGGAGCCGGACGAAGCCCTGCCGCTCAAGGCCCCGGGCGAAACGCTTGCCAGCGCCCGCGGCACCACCCGTGACATCGCCCGGCTCTATGTGGATCTCGCACGGCGGGCGGGGCTTCCGGCCCGTTTCGTCTCGGGCTACTGGGCTGCGGGCCCGGACCCGGCGGCGGCGCGCGGGGCGCGCCTGTGGGCCGAAGTGCTGCTGCCGGAGATCGGCTGGCGGGGCTTCGACCCGGGGCTTGGACAGCGCGCCGGGGCGGGCCATGTGGCGCTGGCGGCAGCGCGGGCGCTTTCCGCGACCCTGCCCGTGCAGGGCAGCACCTTCGCAAGCGCCTTCGGCCAGCCGGCCAGGCAGCGCCTGTCGGGTGAACTGGAGATCCTGACGTCAGCCCGGGATGTCACCGCTCCTCGATGACCCCAAGGGGTGCGCCGGTTGCGAACGAGGGCAGGGCGGCCCGCCGCCACCGGCCGCCGACATGCCCGCCATATCCGACCAGCCCCGACCGCCCGAGGTTCCGCCGATGCAACCCACGACCCGCCAGAGCCGCAACGCCGACGTCGGCTTCCGTGGCACGAATCAGCGCTCGCACGCGACCCGCGCTTCATCGGGCATGGCCTGATGAAGACCCGCAACGGCTTCGTCATGCAGGCAGAACTGGCGCGCGCCGACGGATATGCCAAACGAAGGGTGGCGCTCGACATGATCCACCGGCACGCCCCAGCCTCGACCCAACGATGGAGCGCATCGCGTTCCTGCGCAGTCACGCCACCTGCTCCAGTGTTTGTTTCGCAGGTCGGAAGGCGCAAAACCGGGGCTGATTTGCGCGGGGCAAGCGCCAGCGCAAGACCGTGCGCCGCTGGCCCTTGCCGTGCGGCCCCTTCCGGCATGGCAGCCGGATCGGCGGCGGCGGGCCTCGCCCCCCTGAGCGCGGGGCGGCCCCGGTTTCGGCTCCCCGGCCCCGGTCGGTGCCTCGCGCGCCCGGGGCTTCCGTCGCGCCCCCGGGCCAGCCCGGCTCACGTCTCTGGGCGCGCTCCGGTCTCGACCACCTCGAACCCATGCGTCACCTCGGCCGATTTCGCCATCATCGCCGAGGCCGAGCAATACTTGCCGACCGACAGTTCTATGGCGCGGGCGACCTTCGCGGGGTTCACGCCGCGGCCCCTGACGGTGAATTGCATGTGGATCCGGGTGAACACCTTGGGGTCGGTCCCGGCCCGGTCGGCATCGAGCGCCACTTCGACCGAGTCCACCGGCTCGCGGCCCTTTTCGAGGATCGACACCACGTCATAGGCCGAACAGCCCCCGGTGCCGATCAGCACGAGTTCCATCGGGCTCGGCCCCGGCTTGGGGCCATTGTCGGAAGGTGCGCCAAACACGATCTTGTGGCCGCTCCCGGAGGCGCCCACGAATGTTCTGTCCTCGACCCATCTGACCCGCGCTTCCATTGCCATTCTCCCTGTAGCGTTTCCGGCAGAGATTGCCCCCGGCGCCGGGGCTTGTCCATGGGCCCCGTACAGGAGCCTTTGCGGAAACCTTGCGGGAGCTTGTGGACGAGCTTGTGCGGGGGCGGCTTTCCCATGTATCGTCGTGGCGCTTCAAACCTCTGGAAAGCCGCGACGGCGCACAGTATGACAGGCCCATGACCACGACAACCATTCGCCAGATCCTTGCCGGCCGTCCGCTCCACAAGGTTGCCCCCGGCGCCAGTGTCGCCGAGGTCGCCGCGGTGATGGCGCAGGCCGGTGTCGGCGCGGTGGCGGTGCTCGACGGGGAAAGGCTCGTCGGCCTCGTCTCGGAACGCGATGTCGTCTTCCGTCTCGTCGCCGAAGGCCGTTCGCCGTCTGAAACCTGCGCCTGCGAGATCATGACCGCCGAACCGGTTACCCTCAGCATCGAAGAACCGGTTTCCGGCGCGCTGGCCGCCAAGCTCGGCGAGGCCTTCCGCCACCTGCCGGTGGTGGAGGGCGAAACGGTCGTCGGGCTGCTCTCCTACCGCGACATTCCGGCGGAATATGTGATGCTCTACGAGCGCTTCCTCGAAATGTCGACCGCGCGGGCCGACGAGCAATAAAGCGCCCCGCGCGCCCCGCAGAGTCACAGCCCGCAGGCTCATACCCCGCAGGGTCACCATCGCGTTTGCCCGTGGTCCCGCGGCGCGGCCATCGCGTCAGCCCGCGGCCCCGCGGCGCCCGGGGCCCATCACACCAGGCCCATCACACCAGGCCCATCACACCAGGCCCCTCACACCAGGCCCATCACACCAGCCGCCCCTCCATCACCCGCACGGCCTGCCCAGAGACGGTCACCCGCCCGGGCACCGCCTCGATGCCGATCCGCGAGGGCCGCCCCATGTCGTCGCCCTGATGGATCGTGCCCGCAAACCGCCCCCGCGTCTCCGCCAGCACCGCCCCGAGGGCGGCGGCGGCGGAACCGGTGGCCGGGTCTTCGGCGATGCCGTCGAGCGGGGCGAACATCCGCGCATGGATCGCCGCGTCGGTCCCGACCCATGGATAGAGGTGAAACCCCGGCGCCTGCGGATGGCGGGCGGCCGCCTCGCGGATCGCGCCGGGGTCGGGCGCGAGCGCGGCAAGGGTGTCGCGGCTGTCGATCTCCACGAAGGCGAAGCCAAGCCCCAGCGAGGCCATGACCGGGGGCGAGGCGATCCGCTCCGGCGCGATGCCCAGCGCGCGGGCGACCAGAGCGGGCGCGGGTGAGCCCAGCCGTTCCAGCGGTGCCACGGTGGTGAAGCTGGCCCGCCCTTCCTGTGCCTGCGCCGCGAGCGGGCCGATACCCAGCTCCAGCACCATGTCCGGCCCGTGCCCGAGATCCGCCAGCGCCACCGCCGCCCCGATGGTCGGATGCCCCGCAAAGGGCAGCTCCCGGCCGGGAGCAAAGATCCGCATCCTCGCGCTGTGGTCCGGGTGCGCGGGCGGGAACAGAAACACCGTTTCGGAGAAATTGAACTCGCGGGCAATCGCGTGCAGATCGCTCTCGGCAAGCCCCGCCGCCTGCGGGATCACCGCCAGCTGGTTGCCGCCGAACCGCTGTTCGGCGAATACGTCATACACGAAATAGCCGGTCATGTGCCTCGCCCCTTGGTCTGCCGCGTGTCTGCCGTGCCGGGTTTGCCCCGGACCGCACCCCGCCACAGGCCCGGGCGGGGCCTCATGGATATACAGTTTTCTGTTTCCCCGCCACGTGATTTTGACTAAACGAAGCCCGCCGGACGCGCAGGCAAGCGTCTGGGCAAGCGTCTGGCCAAGCGTCTGGGCAAGCGGGGTTCAGGGATGACCGAAGATGAAATTCGCACCCGGGTCATTGAGATCGTTGCCCGGCAGGCCGGGGTTGACCCGCGCGGCGTGACCCCCGCCACCACGCTCGACGCGCTCGGGATCGACAGCCTGCGGCTGGTCGAGGCGATTTTCGCCATCGAGGAGGCGTTCGGCATCTCGGTGCCCTACAACGCCAGCGATCCCGCCGGGGCCGGGACAGGGGCCGGGACAGGGGCCGGGGACGGGGCCGGTCTTTCCTCCATCGGTGCCATTGCCGACGTGGTTTCGGGGCTGGTGCGGGCCGGGAAGGGCTGAGCCGGTGCGCCGCGTGGTCATCACCGGAGCGGGCACGGTCAATGCGCTGGCGATGGATGTGGCGGGCACGATGGCGGCGATGCGCGAGGGGCGCTCCGGCATCGGCCCGCTGGAGTTTCGCGACGTTGAGAAGCTCGGCGTGCGGATCGGCGCGCAGATCCGGGGCTACCGGCCGGAGGCGCATTTCACCCGGTCGCAACTGGCCCTGTCCGACCGGTTCACCCAGTTCGCCCTGCTCGCCGCTCGCGAGGCGATCGGCCAGTCGGGGCTTCGCTTCGAGGGCGAACTGGCCGAACGCAGCGGGGTGGTGCTGGGCAATTCCGGCGGCGGCCTCGGCACGCTCGACGAGAGCTACCGCAGGGTGTTTGAAGAGGGCAAGTCCCGGGTGCATCCCTTCACCGTGCCCAAACTGATGAGCAATGCCGCCGCGGCCCGGATTTCGATGGCGTGGACCCTGCGGGGCCCGTGCTTCACCGTCGCCTCGGCCTGCGCCTCGTCGAACCACGCGATGGGCCAGGCGGTGGCGATGATCCGCGCCGGGCTGGCCGATGTGATGGTCACCGGCGGCTCGGAAGCGATGCTGTGTTTCGGCGGGATCAAGGCCTGGGAGGGGCTCAGGGTGATGTCGCCCGACGGCTGCCGGCCGTTCTCGGCAACGCGCAATGGCATGGTTCAGGGCGAAGGCGCCGGGGTGTTCGTGTTCGAGGCGCTGGAGCACGCCCGCGCCCGGGGGGCAGAGATTCTGGCCGAGGTGGCGGGCTTTGCGATGACCGCGGATGCCGCCGACATCGTGATGCCCGCACGCGAAGGCGCGGTGCGGGCGATGGCGGGGGCACTCGGGGATGCGCGGCTCGATCCGGCCGATGTCGGCTATATCAATGCCCATGGCACCGGCACGGCCGCCAACGACCGCACGGAATGCGCGGCGATCGCGGAGTTGTTCGGACCCGATGCCGGGCGGGTGATGATCTCGTCCACCAAGGCGATGCATGGCCATGTGATCGGCGGCACCGGGGCGGTCGAACTCATCGCCGCGCTGATGGCGCTGCGCGACGGGGTGATCGCGCCGACGATCGGCTTCGAGGCGCCCGACCCGGAGTGCCCGCTCGACGTGGTGCCGAATGTGGCGCGGGAGGCGAAGGTCTCGGCGGTGCTGAGCAATGCCTTCGCCTTTGGCGGGCTGAATGCGGTGCTGGCGCTGAAGGCCGCGCCCTGAGGGGGCTGCGGGCTGTTTGGCTCAAGGGCGTTGCGGGCAAACCCGGGGGTGGCAGGCCCGGGAGCGCTGCCCCCGGACCCCCGGAGTATTTGAGCCAGGAAAAAGAGGAAGGGGCGGGATGGTTGGCGTGTCGGGTGGTGTAAGGAGCGCTTCTGGTCACGCAAGCCTGGCGCGTAAAACCGGGCTCCGGTTTTCGGCCCGGTTTTCGGCTTTGGGTGTTGCGGAAGCGCGGGAGGGTCCGGCGAAGACGAAAACCGCCGCCCGAAGGACCGGGCGGCGGCGAAAGAGCTGGCCGGAAAAGGCCGGAAAACCCTGACCGGCGGCAACGCCGGCGGCCGGATCAGGCGGGAAGCGCGGCGCTTACTGCGGCGCTTGCTGCGCCACCGGGGCCGACACCGACTCCCAGGCGGCGGTGAAGCCTTTCAGCGAGATCGGCGATTTGATCTGCGCCAGTTCCGTGGGCTGACGGACAATGGCGAAGCCCATGTTGAGCACGTCGCCCGCCATGAAAGCCTCGATGTCCTGCGCCGACAGGTTCGGTTGCGCAAGGCAGCCGGTCAGGCCGGTGCAGAACAGATATGTGTATTCCTTGGCAAGGCCCTTGTCCACGCCGAGCGAGATACCGGCGGGCAGGAAGGGGGTGAGTTCCAGCGCCACCCCGACATCGGCCTGGGCGACCGCCTGGCCGCCGGGGGGCAACCGCCGCACCGAGATCTTGCCGAAGGGGCGGCCGTTGTCGTCCTTGAGGGTCTGGATGATCCAGCAGGGGTCGGCGCCGTCATTGCCTGGCAGACGCACGCATTCGCGCGACCAGTCGGTGAAGACGCCGTCGATATAGGTCTCTGCCTTGGCCCGCGCGGCTTCGGCGGGCGCATTTTCAGCCGGGGCCGCCGGTGCTTCGGCGGGCGCGGCTTCAGCGGCTGGCGCTTCGGTGGCTGGCGCTTCGGCGGGTGCGGCTTCGGGTTGCGCGCCACCGGCCGGCTTCCCGGCCTCCTGCGCCAGCACCGGAGAGGCGATGGCGACCAGCGCCGCAACGCCCAGCGGTTTCAGGACATCAGCCATGGGTCGGCTCCTTCGTTGTCAAACAGGGTTGCCGGGAGGTTTAGCATGGGCGGGCGGGGCTGTCAGGTCTGAAATCCCCGGCAGGCTCAAGGGGGTGGCGGAAAGGCGCGCATCCGGGCGGGCGCCCGGGCTTGAGCGCGGGGTGCGCCGGGGGCGGGGCCGCTGCCCGGGCCAGACCGGCGGAAACAGGCGGGCGGAAACAGGCGGGCAGACCCGGGGCCGGACAAAAGAAAAGGGCCCGACACCGGACCCTTTCCCGAATTGTTGCTCCCTGCCGGACTGGCCGACTTCGCCGGGCTGGCCGGCGTGTGGAGGGACGCTACGACAGAAGGTCGCATGGGTCAACCGTCTTCGCTGCTTGCGCGGAGCGTTTCTCCGGCCCGCGCCGAGCGTCTTCCCGGCGGCAAAGGGAACGGCTTGTTTCCGGCCGGAAACCGGTGGCCCTGCCACCGTGGCGGCGCGTGAAAATGCGTGAAAAAGACCGCGCCCGCGGGCGCGGCCAGTTTGACAGGGAGGAAGTCATCCGGCCCGCAAAGGACAACGGTCCGGATGGATTCACTCTGGCAGCGATTGGTTAAGAATGTATGTTTATCCGGGTATCTTTTTCGGGTTTTCGTCTGTTCGGGCGTGGCCCCGGCGGCGAAAACGGGGAGAGGCGATGAGCGAACATGTGTTTGTGGGCGGCGGCGGCGAGGGCCATGCGGTCAGACAGGGGCTTCTGCTGAAATATGCCAACCGGCACGGGCTGATCGCGGGGGCCACCGGCACCGGCAAGACGGTGACCTTGCAGATTCTTGCCGAGGGGTTTTCGGCCGCCGGGGTGCCGGTGTTTCTGTCGGATGTGAAGGGCGATCTGTCGGGGCTGGCGGTGGCCGGGTCGGCGGGGTTCAGGCTGCATGACGCCTTCCGGAAACGCGCCGCGACCATCGGGTTTGACGATTATGCCTACCGCGCCTTTCCGGTCACCTTCTGGGATCTGTTCGGCGAACAGGGCCACCCGATCCGCACCACGGTCGCCGAGATGGGGCCGCTGCTGCTCGCGCGGCTGCTGGAACTCACCCCGGCGCAGGAGGGTGTGCTCAACATCGCTTTCCGGGTGGCCGACGAACAGGGGCTGCCGCTGCTCGATCTGCCGGATCTGCGGGCGCTGCTGGTCTGGGTCGGGCAGAATGCCGAGGAACTCAGCCTCGCCTATGGCAATGTGGCCGCCGCGTCGGTGGGGGCGATTCAGCGGGCGCTGCTGGTGCTGGAAAACCAGGGCGGCGCGCATCTGTTCGGGGAGCCGGCGCTGGAGCTTGCCGATCTGATGGCGGTGGGCGGGGACGGGCACGGGCGGATCTCGATCCTCGCCGCCGACAAGCTGATGGCGAGTCCCCGGCTTTACGCGACCTTCCTGCTGTGGCTGCTGTCGGAATTGTTCGAGGAGCTGCCGGAGGTGGGCGACCCCGACAAGCCGAAGCTGGTGTTCTTTTTCGACGAGGCGCATCTGTTGTTCGACGACGCGCCGAAGGCGCTGGTCGACAAGGTGGAGCAGGTGGCACGGCTGATCCGGTCGAAGGGGGTGGGGGTGTATTTCGTCACCCAGAACCCGGGCGATGTGCCCGAGGACATTCTCGGCCAGCTTGGCAACCGGGTGCAACATGCGCTGCGGGCCTTTACCGCGCGCGACCGCAAGGCGCTGGCGCAGGCGGCCGAGACCTATCGTGACAATCCGCGGTTTTCGGTCGAGGAGGCGATTCGCGAGGTCGGGGTGGGCGAGGCGGTGACCTCGCTGCTGGAGGCCAAGGGGGCGCCCGGGGTGGCGGAACGGACGCTGATCCGGCCGCCTTCGTCGCAGCTCGGGCCGATCACGGCGGCGGCGCGGGCGGCGGTGCGGGCGGCTTCGCCGGTTGCCGGGAAATACGAAGACCGGATCGACCGTGATTCGGCGCGGGAGATGCTGGCGCGCCGCGCCGCGGCGGCGGCGGAGGCTGCCGGTGAGGGAGAAGCGGCGGGGGAGACGGGTGGCGCGGGCGCGGCGGCGCGGCGCGATTTCAGCCGTGGACGCCGCTATTCGCCCGGCATGGAGGACAGCCCGGGCGGGACGGGTGGAAGCGGCCGTTCCTGGGGCGGGTCGCACAGCCGCAGGAAGAGCGAAGGCTTCGGCGGCCAGCTTGGTGCGGCGATGAGCAAGGCGGTGCTCTCGGAATTGCGCGGCACCACCGGCAAGCGGATCGTCCGCGGGATCCTTGGCGGGCTGTTCAAGGGGCGCTGAGGCGGCGCGGGGAACGCCTTTCGAAACCGCGCCCCGGGGGGCGTGTGGCAGCCGGAGTGGATGAGGGCGCGGGCGGGCCGGTGAGTGTTTTGCCAGGAAAAGGGAGGGGGCGTTGCGCTGTTCGACATGCGGGGGCAGACCGGCGAGCATGGCCCGAGGAAGCGCGCATGCGGAGGGGACGGCGAGGGGGCGGCCTCACTATGGCGTTTGACGAAATATCTGACACAGAGAGCATCACCTGACGCGCCCAAAATCTCTGATTTCAGGCAGCGTCAGGTGAGTCAGGCTTTTCGCATGACGCTTTAGCACTGCAATTCTGAGCCATGTAGAGCTGACGGGAGTGGATTCTGATTTCAAAATCCGCGAAGCATCAGCGTAAAGCCAAAGACTATAACCAAAAGGCGCAATCAGAATTGTGTCGTTTGGCTATACGATACGCTCCCGGAGGTTCTTTGGGGTTTTCTCCTTCGATGGCGCAAGGCCGGGGCGTATCGGCCAGTTCAGCCCTTCAGGTAAATCCGGCGCGCCGCCAATCCTGGAAAACGGTATTTCGGCATTCTTTTGGTCTGCGGCAACGAGATACAGGGCATGGCGGCCAAGAGACGCCGCCTTGGCGGCGCCGTCAGCGGAGAGGCCGAACGCCGTCAGTGCCCTTTCCAGGTCATTTCTGTCAGCAAGGACGGGAACTGACGGGGTGTCTTTCGGTTTTCTGAACATGCGGACCTCGGATGACTTCAGCGCCCCGGGGCAACCGGCTTTTTGCATATTGATCTGGGCCGCCGGCATTATCAACAAACCCCCGGGGTGGACGCCCTGCGGCCCGGCGGTGCGGCTTCACCACAGGCAAGGCCGGTGCTAGCCTGCTGCTGTCGGGGCCACACCCAACCGGCCCCCGAACCGGCCTATTGGAAAGTCACTGGGAGAGACGAGATGGACATCAGGATGCTGATCGGCGGCGAAGACCTGGCCGCGGAAACCGGCCGGACCTTTGACAGGACCGACCCGGTGACCGGCGCGGTCGCCACCACCGCCCCGGCCGCCGGCGCCGCCGATGCTGCGAAGGCCGCGAAAGCCGCCGCAAAGGCCTTCCCCGGCTGGGCCGCCACCGGCCCCGCCGAGCGCCGCGCGCTTCTCAACAAGGCCGCCAATGAACTCGAAGCGATGACCCCGGAGATCATCGCCACCGCCACCGCCGAGACCGGCGCCACCGGCCCCTGGACCGGGTTCAACTGCATGCTGGCGGCCGGAATGCTGCGCGAGGCCGGTGCCATGACCACCCAGATCACCGGCGAGGTGATCCCGGCCAACAAGCCCGGCACCCTTGCCATGGCCCAGCGCAAGCCGCTCGGCGTCTGCCTCGGCATCGCGCCGTGGAACGCGCCGGTGATCCTCGGCACCCGCGCCGTGGCGATGGCGATCGCCTGCGGCAATACCGCGATCCTGAAGGCGAGCGAACTGAGCCCCGCGACCCATCTGGCCATCGGCGAGGCGTTCCGCCGCGCGGGCTTCCCGCCCGGGGTGCTCAACGTGGTCACCAACGCGCCGGAGGATGCCGCCGAGGTGGTCAACGCGCTGATCGAAGCGCCCGAGGTGCGGCATGTGAACTTCACCGGTTCCACCGGCGTTGGCCGGCTGATCGCGATGAAGGCGGCGGAGCAGCTCAAGCCGGTGCTGCTGGAGCTTGGCGGCAAGGCGCCGCTGGTGGTGCTCGACGATGCCGATATCGACGCCGCGGTCAACGCCGCCGCTTTCGGCGCCTTCATGAATCAAGGCCAGATCTGCATGTCGACCGAGCGGATCATCGTCGAGGAAGGCATTGCCGACGCCTTTACCAGGGCGCTTGCCGGGAAGGCCGCGAAGCTTCCCGCCGGCAACCCGCGCGACGCGGTGGTGCTCGGCGCGCTGGTGACACGGCAGGCGGCCGAGAAGATGGACCGCATCATCGCCGATGCCAAAGCCAGAGGCGGCGAGGTCGTGGCCGGCGGCGGGCGCGATGGCGCGGTGGTCGAAGCGACGCTGGTCGCGGGCGTGACCCCGGAGATGACCATCTATTCGGAGGAAAGCTTCGGCCCGGTGAAGCCGATCATCCGGGTGAAGGACGATGAAGAGGCGATCCGCGTGGCGAATGACACCGAATACGGGCTGTCGGCGGCGGTGTTCTCGTCGAATATCCAGCGTGCGCTGTCGGTGGCCGACCGGATCGAAAGCGGCATCTGCCATATCAACGGCCCGACGCTGGCCGACGAGGCGCAGATGCCCTTCGGGGGCGTGAAGGCATCGGGCTATGGCCGCTTCGGCGGCAAGGCCGCGATCGACGCCTTCACCTCGATCCGCTGGGTCACCATCGAAGACCCGCATCAGCATTACCCGTTCTGAGGAGGGTCAGCGGGGGAGCCGCGCCTCCGGGGGCTTGCCGCAAACCCGGGCGTGATCTGCGGATTGCAGGCGGAACGGGTGGCGATGTCGTCTGGACAAGCTGCCCCGGAAAGCAGACTGCCGGGATCGAACTGGATCCCGGCGGCGGTGCGGTCGGGGCTTCGGGGGCTGGCGTGAGCCTCATGCCCCGAAGTGCTGGCGGCGTGCTGGCGGCGCATCCCACGCGGGTGAAACGCCCGACGAGCGAAGAGGGCCCCGGCTGATGCCGGGCCGGGGCAGGGACGCGCAGGCGATCCGGACCGGACTTCACTCCCTGGCAAGATTGGCGCGGATGGTGGCGAGGTCTTGCTGCGATTGCGTAATAAAGGGATGGTCCGCGGGCAGGGCGGCTTTGTAAATCTCCAGGGCCTGCGCCATCAAGGGCTCTGCCTCGGCCCATTTGCCTTGCGTCATGAACAAAACCGCCAGGTTGTCGAGGCGGGTCGCATAGGCCGGATGCGTCTCGCCCAGGGTCGCCCTGGCGATCTCCAGCGCCTGCCGGGAAAGCGGCTCGGCTTCGTCATGGCGGCCCGTGGCGCTCAGCAACTTGGCCAGGTTGTCGAGGCGGGTCGCATAGGCCGGATGCGTCTCGCCCAGGGTCGCCCTGGCGATCTCCAGCGCCTGCCGGGAAAGCGGCTCGGCCTCGTCATACCGGCCCGTGACACGGAGCAGATCGCCCAGGTTGTTGAGGCGGGTCGCATAGGTCGGATGCGTCTCGCCCAGAGCCTGGCGGGTGATCTCCAGCGCCTGCCGGGAAAGCGGCTCGGCCTCGTCATAGCGGCCCGTGGTGTTGAGCAGTTCGGCCAGGTTGTTGAGGCGGGTCGCATAGGTCGGATGCGTCTCGCCCAAGGCCTGCCTGTCGATCTCCAGCGCCTGCCGGTAGAGCGGTTCGGCCTCGTCATAGCGGCCCGTGGCGTAGAGCAGCCCGGCCAGGTTGTCGAGGCGGGTCGCATAGGCCGGATGCGTCTCGCCCAGAGCCTGGCGGGTGATCTCCAACGCCTGCCGGAGAAGCGGTTCGGCCTCGTCATGGCGACCCGTGACACGGAGCAGATCGCCCAGGTTGTTGAGGTGGGTCGCATAGGCCGGATGCGTCTCGCCCAGGGTCACCCTGGTGATCTCCAGCGCCTGCCGGAGAAGCGGTTCGGCCTCGTCATGACGACCCGTGACACGGAGCAGATTGCCCAGGTTGTTGAGGCGGGTCGCATAGGTCGGATGCGTCTCGCCCCGGGCCTGGCGGGTGATCTCCAGCGCCTGCCGGTAGAGCGGTTCGGCCTCGTCATAGCGGCCTGCGGCTTTCAGCAGCAGGGCCAGGTTGTTGAGGTCGGTCGCATAGGTCGGATGCGTCTCGCCCAAGGCCTGCCTGTCGATCTCCAGCGCCTGCCGGTAGAGCGGCTCGGCTTCGTCATGGCGGCCCGTGGTGTCGAGCAGATTGCCCAGGTTGTTGAGGCGGGTCGCATAGGTCGGATGCGTCTCGCCCCGGGCCTGGCGGGTGATCTCCAGCGCCTGCCGGAGAAGCGGTTCGGCCTCGTCATAGCGGCCCGTGGTGTCGAGCAGCAGGGCCAGGTTGTTGAGGCGGGTCGCATAGGTCGGATGCGTCTCGCCCCGGGTCGCCCTGGTGATCTCCAGCGCCTGCCGGTAGAGCGGTTCGGCCTCGTCATAGCGGCCTGCGGCTTTCAGCAGCAGGGCCAGGTCGTTGAGGCGGGTCGCATAGTCCGGATGCGTCTCGCCCCGGGCCGCCCTGGTGATTTCCAGCGCCTGCCGGAGAAGCGACTCGGCCTCGTCATGACGACCCGTGACGCGGAGCAACTCGGCCAGGTTGTCGAGGTGGGTCGCATAGGTCGGATGCGTCTCGCCCCGGGTCTCCCGGGTGATCTCCAGCGCCTGCCGGAGAAGCGACTCGGCTTCGTCATGACGATCCAAGATACGGAGCAGATCGGCCAGGTTGTTGAGGCGTCTCGCATAGGTCGGATGCGTCTCGCCCAGGGCTTGCCGTTCGATCTCCAGCGCCTGCCGGAGAAACGGCTCGGCTTCATCATGGCGGCCTGCGGCTTTCAGCAGCCCGGCCAGGCTGTCAAGGCGGATCGCATAGGTCGGATGCGTCTCGCCCAGGGCCCGCCGGGTGATCTCCGCCGCCTGCCGGTAGAGCGGTTCGGCCTCGTCATAGCGGCCCATGGATTTCAGCATCCTGGCCAGGGTGCTGAGCCCGATCACATAGCTCGGATACGGCTCGCCCAGGGTCTGGCGGGTGATCTCCAGTGACTGCCGGTAGAGCGGCACGGCCTCGTCATAGCGGCCCGTGTCTCTCAGCAGCAGGGCAAGGTGTCTGAGGCGGTTCCCATAGGTCAGATGCGTCTCGCCCAGGGTCTGCCGGGTGATCTCCAGCGCCTGTCGGAAAAGTGGCTCGGCCTCGTCATGGCGGCCCGTGGTGTCGAGCAGCAGGGCCAGGTTGTTGAGGCCGGTCGCATAATCCGGATGCGTCTCGCCCAGGGTCTGCTGGTCGATCTCCAGTGCCTGCCGGTAGAGCGACTCGGCCTCGTCATTACGGCTTGGGGCCTTCACCACCCCGGCCAGGTTGTTGAGGCCGTTCGCATAATCCGGATGCACCTCGCCCAGGGTCGCCCTGGTGATCTCCAGTGACTTCCGGTAGAGCGGCTCGGCCGCGTCCCGACGCCCGATGGCTCTCAGCAGCCCGGCCAGGTTGTTGAGGCAGCGCGCATAGTCCGGATGCGCCTCTCCCAAAGCCTGCCGGTGGATCTCCATCGCCTGCCGGCAAAGCGGCTCGGTCTCGTCATGACGGCCCGTGGCTTTCAGCAGCTCGATCAGGTTTTCGAGGCTGCGCGCATAATCCGGATGCGTCTCGCCCAGGCTCTGCCGGGTGATCTCCTGCACCTGCCGGAAAAACGGCTCGGCCTCGGCATGGCGGCCTGTGACGTGAAGCAGTACGGCCAGGTCGTCGGGGCTGACCGCAAGGTCGGGGTGCTCGTCGCCTACGGTTGCTTTGGTGGCCTTCTGCGCCTGGGCGGCCCTGAAACCGGCAAGCGGCATGGTGACGTCAGGGTCGGAGGGAGCGGTGAGCGCGCCTGTGGGAGGGGGAACGTCTGCTTTGAACGGTTGCCAAAGAGCGAAGGACAATGCTGCCCCCGCCGCGACCAAAGCTGTGGCGGCAAGACCTACCCTTGCTGCCCCATTGTTGTTTCTCTGTGTGAGGAACGCCCAAATCGGGCCGGACTGTTTCTTCATCCTGGCAACAAACTCCATCAGACCTGCCCTCAGCCCGCGCCGACTAAACGGGGTTTGGGGCAGTTTCGCAAGGGGCACCCGTAAGGTCAGCCGTGCACCGGTTTGGCGCCGGGCAGGGTGATCCTGGCGACCTGTTCGGCGATCGGGTCGTTCGACAGCGGATGCGGCGGGGTGCGGTAGGCCGCCGGATCCCTGAGGTCGGTCCATTCGCCGCCGACATAGATTTCCAGCGGCGAGAAGCGCGATTTGTATTCCATCTTCGCCGCCCCCGCGACCCAGTAGCCAAGATAGACGTAGGGCAGGCCGGCTTCGCGGGCGAGGTGGATATGGTCGAGGATCAGGAACGTGCCGAGCGAGTTGGCGCGTTTTTCGGGGTCGAAGAAGGAATAGACCATGCTCAGCCCGTCATCGAGCACATCGGTCAGGCAGACGGCGGTGAGGGCGCGCCCGGTGGGGCTGGTGGGGTCGGGGGCGGCATATTCGATGACGCGGGACTTGATCGGGGTTTCCTCGATCATCGCGGCAAATTCGAACACATCCATGTCGGCCATGCCGCCATCGGCGTGGCGGCTGTCGAGATAGCGGCGGAACAGATCGTATTGCTCTTCGGTGGCCCAGGGCGCGCGGGTGCGCCGCAGCAGCTGGCTGTTGCGGCGTCTGATCCGGCGCTGGCTTTTCGAGAGCGTGAAATCCGCCACCCGGATGCGGGCCGAGAGGCAGGCGGCGCATTCCGCGCAGGAGGGGCGGTAGAGCACGTTCTGCGAGCGGCGGAAGCCCTGTTTGGACAGCGTGTCGTTGAGCTCGCCGGCCTGTTCGCCCTGGAGCGCGGTGAACAACTTGCGTTCCATCCGCCCGTCGAGATAGGGGCACGGCTGCGGTGCCGTGACGTAGAATTGCGGTGCAAGCGGAAGAGAATGGCGCATCGGTGGCGGTCGGAGAGCTGTGGTTTCTGCCCGGAAGGGACGTTAGCAACGATTTCCCGTCACGCCAAGCCATTGTTGGGATTCGCGTAAACGTCGTGGCGGTGGCGGTCAGCTTTTGGCGGCGGTGTTCACCGCGGCGGTGCCGAGCAGATGGTCGGTCACGCCCTGGCCGCGGGGGGTGGCGAGCATCAGCACGATGGAGGCGATCTGGAGCAGGAAAAAACTCCAGGAGATATAGTAGCCCGCCGTGTGCAGCACGGCGGTGGCGAGGTCGAGGCGTTCACCATTGGCTTTGCGCAGCTCGATCGCGGTCAGCCGCATTCCGGGCGTGGCCGAACGGTTGGCAAGCGTAACCGTGCGGTAGATCACGTCGACCGTCGGCAGCAGCAGCACAAAGACGAAAAAGCCGATGCCGAGGGTGAGAAACGAAATCAGGACGGTCAGACCGAAGACAAGGGCGATGTCCACCCCCCAGGCGAGTGCGCGCTTGAGGGGGACGTCGGCGTAGAATTCGGCCTGGGTGTCGGGGTCGGGCAGGCCCCAGAGGCTGTTGTCGGTGTGGATCATCCGGGTCTTTCGGGGTGTCTGGCGGGGTGTCTTTCGGGGTATCTGGGCGGGGTGTCTGCTGGTGGGATGGCGGGCACGGGGTCCGCACGGGCAGAAATGGGGCCGGGCAAGGGCATTGTCCAGCCCTGCCGTGGCGGCGAGGCCCGTGTTGCTTCGGGGGTGGCCGGGAGGTGGCCGGGAGGTGGCCGGGCGCGGCTGCCCCCGGCCTGCCCTGGGTCAGGTTCTGGCTTCGGCCTCGTCTTCGGCCTCGTCTTCGGTGTCGTTGCTGCGGCTGTCAGCGCGGGCAGCTTCGGCGCGTTCGTCCATGAAGGCATCGAACTCGCGCTGATCCTTGGCGGCGCGCAGCCGGTCGAGGAAGGCTTCGAACTGTTCCTGCTCGTTCATCAGCCGTTGCAGCGTATCGGCCTTGTAGGCGTCGAAGGCGGTGTTGCCCGACGAGCGGAAGCCGTGGCGGCGGTTCAGTCTTGCGGTTTCATCGTGATGGCGGCGGCAGGAACGTGCGAACATTTTCTTTCCGAAGATCATGTAGAGGAGGAGGGCGAGGCCGACGGGCCAGAACAGGACGAAGCCGAGAACCATGGCGACGATCCAGGCGGGCTTGCCGCGGTCGTCGAGCCAGGTTTCGCTGCGCCGGAACCAACCCTCACAGCATTTGCGGGTTTCATAGTCGGAGGCGACGGACATGATGTGCTCCTTTGGGTCCAGTGGGTGTCTCGGTGGTGTCGGGGAGATGTGAAATCCCTTTACATTACCCAGATCGGCACGGCGGGCGGTGGTTTCAAGTGTCAATGTGAAAAAGATTCACATGAAGTTGGATTGCTCGGAAAAACAAAGGCCTGGTGGAGGGGCCTGTGAGTGCTCACGCGCTCGGACCCGCGCCGAAAGCGGCGTTTCGGTCCGGAAAGGCGCCGCACCCCGGGGGGCACCGCAGCGAGAAGGCGGCGGAGAAGGGTGGGGTCTGGGTGCTCAGCGGCGCTTGCCGAACCACATCCGCCGCATCAGCCCGTCCTTCAGCACCACCGTATGGTATCCGGCCCCGGCGACATGGGCGAGGATCAGCAGGCCGAGCAGGGTCGCGGCGATGCCGTGGACGGCGCGGGGCGGATAGGCCGCGAAATCCGCCGGCAGGGTGCCGTTTCCGGCGAGGATTTCGGGCAGGCCGGAGCCGAGCGAGATCCCGACACCGCTTGCGACCATCGCGAAGACCAGCAGATAGAGCCCCCAATGGGCCGCGCTCCCGGCGAGGTCGAGCAGGCGGCTGCCGGTGGCGGCATGGGCCGGGTTTTCGGTAAACAGCCGGACGACCAGACGGAGGAGCATCAGCGCTCCGATGGCCAGGCCGAGGGTCATGTGGGCTTGCAGGCTGTCGAGCTTGTGCGGGTCGGAGTTGGGTGTGGCGGCGAGGATCAGCTTGCCCGCGGCGAGCGCGGCCATGATCATCAGCGCCAGCAGCCAGTGCAGGGCGACGATGGCGTGGTGCCAGGTTTTCATCGGAGGTGTCCTTTGCGCAGATTGTGGTTTCAGTTTACGCTTGCAAATGCAAGTATTGCAAGCGATAGCCCTGCCATGGGTGGAATGGACCAGGCATGCCGATGAAACGTCACGAAGATCTCGCCGGTCAGGCCCGCCATTGCCGTGAGGTTTCGGCGGGGTGGATGATCCAGGCGCTGGGAGGGCGGCTCGGCGAGGTGATGAAGGCCCGCCTCGACCGGCTCGGCCTCACCCCCGACCAGATGGCGTTGCTTCATGCGCTGGCCGAGGGCGACGGGATCAGCCAGGTCGAGATCGGCCGCCGGGTGCGGCGGGCGAATTATGCGGTCACCCGCAATCTCGATGCGCTGGCCGCGCGCGGGCTGATCCTGCGCCAGCCGGATGAGCAGTCGCGCCGCAGCCACCGGGTGGTTCTGACCGAGGAGGGCCGGACCCTGATGCCGGTGCTGTTCGGGGTGGTTTCCGGGGTCAGCACCGGGCTGCTCGCGCCGCTCACCCGCGAGGAACGCACGGGCCTGCTCGAGCTGCTTGCCAAGCTGGTTGCGGCCCATGTGCCACCACAGGATGCGCCCGACGGGCATGTGCCCGAAGAGAGCGAGCCCTGAAGGCGCCGCATCGGGTGCCGCAAGCGGCAGCGAACGCCGCCGCCGCACAAGCCGCAATGGAGCCGGGCACCGGGAGCGGTTTTCGGCGCTCGGGGTGCGGGGCGCACCGGGTGTGGGATGCACCGGGTGTGGGACGCTCGGCGGGGGGCGCTTGGTGGCGCGCTCACGCGGCTCAGCGTCCGCGCGCCCAGCCCTCCTGCCGCCCGATCCCCGATTTGACCGCCAGCGTCACCGCCGCATAGGTGGCAAAGGCCACCGGGTCGCGAAACGCCTGTTTCAGCAGCCAGGGTCCGGTGGGGCTGTCCTTGGCGTCGTTCTCCATCAGCGCGGGATACAGCCGGGCGAGTTCGCGCACCCCATCGTCCTGCCGCCGCCGCACCCGGACCAGCCGCCGGAAGCCTTCGATCAGCGGCCAGTCATAGGATGCGGCCACCATCACCCGCTCATGCGGCGCGAACAGGAGGCGCACGAAGGTGTCGTCCGAGATGATTTTCGGAAACTGCGCCCAGCGCGCCCGGCCCTGTGCATTGACCGCGAAGATCCCGAAGCCCGGCACGCCGTCGGCAACGAAGGGCAGCCGGGTCCAGAACCGCGCATAGGCCCGGCTGATCGGGCTGTGTGCGGTAACATGCGGCCTGCCGGAGGCATAAAGCGGCTGCGGCACCGAAAGCGCGGCGACAAGCTGGCTCAGCAACCGGGGCGAGATGCACACATCGGCGTCGAGATAGGCCCGCATGTCGTGCCGCGCCGCGGCGTCGGCCGCGTCCAGCGCGCCGGGCTTGCCGAGGGCGGGAAGCTCCAGCACCTCCAGCCGCCAGCCGCGTTGTGCGAAACGCTCCTGAAAGGCGCGCGCCCGGGCCGCGGTGTCGTCGGTGCATCCGTTCGCGGCAACCACCACGTCGAGCCCGGCGATGTCGGTTGAGTCCAGCACCGCCGTCAGGCAGGCGCCGATATAGCCCGCCTCGTTGCAGGCCGGGACGATGACCGACAGGCTCATGCCGCCCCGGCCCCCGCCCCGGCCCCCGCCCCCGCCACCGCTGCCTGCGGGCGCTGGCGCCGTGTGGCGCCGGGGTGAGGCCGCGGGTGGTTCGCGGCGCCGGGCGGACGCAAGCCGTGGCTTTTCCCGCAGGACCGTGGCCCACAAGACCGGGTCCGGCCAGACCGGCGGATGATCGGAACGCATGGCATCGCGGGGGACTCCGGGTGAATCTGGGGCGAATCTGAAGCGAATCTGAAGCGACTCTGGATGGGTTCGATGTGGCCATTAATCCCGGCGGGGCCGGCCCTTGCAACCGGGTGAGCGTTCCGGGGGAAGAAACGAACCGGTGACGGCGCGGCGACATTTGCGCCGCGCCCCCCCCCCTCCGGCGGTTCAGATCGGTTCAGATCACTGTCCGGCCCTCTGGCGGGGGCACGGGTGCCGCCGCGGGCCGCGCCCTGGCGGCTGCCGCGGCCCGGCCGGGCCGTGTCGCCGGCGCGCGGGCCCGGTTTTCGGCGGCGCCGAGCAGGGCGCCGGCGATCACCCAGACATAGGGCACGATCGCGGCATTGAGCAGCAGGTCGAACAGGGTGATGCCCATGATCAGCGCCAGCGTGCCGGTATGGGTCAGGGTGTCGGCCTCGGTGTGGCGGTTGCGGCGCAGCCACATCAGCACCACCGGGGTGGCGATCAGACCGAATTCACCAATGAACCCGACGATCCCGTAGGTGCCGAAAAGGTAGATCCAGCGCCCGTCGGCGATCACGTCCTGGCTGGCGTCCCATTCGTTGAACACCAGATTGCGCCCCCAGCCGCCCCAGCCGAACAGCGGCCGCTCGGTGGCTTTGGCCAACAGCACCTCTTCGTTTTCGAAACGGAAGTCCAGCGACTGGGCGCGTTCCTCGCTGAACCGGGCGATGAAGCCGACGATGTCGTCGACCGGGACCGCCCCGGCATTGCGCATCACCGGATAGACCAGGGCAAAGGCAACGAAGATCATCGCAATCCGCATCCGCCCCTTTTCGGAGAGCAGGAAGACCAGGGGTGTCAGCGCCAGGACATAGCCGGTCGAAGCCATGTTCTTGCTGGCCGCGATCACCAGGATCAGCCAGATCAGCGCGAGCATGTACTTGCCGCGCCCCGCCAGCGGTTGCGCCCTTGTGAGGCTCGCGGTGGCGAGGGCGGAGGTCACGAAGAAGAAGGCGAGCCACAGGGCGTGCGGCAGAAAGACGATCGGCCGGAAGGTGCTGCCGCGGATCATCTGGATGAAATCGTGCTGGAAGAAGCCGTAGACCCAGATGTTGAGCTTGGGGCTGAACCGGATCTCGAAGATTGCCGGGAGGGTATAGAGCAGCCCGGCGATCATCAGCCCGCGCAGAAGCTCCCGCCGTCCGGCCTCGCGGGCCAGCAGCGTGCGGGCGATGAGCAGGGGCAGCACGTGGATCATGACCAGCGCGGTGGAGGCCGCAAAGGCGTCCCATGGGGCCAGACCGGGGATCACCAGCGTGGAACCGCCCATCAGACCGGTGTCCATCTGCGGTGCGTCGATGACGATGGCGTCGGGGTTGGTCAGGGTTGTCGGGATGGTGACAAGGACGAAGACCAGAAGCAGAAGCGTGGCGAGCAGGGAACGCGGCAACAGGCGCACCTTTGTTCTGCCGACCGTGATGGTCAGGAAAAAGGCGCTGAGGTTGGTGATCGCCAGCTTGTCGAATTCGGGCAGCAACGGCGGGTCGATGGATGTGACCGGCGGCAGCAGCAGATAGCCGCCGAGGATGGTCCAGACAAAGGCCCGCTCGACCGGCATGCGCAGATACATCACCCAGGCCACGAAGGGCCAGGCGAGCAGCATCATGTAAGCAACCGAATTACCCATCGTGCTGTCGGTTCTCCCGGGTTGGCCGCGGGCGCGGTGCCGCGCGGGTTGGGTCCGGCACGGGTTTGCCGGTGGTTGAGTCACATTTGCGGGCCCCGGACCTCAATCCACGGCGATGCCCCCGGGATGCCTCCCGTATGCCCCCGGGATGCCTCCACGGACATCGGCGGGCACGGACGTCGGCGGGCACGGACGTCGGCGGGTGGCCCGGCAGGGTGCCCCGCGGGCACCTGCTGATTCCGCTCCTATAGGCGATTTCGCTTCTCAGGAGAAACAAATCCGGAGCTTGTGGACAAGCTTGATCCGATAAGGTTGCTTGCGTACAATCCGACTCTGATTTAGCAACATTCTGAGCGGTGCCAAGCCGGAGACAATCCGTTTCGGGTCCGGTCGTTGACCGTCAACGCGATAGTTCGCAAAACGTCAGACACGGGCGCATCGGCTGTTGGCGTCTCAGGGGAGTTCTTCAGTGCAGCGGGTGGCTCGGGTCAACAACGCGGTCAAGGTGTTTTCGGGCGACGGGCTCATGGCCCGGGTGGTGCGCAGTTCGGCTTTCGTGATGTTCGGCTACGGCGCGAACCAGGTGCTGCGGCTGGCCTCCAACCTGATCCTGACCCGGCTGCTGTTTCCGGAAGCCTTCGGCCTGATGGCGCTGGTGACGATGGTGGAAATCGGCCTGAAGCTGTTTACCGACCTCGGCATCGGCCCCTCGATCGCGCAGTCGAAACGCGGCGACGATCCGGCCTTTCTCGACACCGCCTATACCATCAAGGTGATCCGCGGTTTCCTTCTGTGGATCGCCACCTGCCTGATCGCCTATCCGGCCTCGGTGTTCTACGATGCGCCGGAACTCGTCTATCTGTTGCCGGTCGCGACCTTCTCGATGGTGATTTCGGGGTTCACCACGGTGCGGGTCGAGACCGCTTACCGGCATCTGCAACTTGGCAAGGTCACGGCGATCGAGGTCGTCTCCTACACGGTTTCGATCGTGGTCATGGTGGCTCTGGCCTGGGAGATGGGAACGGTGTTGTCGCTGGCGCTGGGCGGGCCGGTGAAGGCGGCGGTGCAGTGCCTGCTGGCGAAATACTATCTCGACGGCCACCGCAACCGGCTCTACTGGGACCGCTCTGCGGTGAACGAACTGCTGCACTTCGGCAAGTGGATTTTCGGCTCGACCCTGTTTTCGTTCTTCGCCAGCCAGGGCGACAAGATGGTCTTCGGCCGGTTTCTGTCGCTGCATGTGCTCGGGATCTACAACATCGGCTATTATCTTGGCAGTTTTCCCGCCATCCTGGGGCAGGAACTGGTGGGTCGGGTGATGATCCCGATCTACCGTGAGGTGCAGGAAAAAGGCACGCGCGAGACCAGCCGGAAGCTGCGGATGATGCGCTATCTGCTGACCGGCGGGCTGATCGCGCTGATGGGCACGCTGTCGGTCGTCGGCCCGGCTCTCGTCGAATTCCTCTATGATGACCGCTACATCCATGCCGGCGGGATGCTGGTGCTGATCGCGCTGGCGATGATGCCGGCGGCCATCGGCGTCTCCTATGACCGCGCGGCGCTGGCGGCGGGCGATTCGCGGCATTTCTTCGTGGTCTCGGCGGTGCGCGGCACGACCAGCGTGCTGTTCCTTCTGATCGGCGTGTATCATTGGGGCATCACCGGTGCCATTGCAGGCATTGCCCTGTCGGGTATCGCGGTGCACCCGTTCCTCATCTGGCTGTCAATCAGGCACAAGGTCTGGGATCCGGAACATGACGCGGTGTTTTTCCTGATCGCGGCGGCGCTCGCGGTCGGGTCGATCTGGCTGCATCAGGATGCCATCATGGCGATGTCGCTCGCTGCCGCGGAAGGCTGAGAGGGTTGTTTCCGCAAGAGCCAGGCACGGCCCCTGCCGGTGGCTGCCACGGCGTTTGCCCCTGAACCCTTGAACCTGAACCCTTGAACCGGGGGGAGGCCCGGGTGTGTCGCCTGCGGCGGGCGGATGTTTTGCCTGCGGCGGGCGGGGCGCCTCCTGACGGAGGCGGGGGCCAGAGGGGCAGATCCCCTCGGACAATATGACCGTCCTGATCGCCTGAGGCGGGTGGTCCGCGGGGCGCCTTCTGAGCGAGGCGGGGGCCAGGTTGCTTGCGCGCCGTGCTCCGCGCTCAGTCCCGCTCGCCGGTGGCGCGTATCACACCCGGCCGGTCGAGCTTGCCGCTGGCGGTGCGCGGCATCGGCCCGGGCCAGGGGTGCAGACGCAGCGGCACCATGTAATGCGGCATCACCTTGCGGCAATGGGCCATCAGCGTGTCAACACCGGCGCCGTCCAGCAACGTCACCGCCGCCACCACCGCCTGGCCGCGCTCGTCGTCATCGACGCCGAAGGCCACCGCGTCGCCGACCATGCCGCTGGCGGCGAGCAGGTCTTCGACCTCGGTGGGGCTGAGCCGGAAGCCCAGGGTCTTGATCATGTCGTCCATCCGGCTGACGAACCACATGTCGCCATCCTCGTCGAGCCGCACCAGATCGCCCGACCAGACCACCGGCGCGCCGCCGGTGATGCTGGCCAGCGCCGGGCAGGGGCGGATCTTCTCGGCCGTGAGCTCCGGGCGCTCCCAATAGCCGAGCGACACCAGCGGCCCCGCATGCACCAGCTCGCCCTCTTCGCCCGGCCCGGCGATGCCGCCGTCGGCGCGGATCGCGAACACCCGCGAACAGGGGATCTCGCGGCCCATGGCACCCTTCTTGGCGGCGAATCTGGCCGGGTCGAGCCAGGTGGAGCGGAAGGCCTCGGTGAGGCCATACATCAGGAAGATCTCCACGCCGGGGAACACCTCCGGCATCAGATCGAGGATGTTGGGCGGGATCTTGCCGCCGGTATTGGTCACCCGGCGCAGGGCGGGCAGCGGTGTGGGCACCTCGTCGAGATAGCGCACCACCATGTTCCACAGGGGCGGCACCCCGGCGATGCCGGTCACCGCATGGGTCTTTGCCATGCGGATCACCTCCGCCGGCATGGTCACCGGCTGATGCACCACGCTGCCGCCGGTCCAGAACATCGAGGTAAGCTGGTTGAGCCCGGCGTCGAAGGAATAGGGCAGGACCGAGAGCAGCCGATCGTCTTCGCCGAGTTTCAGATACGCGCTGACTGCGGCGGCGCCGATGCGGATGTTGGCGTGGCTCAGCATCACCCCCTTGGGACGGCCGGTGGAGCCGGAGGTGTAGATGATCATCGCCAGCGCACCGGGGTCCGGGCGGGCCTCGGGGGCCTGTGCCGCGGGGAGGTCGTCCCAATTGTCGGTGCCCTCCACCGGTTTGCCGCGCACCAGCACCGCAGCCACGCTTTCGGGCAGCGGCACGGCGGATTTGCCGGTGATCATGGCGCGGTCGAGGATCGCGGCCCTGGCGCGGCAGTCTCCGGCGACATAGGCGAGCTGGGCGCCGGTCCACTGGACATTGACGTTGACGCAGACCGCGCCGAGCTTCCAGACCGCGAGCATCGCCGCCACTTCGCCGATCGACTTGCGCAGGCTGACAATCACCCGGTCGCCCTCGGCGACGCCCCGGGCGTGCAGCCAGGCGGCGAGCCGGTCGGCCTCTTCGGCCAGGGCGCTGTAGGTGATTTCGGCGGCGGCGTCGATCAGCGCCACCTTGCCGGCGCGCGCCGGGAGATTGTCGGCGAACAACCGGTACATCGTGCCGCGTGTGCCCGGAATTTCGGAAATGGTCATGCTGCTTCCCCGCTTTGCCGCCGTTGCGGCCTCCGCGCCCGTTTGCCGGGCAAAGATGGCAAACGCAAGGAAAGCGGTGGCAGATTTGGCGGCGTGTCGCCGCAGGGGTGGCGGGCGGGCGCGGAGAGACGGCGGACAGGGCGCCGCGCCCCCGGGCGCGCGCCCCGCTGTCGAACCTGTGCGATACTGGCGTTGCGGGGGGAGCCCGTCCCTTCCCCCTGGGGCAGAGCCACCCGGTTGCCGCCGGGCGCGGTTCCGCCCGCCACGCGGTGGGGTGCGGTGGGGCGCGCGGGGCGGCTTCCGGCGGTCTGATTCGCGCGGTCTTGTCACCGGATCGGCACAGGTTTCGCAGGGCCGGCGCGATTGCGGCGTTTTTATGAACACCAGGTCTTTCCGAAACAAGAAAACACTTGTTCGATTCCGGCGGAAATCCGTTTGGTATCCGGCGGAATCATGTTTACAGCTCGTGAGCAATGGATGCTGATATTATCCAAGTATATCGCATTATCCCGGCCTTGCCGGGGTATTGTCGCGTTCAAAAAAACAATTTTACCGGGTTCACGCGGATATTGTTGCCGAATTGGAAACAATATTCAAAACCGGGACATCCGGGAAACCGCCAGGGTTATTGAAATATCAACTATTTCCGCCACGATCGCGCCGCTTTTCGGCCAAAATTCCTTTTTCTGAAAGGCCTCCGGTAGTAATTTGTAGGTGCCCGACTGGGGGCGGTGTCAAAAGGCCACGGGGGCGGCTGCACACAGCAACGATAATCCGTGGGCTGAGAGGTGTGAATCGATCGCAGGTGGTAGGCGTATGTGCTGCCACGGCTGGCTGGGGGGCTCGCCGGGGCAGAAGCCACCAGGTCCGGTTTTCGGACCACTCTCTGCCCACGGGTCATGGTTGCTGGTGCGGGGCCTTCGTGGCCGGGCATCGCGTCCCGGCTGTGGCACATGGTTGAGCAAGGGAAAAGAAGATGCGCCAGCAAGACGTCGACCGGATCTGTGACACAACGCTCCGGGGCGGCTTCGGAGTTGCCGTGCTTTTCCCCGCGGAAATCCATGTGATCGCCTGCCCTTCGGCCCAAGACGGGGGTTCCATGACGGGGGCCATGACGGGGGCCATGACGGGGGCCATGACGGGGGCGCTGCCAACATCCGCAACGGGGCCATCTGGACAATTGCCCGTTCCGGTATCGAGCAAGGGATGCTGTAGATGACCTTCAACGCGAACGGGACCGGCCCCGGCTGGCAGCCGGCGGGCGATTATCTGCTGGATTGGGATCTCACCGGCGCCGACGGTACGGCGCGGCTCGGCTCGGCCAGTGGCGGGGCGGCGGTGGGGGTGCGTGTCTCCACCCCGGCGAACCAGGATTGCGATGCCTTCACGCTGAGCAATGGCCAGCTTTTCTCCAGCGATGTGAGCCGTCCGACGATCAGCGAAATCACCTTCGACCAGCCGGTTGCGGAGGTGAACTTTCAGCTTCATGACGTCGACCAGGGCGGCAGCTGGGACGATCAGGTGACGGTGCGGGGCTACGATCCCGACGGCAACCTCGTGGAGGTGGATTTCACGCCGCTCGCCGGGAGCCAGGAGGTGAGCGGCAACCAGATCGAGGGCGAGGCGCCGCTTTTGGGCGAGGGCATCGCGGTTTCGGTCGCGGGTCCGGTCACGAAGCTGGTGATCGTGCATGACAATGGCGCCGACGCGGCGGAATCGGGCTATATCCGGGTTTCCGGCCTCGGTTTCAACGCCGCTCCCGCGGCGGCGGGCGACGGCCTTGTCGAGGGCACCGGAGCGGCCGATCTGATCGACACCGGCTATGAGGGCGACCCGGAGGGCGACCGGGTGGACGCGGGCGATGCGCTGCTGCCGGGCGAGACCGGCGACGACGACATCATCTTCGCCTATGGCGGTGACGATACCGTGTTTGCCGGCGAGGGCGACGACGAGGTTTTCGCGGGCTCCGGCAACGACAGGCTGTTCGGCGAGGCAGGCGATGACGGGATCCACGGCGAGGGCGGGGATGATGTCATCTTCGGCGGCGACGGGTCCGACACCGTTCATGGCGGCGCGGGCAATGACGTGATCGACACCTCCGGCACCGCGCCGGCCTCGGATTATGGGGCCGATCTGCCCGGCGCGCTCTACGACATCGTGCAGGATCCCGACAGGTTCAACGACATGGACTTCGTCGATGGCGGCGCGGGCGATGACGTGATCTGGACCGGCGACGATGCCGACATCGTCCTTGGCGGGGCCGGCAACGACCGGATCGACGGCGGGCTCGATGATGACCGGATCGACGGCGGTACAGGCAACGACACGATCATCGGCGGCCACGGTGCCGACGAGATCCTGGGCGGCGCCGGCAACGACACGATCTGGGGTGGTCTCGGACCCGGCACCGACAACCTCAATATCGAGGATGAGGACGATCCGGTCTGGGGAATCGACGATCCGCGCCCCGACAACGGCATGGATGTGATCCACGGCGGCGCCGGCAATGACACGATCTTCGGTCAGGACGATGACGACGTGCTCTACGGCGAGGCCGGCAACGATCTGCTCGACGGCGGCATCGACGACGACGCGCTTTTCGGCGGCGAGGGCGACGACATCCTCACCGGCGGCACCGGCGATGACTATCTGGACGGCGGCGCGGGCCATGATGTGGTCTTCGGCGGCGACGACCGCGACTGGATCTCGGGCGTCAATGCCGGCGACGTGGTGGACGGCAACGAGGGCGGCGACGACTGGGACACGCTCGACCTCACCGGATCGGCCAGCCCCGGCGGCACGCTGCACGTCACCTACACCACCTCCGACCAGGAAAACGGCTTCGTCAGCTATTTCGATGCCGATGGCAACGATCTCGGCACGCTGGACTTCTACAATATCGAGAAGGTCGTGCCCTGTTTCACCCCGGGCACGCTGATCGCGACGCCGAAGGGCGAAGTGCCGGTCGAGACGCTGAAGCCCGGTGACCGGGTGATCACCCGCGACAACGGTATCCAGCAGATCCGCTGGGTGGGCGCCAGACGGCTCAGCTTTTCCGAGATTGCCCGGGCCCGGCATCTCGCGCCGGTCCATATCTGCGCCGGGGCGCTTGGCAACGGTTTGCCGGAACGCGACATGATGCTTTCGCCCAACCATCGCGTGCTGGTGGCCAATGACCGCACCTCGCTCTATTTCGATGAACGCGAAGTGCTGGCGGCGGCGAAGCATCTGGTGGATTCCAGGACGATCCGCATCGTCCAGCCGATGGCGGTCAGCTATATCCATTTCATGTGCGACAACCATGAGGTGGTGCTGTCCAACGGCGCCTGGAGCGAGAGCTTCCAGCCGGGCGATCAGTCGCTCCGGGGAGTGGGCAATGCCCAGCGGCAGGAGCTGTTCGAACTGTTCCCGGAGCTTCAGAGCGAAGACGGGCTTGAGGATTTCACCGCCGCCCGGCGGATCCTCAAGAAGCACGAGGCGCAGATGTTGCGATGAAGGATGCAGCCCGCCCGGGGAGCGCCAGAGCGGCCCGGGCGACCCGGGATCCGGAACAGGGGGGGCAGACCCGGCCGGAGCGCGATTCGCGCCAGGCATGACGACAGGTCCAGAGTCGAAAGGGTCTTTCCGGATCTGAAGACAATCCCGCGGGCGCCCGCGGGATTGTTTTCGTTTGTAGCACAACATGCGGGAAAGAGCTGAAAAAACTTTGCCATTTCCGCGCCTTGGCGGAATGGCGCGGTTTGTGTCACGCCGCTTTTGCCCTATGCTCCCATGGTGTTTGCTTTTCGGATTTTCCCTTGGGGGGCAGGCGTGACGGGGTGTCAGGTGGCTGGGAAAGCGACGAAACAGGCAGGCATTTTCAACCGGCTGGCGGGGCAGGGCGCGCAGCGGGTGAATTGCTTCACCCCCGGCGCGCTGATCGACACCCCCTCCGGTGCCTGTCCGGTGGAAGACCTGCGCCCGGGCGACACGGTGCATACCCGCGACAACGGCCCCCAGCCGGTCCGCTGGATCGGCAGCAGGACGCTCGAAGGCCCGGTGCTGCGCGTTGCCAATCACCTGCATCCGGTGGTGATCCGCAAGAACGCGCTCGGGGCCGGCCTGCCCTCGCGCGATCTGCGCCTCAGTCCCGGCCACCGGCTGCTGCTGCTCGGCGACCATCCGCTGCTCGACGCCGGGGAGGCGGAGGTGTTTGTCTTTGCCGGGCATCTTGCGGGAACCCGGGGCATCTTCCGCGAGGCGGTGACCCGGGTGCGCTACATCCACTTTCTTTGCGACCGGCACGAAGTGGTGCGGTCGCACGGGATCTGGACCGAGAGCTTCCAGCCGAATGCGCCGGCGCTCGAGGGCATGTCGCAAAGCGCCCGTGAAGAGCTTCTCACGTTGTTCCCCGAGCTTGGCGCGGCCGCGTCCGGGGAGGGGTTTGCCGCCGCGCGCCCGACGCGGCGAGCGGTAATGCCGGGCTGACACCGCGCAGTTTCCGCCCGGTGCCCATCCAGCGCCCGCGCAGCCGCCATGTGTCACTTTCGGGGCTCTTGCGCGATCCGGTGGCGTTTCACAGACGGAGACGATCAGCGCGGACCCCTCGTTTTGTCAATGAAAACAATTCATTCACCTTTGTGGCATTGCCCCGGGCGGTGCGGGGCCGATTCAGGCGGCGATGTGCACAAATGTGGCGAAAGGTGGCGTAAACCGTGGCATCACCGTTGAAAGCCAAAGGTTTCCCGCAGGTTTCCGCCCCAGGCGCCGGGGCGATTTACCGGATTTCGTCCACATTCTCGGCATGTTTGCCCCTTAAACTGGGCCGTGCCACTGCCCGCGCGCGCGCCCTTGCGAGCCCAAGCGCATGAGATAGCTGAGAAACCCCGGATCGACCATGCTTCACTTCCGTTCCCCCGCTGTCGAAAACCACCTGCCACCGGCGCGTGATCCGAATGCGGGATCCGGCACGGGCACGATCGCGGCGTCGCAGTTCGCGGTGTCGGGCATTGGCCCGTCCTCGGTGGTCGAAACCGCCCGCGGCCCGGTGCTGGCGCGCGATCTGCGGCTCGGCGACAAGCTGGTGACCCGCGACAAGGGGCTCCAGCCGCTGCGCTGGATCGGCGAAAGCGCCGTCGCCTATGGCAGCCCGGCGGAGGAGACGGCTGCGCCCCGCCGTGGCCCGGTGCGGATCCGCGCCGGTGCCGCGGGCTCCAACCCCGACGCGGGCAATCTCGTGCTCGCCCCGGGCCAGCGCCTGCTGGTGCGCGGCCGGCTCAACGAGCTGCTTTTCGCCACCGACGAGGTGATGGCCGCCGCCGGCGATCTGACCCATCTCGACGGGATCGACATCGTGCCGCGCGATACGGGCCGCTGGGTGCATCTGCTGCTCGACAGCCATGAGCTTCTGCGGGTCAACGGCCTGTGGATGGAAAGCTTCGCGCCCGACATGTGGTCGCTGCGGGTGGCCTGGCCGGAGCACTGGCATCAGATCACCGAGGCGATGCCGCGGCTGAAATACGACGCCGCCACCGCCAGCTACGTCGGGGCGCGGCTGTCGCTCGACGCGCGCGAAGCCCGGCTGGTCGAGGGGCTCTGAGGGGGCACCCGGGAGCTCAGCCCTGATCCGGGCGGGTGCCGCGCCAGGCGGCCCAGTCTTCCGGCGTGTCGAGATCGGTGAGCGCGTGGCGCCCGGGCAAGGGCACCAGCCGCACCCGCGCCGCGTCTTCCTTCAGGATGTTTCGTCCACCGAGGTCGCCGCGCAGGGCGGCGAGCCGGGCGAAATCCCGCGCCGGGAACAGCACCGGGTGGCCGGGGCATCCGTCGGCGCCGGCGCCGCGCAGGATGGTCTTGCCATCAAAACCGGCGAGCAGCCGGGCGATGTCGTCCGCGGAGATGTCGGGCATGTCGGCGGGCAGGATCATCAGCCCGGGGCAGGCGGCGGGGAGGGCGGCGACAGCGGCGCGGAGACTGGCGGCGAGGCCTTCGCGGGCCTCGGGGACGTCCACCAGCCGCGCCCGGCTCCCGGAAAGCGCCGCCCAGCGCCGGGGCGCCATTGCGCGCGGGGGCAGGGTGACGATGATTTCGGTGGCGGGGCGCGCGGAGACCTCCGCAGGCGGGGCAGACCCGGCCATGGCCGCCGCCGCCGCCACCACCCGGTCGGCGAGCAGCGCCCGCCCACGCACCGGCTCCAGCAGCTTGTCACGCCCCCGCATCCGGGCCGAGGCCCCCGCGGCCGGGATCAGGATCGCCGGGCGCGGCGCGGCGCTCATCGTTCGGGGATCAGCCCGCGCGGGCTGAACCGCAGCACCAGCAGCATGATCACCCCCATGGTCAGCAGCCGCATATGGGCGGTGGAGTGCAGCAGATGCGCCTTCAGCGCCGAGCCGTCGGCGAGGCCGGAGGTCACCAGCGTCATCACCCAGCTGCCGAGCGGTTCCACCTGGACCCAGAAGAACCAGATCACGAAGCCGCCGAGGATGGCGCCGTAATTGTTGCCGGAACCGCCGACGATCACCATCACCCAGATCAGGAAGGTGTAGCGCAGCGGCTGGTAGGAGGAGGGGGTGAGCTGGCCGTCGAGCGTGGTCATCATCGCGCCCGCGATCCCGACCACGGCGGAGCCGAGGATGAAGACCTGCAAATGCCGCCGGGTCACGTCCTTGCCCATGGCTTCGGCGGCGACCTCGTTGTCGCGGATCGCGCGCATCATCCGGCCCCAGGGGGAGTTGAGCGCCGCCTGGCTCATGGTCAGCAGCACCGCCAGCACCACGAGGAACAGCACCGCATAGGTGAGCTTCACCGCCACGGCGGAGGCGATCACCGGGTCCATCCCCCATGTCGCGGCGCGGGCGGCGAAGTCGGCCGAGGCCTGAAGGTCGACCTCATAGGGCACCGGCCAGGGGCGCTCCAGGCCGTTGACGTTCTTCACCCCGCGCGCCAGCCAGTCCTCGTTCTTCAGGATCGCGATGATGATTTCTGAAATGCCGAGGGTGGCGATGGCGAGATAGTCCGAGCGCAGGCCCAGCGCGGTCTTGCCGATCAGCCAGGCGGCGGTGGCGGCGAACAGCCCGCCCACCGGCCAGGCGACAAGCGCCAGCGCCCCCTTGAACCCCAGCCCGCCGAGAAAGCCGGTGGCCGCCGGGTTCACCGCTTCGATGGCATCGGCGGCGGGGACGAAAAGCGCGCGATAGGCGAAATATCCGCCGACCAGGATCAGCGTCATGACCAGCGCCCGGAGCCTGCCCGCGCTCATGCGCTGGTAGACCAGCGCCGCCACCGCGATCAGCGCCACGCCGAAGGCGAGCGCCAGCATCATCCGCCCGCCGCCTGCGGCCCAGGCCTCGGGCACCGGGGCCTCGGTCACCAGCACCGCGGCCAGCCCGCCGAGCGCCACGAAACCCATGATGCCGACGTTGAACAGCCCGGCATAGCCCCATTGCAGGTTGACCCCGAGCGCCATGATCGCCGAGACCAGCCCCATGTTGACGATCGCCAGCGCCACGTTCCAGCTCTGGGTCAGGCCGGTCCAGCCGATCAGCAGCGCGACGGCGGCGAACATCGCCACGGCGCGCCAGTTGATGAGGCCGCGTTTGGGGGCGGGGGTGGAGGTCGTGTCGGTCATACCGATTTCCCCTTGAACAGGCCGGTGGGTTTGAACAGCAGCACCACCACGAGGATCGCGAAGGAGACCGCGAATTTGTAGTCGGTGGAGAGCAGTTGCACGAGGCCGGAGGGCTCGAGGCTGTCCGGCATGAGATAGATCAGCACCTTCTTCCAGGCATAGGTCACGGTGACTTCGGAAAAGGCAATGAGAAAGCCCCCGGCGATGGCGCCGAGCGGGTTGCCGAGGCCGCCGACGATGGCGGAGGCGAAGATCGGCAGCACCAGCTGGAAATAGGTGAACGGCTTGAACACCTTGTCGAGCCCGTAGAGCGTGCCGGCGATGGTGGCCAGCGCCGCGACGATCAGCCAGGTCACCCGCACCACGCGTTCGGGGTTGATGCCCGAGAGCAGGGCGAGGTCTTCATTGTCGGAGAAGGCGCGCATCGACTTGCCGGTGCGGGTGCGGTTGAGGAACCAGAACAGCGCCGCCACCACGATCACCGCGGTGACCACGGTGATGACTTGCGTGGTGCGCAGCGCCAGCCCTTCGGAGAGGCCGGTCCAGTCCTTGAAATCGCGGGCCTTGATGATGAACCGCGCGCCATCGGCGAAACGCTGTTCGCCGGGGCCGATGATGAAGCGCACCAGACCGTTGAGGATGAACATGATCCCGATCGAGGCCATCACGAAGACGATCGGCTTGGCCTTTACCTGGCGGTAGAAGCGATAGACCGTCCGGTCGGTTGCCAGCACCAGCGCCGCGGTCAACAGGATGCCGAAAGGCAGGGCGATGAGCGCGGTGGGCAGGGGGCCGGCGCTGATCCCCATCGACTGGAACCACCAGGTGACGAGGATGGTCGACATCGCGCCGAAGGCCATGGTGTCGCCATGGGCGAAATTGGAAAACCGCAGGATGCCGTAGATCAGCGTCACCCCGAGCGCGCCGAGGGCGAGCTGGGAGCCGTAGGCGACCGCGGGGATCAGCACATAGTTGGAAACCGCCACGAAGGCGTTGAGGAAATCCATCAGGAGACCTCGCAAAGCAGGGTGGTGAGCGCGCCCACGGGGGGCACATTGTCCTGCGCCTGGTCGAGCCGGTGCCAGAGCACGAGCGTGCGGCCATCGGCGGTCAGGCCCTTGAGGGTGAGGGTGTGAAGCATGGTGCCGGAGGTCCAGGCGAAGGGCCCGGTCTTCGAACGGGCGATGCCGGGCACCACGGCCCCGCTCATGGCAACTTCGATCGCCCCCTTGCGCTTCAGGGTGATGGCGAAGACCTGCGGGCCGACGACCGGGGCATAGGCCGGGCTTTTGGGCGGGGCCTGTGGGGGTTCGGCCGAGGCGCCGGAGGGGGCTTCGGCTTTTGGGGGAGCTTCCGGCGGGGCATCGGCTGAAGCGTTGTCCGGGCTTCCGGCTGAAGCGTCCTCAGGGGCGGCGGGCGCGTCGCCGTCCGGGGTTTCCGCAGGGTTTTCGGCCGGGTTTTCGGCCGAGCTTTCAGCGGGGCTTTCGGCCGAACTTTCAGCGGGGCTTTCAGGGCGGCCTGTGGCGGGCGCGGTGGCGGGGCTTGTCCTCGCCGCCGGCGCCACAGCCATGCACTGAAACACCATCATGGTGTCGCGTGCGGTCCCGGGCAGGGGCAGGGCGCCCGCCAGCCCCGCGGCAAACAAAACTGTACGGATCATTCGGTAACGCACTCCCCGAAAAATGTGACCGTGATGGGATCGTAGGCGGTATCGCCCGCGATATGGGTGGTAAACAGGCTGACCTCCTTGCCGATGGACAGCAGCGCCAGCGAGCCCGTGCCGCTCGCCAGCATCTGGCTGCCGTCTTCGCTTGCATGGAGCAGGGTCCAGTCCTCCGCGGCCGACGAGAGCCTGCCCGCGCCGGGATCGACCCAGAGCGTCCAGTCGGTGCTGGTGCAGGCTTCGGTCATGTAGCATTCGAACGTGAAGGTGCAGCGGGTTCCGGCCAGCGCTGGCGCCATCTGCGCGGTGGTTGCCGTGAGCGCCGCGAGGGCCGCCAGGGTCAGATGAGGCGCCATGGGTCAGCCCTCCACACAGGTGCCGCGGTAAAGCCGCTGATCGGCGTCGCGCGGCGCGCCCGGATGCGGCGTGGTGACGAGATAGGTGAAGCTGCCGTCGGGTTGCAGCCGGAACTGGTGCTCGGTGCCGTCCTGCGTTGCCATCAGCGTGGTGTGTTTCGGATCCCGCACCGCGACCGCCTCCACCGGCGCGCCGCCGTCGAGGGAAATCGCCACCTTGAGCACCGGCTCCGCCGCGATCACCCGCAGCACCACCAGCCCGTCATGGGGGGCGCAATTGTCGTTCGACCGGCGGCAGATCTCGGAGACCGGGCAGGTGGGGTCGCCGGCAAGGGCCGGCCCCACCAGACCCGGGCCCACCAGACCCGGACCGACAGCGATGAGACAGGAAAGGATCAGCCCCCGCATCCCTCAGCCCCCGAGGAAGCTCGCGCGCACGTCCGGGTCGGCGAGCAGCTCCTTGCCGGAGCCGGTATGGGCGTTGCGGCCCTGCACCAGCACATAGCCCTTGTCGGCGATTTCCAGTGCCTGGCGGGCGTTCTGTTCCACCATCAGCACCGGCAGCCCGGTGCGGGCGACCTCGATGATCCGGTCGAACAATTCGTCCATCACGATCGGTGAGACCCCGGCGGTCGGCTCGTCGAGCATCAGGAGCTTCGGCCGGGTCATCAGCGCCCGGCCCACCGCCACCTGCTGGCGCTGGCCGCCGGAAAGCTCGCCCGCGGGCTGGTGGCGCTTGTCCTTCAGGATCGGAAACAGCGCGTAGACCTGTTCCATGGTGCCGGTGATGTCGTCTTCGCGGATGAAGGCGCCCATCTCGAGGTTTTCCTCCACCGTCATCGAGGTGAAGATGTTGTGGGTCTGCGGCACGAAGCCCATGCCCTTCACCACCCGCGCCTGTGGGGTGAGCCGGGAGATGTCTTCGCCGCCGAGGCGCACGGTGCCGCCGCGCAGGTTGAGCATGCCGAACAGCGCCCGCATCGCGGTGGACTTGCCGGCGCCATTGGGGCCGACGATCACCCCGATCTCGCCTCGGTCGACGGCGATGGTGCAGTCGGAAAGGATGTTGGGGCCGGATTTGCCATAGCCGCCGGTCATGGCCTCGCCGACGAGGAAAGGCTCGCCCGGCCGTGCTGGCAGCGCATCGCCCGAGAAGCTGCCCGCCGTGAGCGTGCCCTGGGCCTTGGGGTTCACGATCGAGGCGTCGCGGTTGTAGCCTTCCTGGTCGAACGGTTTGCTCATGTCTGCCTCACATCTGCCTCACATGGCCGCGCATTGGCCGAAATACTGTTTCGGCGCGATGATGGCCCCGTTGAACCCGTTGACGCTGTGCACCGCCCAACCGCCGCCGATGGGGATGGTGGTGGTCGTGGTGCCGCCGGAGATGGGGGTTTCGATAATGGTCAGGGCGCGGTCGCCGATGACCAGCGAATAGCGGCTGGTGGGGGAGCCGCCCGGGCTGCCGCCGAGTGTTCCGACCGCGCCGCCCGGGCTTCCGCCGAATGCCCCAACCGCGCCGCCCGGGCTGCCGCCGAATGCCCCGCCCGTGCCGTTGCGGCTGCCGCCGAGCGCTCCGACCGCGCCGCCCGGGCTGCCGCCGAATGCGCCGCCCGTGCCACCCGGGCTGCCGCCGAATGCCCCAACCGGGCCGCCCGGGGCGCCGCCTGATGCTCCGCCGGGGCCGTTGACGTTGCCGCCGAATGCGCCAACCGGGCCGCCTGATGCCCCGCCCGTACCGTTGTGGCTGCCGCCGAGCGCTCCGACCGCGCCGCCCGGGCAGCCGCCAAATGCCCCAACCGCGCCGCTTGGGATGCCGCCTGATGCTCCGCCGGGGCCGTTGACGTTGCCGCCGAATGCGCCAACCGGGCCGCCTGGGCTTCCGCCGAATGCGCCGCCCGTGCCGTTGCGGCTGCCGCCGAGCGTTCCGACCGCGCCACCGGGGTTGCCGCCGAATGCCCCGCCCGTGCCGTTGCGGTTGCCGCCAAACGCTCCGCCCCCACCGCCGGGGGGGCCGCCGACCGGTCTGACCGTATTGGTTCCGGTATCGACCCGGAAGCGCAACTCGAGCCCGGCGGGGCCGCAGCTCATCCGGTCGGGGTCGCAGACCCCGTCGAAATCGCATTTGAACAGGATCTCCGCCGAGGTTGCCGGGGCCGGCGCGGCGAGGGCGAGCGCGAAAGGCAGCGCGGCCAGCAGGGCGCGGAGGCTCCCGGCCCTCATGCCTCTGCCTCCGCCGGTTGCTTGTGTTTGGAGCCGGTGCCGAGATAGGCCTCGATCACATGGTCGTTGGCCTTGATCTCGGCCAGCGTGCCTTCGGCCAGCACCTTGCCCTCGGCCATGCAGATCACCGGATCGCAGAGCTTGTCGATGAAATCCATGTCGTGTTCGATCACCACGAAAGTGTAACCGCGCTCCTGGTTGAGCCTGATGATGGCATCGCCGATGGTGTTGAGCAGGGTCCGGTTGACGCCGGCGCCGACCTCGTCGAGGAAGACGATCCTGGCGTCGACCATCATCGTGCGGCCGAGCTCAAGCAGCTTCTTCTGACCGCCGGAGATTTCGCCCGCCTTCTGCCCGGCGAGATGTTCGATGGTGAGAAACTCCAGCACCTCGTCGGCCCTGGCGCGCAGCGCGCGTTCCTCGTCGGCGATCCGGCGGCGGCCGAACCAGGTGTCCCAGAGGCGCTCGCCCGATTGCCCGCCGGGCACCATCATCAGGTTTTCGCGGCAGCTCATGGAGCCGAATTCATGGGCGATCTGGAAGGTGCGCAACAGCCCCTTGTGGAACAATTCATGCGGCGGCAGGCCGGTGATGTCTTCGCCATCCATGGTGACCCTGCCCGAGGTCGGCTTTTCGACCCCGGCGATGACGTTGAACAGCGTGGTCTTGCCCGCCCCGTTGGGGCCGATCAGCCCGGTGATCGACCCCTTGCCGATCTCCAGGCTCGCGCCATCGACGGCGTGAAATCCGCCAAAATGCTTGTGAACGTCGTCGACGACGATCATGCGTCCCCCTCGCGCGGTTCTCCCGCGCGGCTGCCCGCGCAGCCAGTCGTGCGCCTGTGGCGCGGTTTTCCCCGGCACCGGGCGGCGCCGGCCGATGAAACAGCCCGGAATTACCCCGGGCTGTTTCGGATTTGCAAGCAGATCACCTGCGATCAGCGATATTCGACGTCGACCACCTTGCCGTCCTGGATCTCGATCACGCGGTAGGAACCGGCGCTTTCGCCCTGGCCGATGAACTCCACCGCCGAAGCGCCGACATAATCCACATCGCCGCCATCGGCGAGGATTTCGAGGGCCTTGGCGAGCTCGCCCGGGTAGATCTCTTCGCCCGGGGCATTGGCGATCTCCATCACCTTGTCCTTGTAGACCATCGGGTCGGTGGATCCGGCGGCCTGCATCGCCAGCAGGATCAGTGCGGCGGCGTCATAGCCGGTGTCGGCATAGACGGAGGTCGAGTCGAACCGGTCGCCGACCACTTCGGCGAATTTCTCCGCCGCGGGCGAGCCCGGGATCTGACCGAAGGAGCCGTCGAGTGCGGTGCCGAACCGTTCTTCGAGGGTCGCCGAGACCATGCCGTCGGGCAGCTCGAAGGTGTCGAAGGCGCCGGTGTCGAGCGCCGCCTGAATGACGCCGGAACCGCCCTGGTCGACATAGCCCGCGACCACCAGCAGATCGCCCCCGGCAGAGGCCAGCGCGCCGACTTCGGCGGAGTAATCGGCCTTGCCGTCTTCATGGGCGGCGTTGATGGTCACGGTGCCGCCAGCGGCTTCCCAAGCGGCGGCGAAGCTCTCGGCCAGGCCCTTGCCATAGTCGTTGTTGGTATAGGTGATCGCCACATCCTTGAAGCCGCGGTCCCTGATCATCGCCGCCATGACTTCGCCCTGGCGGGCGTCCGACGGCGCGGTGCGGAAGAACAGCCCGTTGTCCTCGACGGTGGAGAGCGCCGGCGAAGTGGCCGACGGCGAGATCATCACCATGCCGTTGGGCATCGCCACATTGGCAAGAATCGCGCCGGTGGCGCCCGAGCACATCGCGCCGACGATGCCCGAGACGCCGTCGGAGGTGATCAGGCGTTCGGCCGCGGCGGTGGCGGCGGCGGCGTCGGTGCAGGTGGAATCGGCGCGGATCGGCTCGACTTTGGTGCCGCCGAGCAGCAGGCCGGAGGCGTTGACTTCGCCAATGGCGAGTTCGGCGCCCTCGGCGATGTCGGGGGCGAGGCTTTCGAGCGGGCCGGTGAAGGCGAGCAGCACGCCCATCTTGATGTCATCGGCCAGAGCGCCCGAGGCGACCAGTGCCGTCGCCGCCGAGGCGAGAAGCAGCTTTTTCATGGTTTTCTCCCAATTGGACAAAGTTGTTCCGGCGGCTACCCTAGCGGTTCTGACCGAAAAGAAAAGGCCGTGGCGGCGAAAGAAAAGATCACCCCGGGCCCGTCGCCGCACGGTTGCAGGGGCAACGGGTGGGGAGATGCCCGGTTTCCGCTCTGCTTCCGACCGGCTTTCTGCCCGGCTTCCGGCCCGGCTTCCCGTCCGGTCTTCAGTCGGGTCTTCAGTCCGGGGTGGCCGTGGTCGGCCGCGTCTGCTTCAGCCACCGGACGGGTTTGTGCCCCCGCCGCGCCCGCCGCTTCGGTCCGGGGCCGCGCCCATGGCGCCGCGTTCGCGGTAGGGGGTGGTTTCGTAATGCGCCCGGTAGCATTTGGAAAAATGCGACGGCGAGGTGAAGCCGCAGGCAAGGCCGACGTTGATCACGCTCATGTCGGTCTGCATCAGCAGATTGCGCGCCTTCCGGAGCCGGATTTCCATATAGTAGCGTTTCGGCGAGCGGTTGAGGTAGCGGCGGAACAGCCGTTCGAGCTGGCGGGTCGACAGCCCCACCTGGGCTGCCAGCTTCGCCGGGCTCACCGGCTCCTCGATATTGTCTTCCATCGCCTGGATCACCTGGGCGAGCTTCGGGTGGCGTATGCCGATGCGGGTCGGGACCGACAGCCGCTGGGTGTCGCGTTCGGTGCGGATGGTGGTATAGACCTGCTGATCGGCCACCGCCGCGGCGGTGTCTGTCCCGAAATCGCGGGCGATCAGTTTCAGCATGAGGTCGATGGCGGCGGTGCCGCCTGCGGAGGTCATCCGGTTGCCGTCGATCACATAGACCGAGCGCTTCAGCTCCACCGCGTCGAAGGCTTCGGCAAAACCGTCGTGGTTTTCCCAGTGAATGGTGGCGCGTTTGCCGTCGAGCAGCCCGGCGGCGGCGAGCACCTGCGCCCCGGTGCACAAGGCCCCGATCGCCACGCCCCGGCGGGCTTCGCGGCGCAGCCAGGACAGCAGCGGCTGGGTGATGTGGCGGGCGACGTCTTCGCCCGCGCAGACAATCACCGTATCGCCATGGCGCAGGGCGCCGAAACCGGCGTCGAGGGTGATTTCCGTTCCCGAAGAGCTGTGCACCGTTGCACCCGCCCCAGCCTCGCCCGCCAGCAGCCAGCCCACCGCTTCGCGGCCGAGGTGGCGGTTGGTCAGCCGCAGCGAATCGACCGCCCCGGCTAGGCTCAACAGCGTGAACCCTTCCAGCAGCACGAAAACGAATCGCTCCGGCGCGGCATCGGCCGTGCGCCGGGTGCCGGTCCCGGCGGCTGCCGGTGCACCGGCCGGGGTTCCGGCACCGGTCCCGGCACCGGTCCCGGGACTGGCCCGGGTACTGGTCGGGGTCACGGTCTGGCCGGGCTTGTCGGTCGGGGCAGGGGTCATCTGGGTCAGGGCCTTGCTTGCCCTGTGACCACAGCAGCTTTGGGCGGAGGACGCAAGATCAACCCCGGGTGATTTGTTTGCACCGGGCCCGGATGGCCCTTATACCTTTCCGGATCAGCTGCCGGCCCTTTGTTGACGGGGCGAAAACAATGGAGACGGGGATGAGCGATTGGACCAGATCTTCCTGGAGAAGCAAGCCCAGGGTACAGATGCCCGACTATGCCGACACAGACAGGCTCAACGCGGTCGAGGCGCGGCTCGCCACCTATCCGCCGCTGGTCTTCGCCGGTGAGGCCCGGCGCCTCAAGCAGGATCTCGGCCGGGTCGCGCGGGGCAAGGCCTTCCTGCTCCAGGGCGGCGATTGTGCCGAGAGTTTCGCGGAGTTTTCCGCCGACACCATCCGCGACACCTTCAAGGTGATGTTGCAGATGGCGATGGTGCTGACCTATGGCGCCAAGCTGCCGGTGGTGAAGGTCGGCCGGATGGCCGGGCAATTCGCCAAACCGCGCTCGGCGCCGTTCGAGACCGTCGACGGGGTGGAGCTGCCCTCCTACCGCGGCGACATCATCAACGAACTGACCGCAACCCCCGAGGCCCGCGCGCCCGACCCGGAGAAGATGCTGCGCGCCTATACCCAGGCGGCCGCCTCGCTCAACCTGTTGCGGGCCTTCTCCAAGGGCGGCTATGCCAATATCGAGCGGGTCCATGGCTGGACCCTGAATTTCACCGAGACCGACGAGGCGGAGCGCTACCGCGCCATGGCGGCGCGGATCACCGAGACCCTCGACTTCATGCGCGCCGCCGGCGTCACCGGCGACACCGCGCATGCGCTGCGGGAGGTGGATTTCTACGTCAGCCACGAAAGCCTGCTGCTGGAATATGAAGAGGCGCTGACCCGGATCGATTCGACCACCGGCCAGGTGGTGGCGGGCTCCGGCCACATGCTCTGGATCGGCGACCGCACCCGCCAGCCCGACGGGGCGCATGTGGAATTTGCCCGGGGCGTGATCAACCCGATCGGCCTCAAGACCGGACCGACCACCACCGAAGACGACCTCAAGGTGCTGATTGAAAAGCTGAACCCGGAAAACGAGCCCGGCCGGCTGACCCTGATCGCGCGTTTCGGCGCCGGCGAGGTGGAGAAACACCTGCCGCGGCTGATCCGGGTGGTGAAGGAGATGGGTGCCGAGGTGGTCTGGTCCTGCGACCCGATGCACGGCAACACCATCAAGTCCGCCACCGGGTACAAGACCCGTCCGTTCGACCGGGTGCTGCGGGAGGTGCAGGAGTTCTTCGCGGTGCACCGCGCCGAGGGCACATGGCCCGGCGGGGTGCATTTCGAGATGACCGGAAAGGACGTGACCGAATGCACCGGCGGGGTGAAGGCGGTGACCGACGAAAACCTCTCGGACCGCTACCACACCGCCTGCGATCCGCGCCTCAACGCCACCCAGTCGCTGGAACTCGCCTTTCTGGTGGCCGAGGAACTGGCCGGGGGCGAAAAGCCGCTGGCGGCGGCGGTGGCGCAGGGGTGAACCTCGCCCGGGTGGCGCGGCTCGCCGCATCGTGACCCGGGCCGGGCCCCGGGGGGGCCGTGACCCGGCGACGCCCCGGGGGCGCGGCTCCCGGGGGGGGCTTTGCAAAGCGGCCGGCGGTGCGGACGGGCCGGGGGCCGTTCCTGCTGTTGTAGCCGCGTTGTCCAGCGTTGTCCCCCGGCCTTGCGGGGCCGCTCCGGGCGGGGTGCGGCCCGGGCATCTGTTCTCCCCGAACCCGCCCGGCCCGTGGCTTTTGTTCTTGCCCTTGTTCTTGCCCTGGAGCCGACCCCGCAAGCCGGAGCCCGTGTCCGGGGACATGACGCCCAGGTTTTCGCTGATGCTTCGTGTTGCAGATGAAGCCGGTCTGGCTTCAGGAACAGGAAGCGGGGCAACCCCATGCCGGTTCCGTTTGCGCTATCCCGGGGCAGGGGCGGGCAGGGGGCGGCTGGTGCGGGCAATGTTCTGGCCGCTCTCACGGCGCTCCGGATCGGCGATCTCACCGGACAATCGCGACAGGATCAGCCGGTTCTGCCGGATCCCGCCCGGGCGCTGTCGGTGGTGCCCGCGTCCTCTCCGCATCCCCCCCGCATCACCCGGTTCCGGCCACCGCCTTGCCGATCAGCGCCAGCGCATGATCCCGCGCCAGGGCGCGCACCTTCGCGCGGCCCTGCGCGCCGAACTCGACCGTTTCGGTGGTGCAGCCTTCCTGCGTGGCGAGGCCGAAACAGACCCGGCCTTCGGGCTTGTGTTCGGAGCCGCCCGGCCCCGCGATCCCGGTGACCGAGACCGCAATGTCCACCGGGGCCGTGGCCTGCAGCCCCTCGGCCATCTCGCGGGCGACCTCTTCCGACACCGCGCCGAAGGCTGCGAGGGTTGTGGCCTTGACCCCGAGCAGCGTCTGTTTGGCGGCGTTGGAATAGGTGATCACCCCGCGCTCGTACACATCCGACGCGCCCGCCACATCGGTCAGCGCGGCGCCGACCATGCCGCCGGTGCAGCTCTCGGCGGTGGCCAGCGTCAGCCCCTTCGCCCGGGCGGCGGCAAGCAGCTCCGCCGGGCTCATCGCATCAAAACCCCGTGCGACAGCGCCGCCAGCGCCAGCGTCAGCACCCCGGCGAAGACCCCTGCCCAGACGTCGTCGAGCATCACCCCCATCGGGTCGCCCCGCCGGTCGGCGCGTCCGACCAGCCAGGGTTTCCAGATGTCGAACAGCCGGAAGCCGAGGAAGGCGGCGATCCAGCCCGGGTAGAGCGCGAGCACATCCGCGCCCATGGCCCAGGCCCCGAAGGAGACCGGCAGCAGCGCGATCCACATGCCCACCACCTCGTCGATCACGATTTCGGAGGGGTCTTCCTCGCCGATCTCCGCGACCAGCCCGCGCACCGCCCAGAGGCCGGCGAAAAACCCGGCGAGGATCGCGGCGGCGAGCAGCCATGGCCCTCCGAGCACGTGAAACACCCAGACGAAGGGCAGGGCGGCGAGGCTGCCCCAGGTGCCGGGGGCGGGCCTCAGGAGGCCGGCGCCGAGGAAGTAGCCGATGATCTGTTTCATGGGTTATGCCCCCTTCACAAGAGTCGCCACCGCCAGCGCCGCGATCCCCTCTTCGCGGCCGGTGAAGCCGAGCCGTTCGGAGGTGGTGGCCTTGACCGAAACCCGCTCCGGCGCGACCGTCATGATCTCCGCCAGCGCGGCCTGCATCGCCGCCGCATGTGGCCCGATCTTCGGCCTTTCGCAGATCAGCGTCACGTCGCAATTGGCAAGCTCGAAGCCTTTCGCGCGGGCGAGCCCGATGGCGTGGTCGAGAAACACATGGCTGGCGGCGCCCTTCCATTGCGGGTCCGAGGGCGGGAAATGCCGGCCGATATCGCCCTCGGCGAGGGCGCCATAGATCGCGTCGGTGAGCGCATGCATGCCGACATCGGCATCCGAATGGCCCTTGAGGCCGCGGTCATGGGCCACCTCGACGCCGCAGAGCACACAGGCGGTACCCGCCTCGAACGCATGCACGTCGTAGCCCTGTCCGACCCTGATATCCATTGCCTTCCCCATCAGTTCTTCGGCGCGGGCGAAATCCCCGGGCCCGGTGATCTTGATATTGGCCTCGTCGCCCTCGACGATGGCGACCTCCAGCCCATGCGCCCGTGCGACCTCGACGTCATCGGCGGCCCCGCCGGGATCTGCCCCCGGGTCTGCCCCCGGATCTGACCTGTGCGCCGACCTGTGCGCGGCGAGGATGTCGGCATAGCGGAAGCCCTGCGGCGTCTGGGCGCGGAACAGCCCGCTCCGGTCGCGGGTGCCGGTGACCTTGCCCTGCGCGCCCAGCCAGAGCGCGTCGGTGACTGCGAGCGCCGGGGCGGCGCCGGGGGCGGTGTCGAGGGCGTCGATCACCCGGTCGATCAGGCCGGCGCTCACCAGCGGCCGGGCGACGTCGTGGATCAGCACCCGGTCCGGCGGGGTGGCGGCCAGCGCCTCCAGCCCGCGGGCGACCGAAGCATCACGGGTGGCGCCGCCGGTGGTGATGATGGTGCCGGGGAAGCCCTCGCCCAGCGCCAGATCGTCGGGATGCAGCACCAGCACCACCCGGCCGATGCGCGGATGGGCGTGGAAAGCCGCCACCGTCCAGTCGGCCACCCGGCGGCCGTGCAGGCGCTGCCATTGTTTCGGCAGATCCCCCCCGGCCCGGGTGCCGCGTCCGGCGGCGACGATGATGGCGGCAATATCGCTCGGCTTGTCCATGCGTCCGGTTTAAGCCCTGGCGTTTTCGAGAACAATGGGGCGTTGGGCCGGGGGCGCGGGGGCCCGTTGCCGGCGCGGCCATTGGAATTGCAGTTTCGCCCGGGGGCGCTGCCCGCCGCGCCGCAAAGGGGTGCCGGAAGCGCCATCGGGGCCCTGACCCCGGAACCCCGGGAGTGTTTTCCCCGGGAAGAAGGGGCGCGGCTGCCGGGGTGTGGATATGGGACGCCGGAGCCGGAAACAGCGGACAATTGCCCGGGATTTGTGCATTTCCTTGTGCAATGGTGAAAAACCGGGCAAAAACCGGCAGCCGTTCCGGTTTGGATGCAACCCCAAGGATCCCGCCTTGCCCCTCCTGTCTTCCGTTTCTCTCGGCGGCATCACGCTCGACCCGCCGGTGTTTCTTGCGCCGATGGCCGGGATCACCGATCTGCCGTTCCGTGAGCTTGTGCAAGGCTTCGGGGCGGGGCTGGTGGTGAGCGAGATGGTGGCGTCGCGGGAGATGGTGCAGGCCAGGGCCGGGGTGCGCGAACGTGCCGGGCTCGGGCTGGGCTCCGGGATTGGCCGGGCGGGCACGGCGGTGCAGCTTGCCGGCCGCGACCCCTACTGGATCGGCGAGGCGGCGCGGATGGTCGAGGCCGATGGCGCGCGGATCATCGACATCAACATGGGCTGTCCGGCGCGCAAGGTGGTCGGCGGGCTGTCGGGCTCGGCGCTGATGAAGGAGCCGGCGCGGGCGCTGGCCTTGATCGAGGCGGTGGTGGGGGCGGTTTCGGTGCCGGTGACGCTGAAGATCCGGCTTGGCTGGGACGCGCGCCAGCGCAACGCCCCCGACCTCGCCCGCGCGGCCGAAGCCGCGGGGATCGCGATGGTGACGGTTCATGGCCGTACCCGGGCGCAGTTCTACCGTGGCCGCGCCGACTGGGCGGCGATCGCGGCGGTGAAGCGGGCGGTCTCGGTTCCGGTGATCGCCAATGGCGACATAGGCACGGTTGAGGACGCCCGGCAGGCGCTGGCGCAATCGGGCGCCGACGGGGTGATGATCGGCCGCGCCGCCGGCGGCCAGCCCTGGCTGCTTGCCGAGATCGCCGCCGGGCTCCGGGGCCGGCCCGCCCCCGTCCGGCCCGCCGGCGCGGCGCTGGTCGAAACCGTGCGCGGCCACTACCGCGCCGCGTTGCGTTTCTACGGCGACGATCTCGGCAAGCGGGTGATCCGCAAGCATCTCGGCTGGTACATGGACCGCGCCGCCACCCCGCCCCGCCTGCGCCGCGAGGTGCTTTCCTGTGGCGATCCGGCCACCGTGCTCGGCCTTCTTCCCGCCGCGCTCACACAGCCGCGAAAGGCCGCCTGATGGATGACGACAGCCTCTGGGCCGCGCTGCCCGTGCCGGCACTGCTGATCGGTGCCGATGACCGGATCGTCCGGGTCAATGCGGCGGGCGAGCTGTTTTTCAACGCCTCGCAGAAGGCGCTGACCGGGGTACGGGCGGGGGAGAAACTGGGGCTCGATGCGGGGCTCGACGGCACCCTTGCCCGCGTCCGCGCCGACCGGGCGGCGGTGTTCGTTCACAAGGCCGGGCTGCGCCGCGACCGGCTCGACCCGGTGGAATGCAACATTCAGTTCGCGCCGGCGGGCGGGGCGGGTGACATTCTTGTCCTGATCGAGCCGCGCGACATTGCCGGGCGGCTCGATGCGCCTCATGCCGCGAAATCGGCCGCGCGCGCCGCGATCGGCATGGCGGAAATGCTGGCCCATGAGATCAAGAACCCGCTTGCGGGCATCACCGGCGCGGCGCAGCTTCTGGCGATGAATCTGGCGGAGCAGGACCGCGAGCTGACCGGGCTGATCGTCGCCGAGAGCCGCCGGATCGTGACGCTGCTCGACCAGGTGGAGCAGTTCGGCAACCTGCGGCCGCCCGCACGCCGGGTGGTCAATCTGCACGATATTCTCGACCGCGCGGTGAAATCCGCCGAACTGGGCTTTGCCGCGAAGATGCGCCTGGCAAAGGACTACGACCCCTCGCTGCCGCCGACCTGGGTGGACCCGGACCAGGTCATTCAGGTGTTTCTGAACCTGTTGAAGAACGCCGCCGAAGCGGCGGGTGCGGGTGGCGGCAGGATCACGATCCGCACCTTTTACGACCACGCGCTGCGGCTGCGCCGCCCCGACGGCAGCGGCACCGGTCTGCCGCTCCAGGTGGAAATTCTGGACGATGGCCCGGGGATTGCGCCGGAAATCGCCGCATCGGTGTTCGAACCCTTCGTGTCGGGGCGTGAAAACGGTACCGGGCTCGGGCTGGCCCTGGTGTCGAAAATCGTCTCCGACCACGACGGCTGGGTCTCGGTCGAAAGCCGCCCCGGCGCCACGGCATTCCGCGTTTCACTGCCGGTCGCGCCAACCGGCGGCGCGCCGGAACAGAAGGAGTAGACCCGATGGATGGCACCGTTCTCGTCGCCGACGACGACCGCACGATCCGCACGGTTCTGACCCAGGCGCTGACCCGCGCGGGCTGCCGGGTTCATGCCACCGCCTCGCTGGCGACGCTCCGGCGCTGGGTCGGGGAGGGGCGGGGCGATCTGGTGATTTCCGATGTGGTGATGCCCGACGGCAACGGGCTGGAAACGCTGCCGGACCTCTCGCGCATCCGCCCCGGCCTGCCGGTGATCGTGATTTCGGCGCAGAACACCATCATGACCGCGATCCGGGCGGCGGAGAACGAGGCCTATGATTATCTGCCGAAACCGTTCGATCTGCCGGATCTGATGCAGCGCGTGGCCCGGGCGCTGGCGCGCCAGCCCCGGGTGGCGGTCGCGCAGGACGCGCCGCCCGGAGCCGGCGGGGCGCCGCACGAAGAGCTGCCGCTGGTCGGGCGCAGCGCCGCGATGCAGACGCTCTACCGGCTGCTGGCGCGGGTGATGAATGCCGGGCTTCCGGTGCTGGTGACGGGCGAAAGCGGAACCGGCAAATCGCTGGTCGCCAGGGTCATTCACGATTGTTCGGACCGCCGGGACCGGCCCCTTGTGCGGGTCACGCCGGAAGACCTGCTGGCGCCGGAGGGTCCGGCGGCGCTGATCGCCGGGGCCGGTCGCGGCACGCTGCTGTTCGATGGCGTCAACGATCTCGACCGCGTCGCCCAGGCGCGCGTCGCCCGGATGCTCGACAGCCTGCCCGACCCGGGGCCAGCGGTCGTTGCCACCTGTCAGGGCGCGCCGGCGGTCGGGCCGGGCACGGGGGAATTCCGCGAGGATCTCTATTACCGGCTCGCGGGGGTGACGGTTCCGGTCCCGGCGCTCAGGCAGCGGCCCGACGACATCCCCGCTCTGGCGGAGCATTTCCTCGCCCGCGCAGCGGGCGGTGCCCCCCCCCGCCGCCTCAGCGCCGGGGCCTGCGAGGCCCTGCGGGTCCACCGCTGGCCCGGCAATGTCCGCGAGCTCGAAAACACCATCCGGCGGCTGGCGGCGACCGGCGTCGGGCCGGAGATCGGCCGGGCCGAGGCCGAGGCCGCGCTTGATCCCGGTGCGGGTGCCCGCGATGCCGCCACGGAGGCGGGCGGGCCCCTCTCGGCGGCGGTTGCGCAGCACCTTGGCCGGTATTTCGCGCTTCACGGCGGCGCGCTGCCGCCGCCCGGGGTCTATCAGCGGGTCTTGCGCGAGGTCGAAGTGCCGCTGATCGGGATTGCCCTTGACGCGACCGGCGGCAACCAGGCGAAATGCGCCGCCCTGCTCGGCATCAATCGCAATACTTTGCGCAAGAAGCTCACCGAACTTGGAATCGAGGTGACACGCCGTCGCAAGTTGATGTAAAACAGCCACAGCGTGACAAAAGGGCCGCATGGACCGGGACCGCGCCGGGGCCGCGCCGGGGCCGCAGACAGGGCGGTCTGCGCGGGACCGGATGGCGTGGCCGCTGTCGCTGCCCGGCCAGGATGGGCCGGAGCTGGGCAGGGGTGGCACCGGGTTGCACGGGGTGGCACAACGGGGCCGAAGGGCCAAGGGCCATAACAGGGCCGAACGGGCAAGGGGGCGAACGAGCGGTGCAGGACGCGGTGCAGGACAAGGGGGAACACGGCCCGGCCAGCATATGGGACCGTCTGGCGCGGTGGCGGCGGACGCGGCGGGGCCGGGGGCTGATCACCCTTGCGGTGGCGATGCTTGGCCCGCTGCTGGCCTTTGCCACCTATCTGGTCTTCGGTCCGCTGGATCAGGGCATCGCCTCCAACTGGCTCCGCCTGGTACTGCTGGCCGACATGATCTTCGTGCTGGTGGTCACGGCGCTGGTGCTCTCGGGCGTGTTCCGCATGATCATGGCGCGGCGGGCGAAATCCGTCGGCTCGCGGCTGCACATGCGCCTCACCGGCGCGTTTTCGCTGATCGCGCTGTTGCCGACGGTGCTGGTGGCGGTGTTTGCGGTGCTGACCATCAATGTCGGCCTCGAGGGCTGGTTTTCCGACCGGGTGAGTCGGGTGGTGGGCAATTCGCTCGCCGCCGCCCAGGCCTATGAGGACGAGCACCGCCAGGGGCTGATCGAGGATGTGGAGGCCATCGGCGCCTATCTCAACAACGAGAAACGCAAGAACGCGCTGATCTCCGACGCGCAGCTGCGCCAGGCGCTGGCCCAGGCGCAGGGCGCGATCCAGCGGGGCCTGCGCGAGGCCTTCATCATCCGGTCCGACGGCACCATCCGCCTGCGCGGCGACCGCTCCTATCTGTTCGACTTCGAAGCCCCCGGGCCGGAGGCGGTGGCGCGCGCGCTCGCCGGCGAGACGGTGGTGATCGAGGATTGGGACAATTCCGAGTTCCGCGCGCTCCACGAGCTCGGATCCTACCCCGACCATGTGCTCTACGTCTCCCGCGAGGTCGACGGGCAGATCTTTTCGCTGCTCGACGAAACCCAGGAGACGGTGCGCTTCTACCAGCAGCTTGAAAACCAGCGCGGCCAGGTGTTGTTCGAATTCGGCCTGATCTACCTCGGCTTCGCGGCGCTGCTGATCCTTGCCGCCACCTGGCTGGGCATGTGGTTCGCCGAACGCCTCGCCCGCCCGGTGGGCCGCCTGGCCGCGGCCGCGGAGCAGGTGGGCGCGGGCGATCTCGACGTGCAGGTGATCGAGGAAACCACCGGCGACGAGATCGAGGAGCTTGGCCGGCTGTTCAACCGCATGACCCGCCAGCTCAAGGGCCAGCGCGCGGCGCTGCTCGACAATACCGAGCAGATCGAGCGCCGCCGCCGGTTGTTCGATTCGGTGCTGTCCTCGGTCACCGCCGGGGTGATGGGGCTCGACGCCGGTGGCCGGCTCGCCTTCCTGAACCGTGCCGCGATGGTGATGCTGGGGCTGGAGGAAGAGCCGGAACATGGCGATCTGGCATTGGTGGTGCCGGAATTCGCGCCGCTGCTCGACCGGCTGCGCGCCGACAGCAACGAACGCGTGCAGGAAGAGCTGGCGCTGAACCGGATGGGCCGCCAGGAACGGCTGCTGGTGCGCATCGCGCCGCGGTTCTCGGGCGGCGGCGAGCTGGAGGGCTATGTGATCGCCTTCGACGACGTGACCGATCTGGTGACCGCCCAGCGGATGGCCGCCTGGGGCGACGTCGCCCGGCGCATCGCCCATGAGATCAAGAACCCGCTCACCCCGATCCAGCTTTCGGCCGAGCGCATCCGGCGCAAGTTCGGCCGCAAGCTGGGCGAGACCGACGCCGACGACCTCGAGAACCTCACCGGGGTGATCGTCCGCCAGACCGAAGACCTGCGCCGGATCGTCGACGAGTTTTCGCGCTTCGCCCGGATGCCCGAGCCCGACCGCAAACCCGCCAACCTCGCCGATCTGCTGCGCGGCGCGGTAACGCTGCAAAAGGCCGGCCAGCTCGGAGTGGAGATCGAGGCCGATCTTCCCGCCGGGCCGGTGGCGGCGGAACTGGACGAAACCATGATCGGCCAGGCCTTTACCAACCTTATCAAGAACGCCGGAGAAGCCATTGAAAGTCTTCGTGAAACCGGCGAAATGCCGGAGCGCCACAAGGCCATGATCCGGGTCGCGCTCGCGGTGCGGGGCAAGGAGGCGGTGGTGACGGTCGAAGACAATGGCATCGGCCTGCCGGCGGACCGCGCGCGGCTGTTCGAGCCTTACGTCACCACCCGCGAAAAGGGCACCGGCCTCGGCCTGCCCATCGTCAAGAAGATCATCGAGGAACATGGCGGCACCCTGGTGCTGGAAGATGCGGAGATGTTCGGCGGCACCGACCGTCCCGGCGCGCGCGCGGTGGTGCGCCTGCCGCTGAAACCCGCTGCCCAGCCGCGCAAGGCCGCCGAATAACGAGGGAAACGATCCATGGCCGACATCCTGATTGTTGACGACGAACGCGATATCCGGGAGCTGATTTCGGATATTCTCGAAGACGAAGGCTATACCACCCGGCTGGCGGGCACCTCCGATCAGGCGGTGGCGGAGGTGAAGGCGGAGCTTCCGGGGCTGATGATTCTCGACATCTGGCTGAAGGACTCGGCGATGGACGGGATCGACATCCTCAAGATGGTCAAGCGCGAGCACCCGGAAGTGCCGGTGGTAATCATCTCTGGCCACGGCAATATCGAGATCGCGGTGGCGGCGATCAAGCAGGGCGCCTACGATTTCATCGAAAAGCCGTTCAACATCGACCAGCTTCTGCTGGTCATCGCGCGCGCCATGGAGACCTCGCGGTTGAGGCGCGAAAACGTCGAGCTCAAGCGCAGGGACAGCGGCCCGGTCGAGATGATCGGGTCGAGCGCGGCCTTCAAGGCGCTGAAAACCAATCTCGAAAAGGTCATGCGGTCGAACGGGCGGGTGATGCTGACGGGGCCCGCGGGGGCGGGCAAGGAGCTGGCGGCGCGGATCATTCATGGCGGTTCGGAACGGGCGCGGTCGCCCTTCGTGGTGGTCAATTCCGCCGCCGTGGAGCCCGAACGGATGGAAGAGGTGCTGTTTGGCCGCGAGACCTCTGAACGCGGCATCGAACCCGGCCTGCTCGAAGAGGCCAATGGCGGGGTGCTCTATTTCGACGAGATCGCCGACATGCCGCTGGGCACGCAATCGAAGATCCTGCGGGTGCTGGTCGAACAGAGCTTCACCCGGGTCGGCGGGGCCGACAAGGTGTCGGTGGATGTGCGGGTGATTTCCTCGACCACCCGCGACCTGCCCGCCGAGATCGCCGCCGGGCAATTCCGCGAAGAGCTGTACCACCGGCTCAACGTGGTGCCGATCCAGGTGCCCCCGCTCGCCGACCGGCGCGAGGACATTCCCGGGCTTGCGGTCCATTTTGTCGGTCTGTTCAACAAGACCCAGGGCCTGCCGCTGCGCGACTTCTCCGACGAGGCGCGGGCCATGCTGCAATCCATGCAATGGCCCGGCAATGTCCGCCAGCTCAAGAACGTGATCGAACGGGTGCTGATCCTTGGCGACGGCACCGGGCCGATCGAGCCCGGCGAGCTTGCGGAAATCGAAACCTCCGGCTCCGGCGACGGCGGCGCCCTGCTGCCCGCGGCGCTGGCGACGCTGCCGCTGCGCGAGGCCCGGGAGGCGTTCGAACGCGAATATCTGCTGACCCAGATCAACCGCTTCGGCGGCAACATCTCGCGCACCGCGAGCTTCGTCGGCATGGAACGCTCGGCGCTGCACCGCAAGCTGAAGTCGCTGGGCGTGGTCACGGGCACCAAAGCCGGCGCCCGCGTGGCCTATGTGGCGGCGGGCGAGGGCGAGACGGGCTAGGGCCTGGCGCCAGGGCTGACGGCGGAGAGGGCGGCGGTTGCGGCACTTTACGGCAGGCGGCAACAAACCGGCAGGTCAGGCAAGGCAGGTGGCGGTTTGCACCTGCCGACATGCCTGGGCAATGGATGGCGATGCGCATGAGCGCGGGCGGCGCCCGGGCTCAACCCGGTCTTGCGGCGGTAGCGGCGGCGGGGTCTCCGGCGTCTTTGCCCTTTCGGGCGAAATCGTCAAGCATCTGGCGGGCGAGGCTTTCGATCTTCGGGACGACTTCGCTCGTCGGGTTGAGGGCCAGGGCCTTGCGGGCATCTTCAAGCGCGGCGCGCGCGGCCTCCGGATCGTTGTTGATCGGCGCCATTTCCAGCCAGAGGGCCGCGCGGAATTCGTAGTATCTTGCGCGCGGCCGGTCTTCGGTCAGTGCGATCGCCTGGTTGATGTCGGCCATGGCCGCGTCCGGATCCTTGCGATACGTCATCTGCAAAAAGGCGCGGCGATAGAAGGCGGTCGGGTTGTCGCCACAGCATTCGATCACGGCGGTCATATCGGCAAAAACGGTTTCGCGGTCCGCATCGGTCCTGACATTCGGATGCAGATGGATACCGCGAAAATAGCGTGCCTGGGTATCGTCCGGCGCGAGCCTGACCCAATCGTTGCAGGCGGCAAGCTGAGCGGCCGGATCAATCTTCGCCCCGGAAGGGTGCGCCACCTGTTCGAGACACCCCCGCATCGCGACGATTTCCGGGGTCACCTCCTTGGGGATGTCAAGCAAATCAATGGACTGGCCGCGGGACTGGCCGGACGCCTGTTGCCCCGGGTTGTGCAGCAGCAATACCGCCGTGGCCGCGAACAGAACGGCCGCGGCGGCCATCCGTTTGTGCGGAATTGCGTGGGCAACCGGGTCTGCCATGGGTGGCACCTCGTTACATGGTTCACCCGGGCATCGCATGAGAACATGGCCGGGATTGGGCGCTTCTGCGTCACTTCCGGGCCGGACAGGGGAAGGGGCCGGAAAGTTGACCTTTGCCGCCGCCTCTGACAATCCTTCTCCGGTGAGCGGCAGAGCAGCGCGGCCGCGCCCCGGGCGGGGCGGCGCGCGCCATGCCGGGACGGGCACGGGAGACGGCCATGAAAGTCATCATCTGCGGCGCGGGCCAGGTCGGCTGGCAGATCGCGCGCCATCTCTCGGGGGAGAACAACGACGTGACGGTGGTGGACAGCAATCCCGATCTCGTTGCCCAGGCGATGGAATCGCTCGATGTGCAGGGGGTGACGGGCTTTGCCTCCTATCCGGACGTGCTGGAACGCGCCGGGGCGCGCGATGCCGACATGCTGGTGGCGGCGACCCATTCGGACGAGGTCAACATGATCACCTGCCAGGTGGCGCATTCGGTCTTCACGGTGCCGCGCAAGATCGCCCGGCTGCGCGCGCCCTCCTATCTCGAGGCGATCTATTCCGGCCTCTACCGGCGCGAGCATCTGCCGATCGACGTGGTCATCAGCCCCGAGCGCGAAGTGGCCCTGGCGGTGCTGCGCCGGCTGAGCGCGCCCTCGGCCTTTGACGCCGAATTGTTCTTCGACGGCCGGGCCACGCTTCTCGGCCTGCAGATCGGCGAAGACTGCCCGGTGGTGAACACGCCGCTGCGCCAGCTCACCGATCTGTTCACCACGCTCAAGACCATTGTCGTCGGCGTGCGCCGCGAGGACCGGTTGTTCGTGCCGGAAAGCAAGGATCAGCTTTTTCCCGGCGATCAGATCTATGTGGTCACCGAAAGCCAGGACACCGATCGCACGCTCGAGGTGTTCGGCAAGGAGGTGAAGCGCCAGGAGCGGGTGGTGATCCTCGGCGGCGGCAGTATCGGGCTCGCGGTGGCCCAGGCGCTCGAAAGCCGCTCGGACCGGGTGCGCGCCCGGATCATCGAACTCGACCGCGACATTGCCGAAGCCACCGCCGACGAGCTTGAGCGCACCGTGGTGCTGCATGGCAACGCCATGGACATCGAACTTCTGAAGGAAGCGGGGATTGCCCGGGCCGATGCGGTGCTCGCGGTGACCGATGACGACAAGGTCAACATGCTGGCTTCGGTGCGCGGCAAGGCCGCGGGCTGCCCGATGGCGATCTGCCTGGTCAACGACACCTCGCTCATTCCGCTGATGGGCCCGCTCGACATCGACGCCCATATCAACCCGCGCAGCACCACGGTCAGCTCGATCCTGCGCCATATCCGCCACGGACGGGTGCGCTGCGTCTATTCGGTGGGCGATGCCGAGGCCGAGGTGATCGAGGCCCAGGTGCTGTCGACCTCGCCGATCTCGGGCCAGCGGATCCGCGACATCGACTTTCCCGAAGGGGTGCTGGTGGGGGCGCTGATGAAGGGCGGCGAGGTGGTCAAGCCGGCGGCCGAAACCCGGATCGAGGAGGGCGACGTGGTGGTGATCTTCACGATGGCGGCGGATGTGCCCGAAGTCGAGCGCCTGTTGCAGGTCTCGGTCGACTTCTTCTGAGGGCGGCGCGATGCTTTCCCCGCTGGCACGGCTGCCGCTTCCGGTCTCGCTCACCGGTCTTGCGGGCGCGCTGATGTTCATCCCCGGTGTCCATGCGGCGGCGACCGGGCTTGGCGGGATCGCCGCCGACTTCTTCTGGATTGGCACGCTGACCCTGATCGTGGCGGGGCTGGTCGGCATCGCCATGGCGGGCCGCCCCCGGGGCGATCATCCGCGCCGCCACCTCGCCGGCCTTCTCGCGGTGTTCGTGGCGATGCCGTTCCTGTTCGCGATCCCTTTTCATGCCGCCGTGGGCAACACCACGTTTTTCAACGCCTATGTGGAAATGGTCTCCTGCCTCACCACCACCGGGGCCACGCTCTACGGTGACCCGGGCCGCCTCGCCCCGCCGCTCCACACCTGGCGCGCCGCCGTGGGCTGGCTCGGCGGGCTGTTCATGTGGGTCGGCGCGATCGCGGTGCTGGCGCCGATGGCGCTGGGCGGCTTCGAGGTGCGCAGCCGGGTGCCGGGGGCCGGGATCATCACCGGCGATTATGCGCAGATCACCGAACGCGCCGACCTCTCGCGCCGCATCCGCACCCACGCCGCGCTTCTCGCGCCGGTCTATGTGATGCTCACGCTGTCGCTCTGGCTCGGGCTTCAGATCGCCGGCGACCGTCCCTCGGTGGCGATGGCGCATGCGATGTCGACGCTGGCCACCTCCGGCATCTCGCCGGTCGGCGGGCTGGCGGGGGGCGGTGCGGGGCATGCGGGCGAGGTGATGGTCGCGGTGTTTCTGGTGTTCGCAATCTCGCGGCTCACCTTCGCGCGGGAAGGCCAGGGCCGGGGCTGGAGGGTTCTGGAACAGGATCCGGAGATTCGCCTCGCCGTGGCGCTGATCCTTGCCGTGCCGCTGGTGCTGTTCCTGCGTCACTTCCTTGCCGCCGCGCTCGACGACGGCGCCCGAGACCTTGCTCTCAGCGACGGGCTCGCCTCGCTCTGGGGCGCGGTTTTTACCGTGATGTCGTTTCTGACCACCACCGGATGGGAAAGCGCCGACTGGACGACGGCGCGCGCCTGGTCGGGCATGCAGACGCCGGGGCTGATCCTGCTGGGGCTCGCGCTGATCGGCGGCGGGGTGGCGACCACGGCGGGGGGGGCGAAGCTGCTGCGGGTCTATGCGCTCTACAAACACGGGGTGCGCGAACTCGAACGCCTGGTGCATCCGCATTCGGTCGGCGGCTCCGGCGGCGAGGCGCGGCATTTGCGCCGCCGCGGCGCCTATATGGCCTGGCTGTTCTTCATGCTGCTCACGGTGTCGCTGGCGCTGATGATGAGCGCCTTTGCGCTCACCGGGGCCGATTTCGAGGAGGCGCTGGTGCTCTCGGTTGCGGGGCTCACCACCACCGGCCCGCTGGCGGGGCTTGCCGGAACCGAACCGCTGGACTACGCGGCGCTCGGCACCGCGGCCAAGGCGGTGCTGGTCGGGGCGATGATCTTCGGACGGCTGGAAACCCTCGCCATCGTGGCGCTGTTTTCGCGCGAATTCTGGCGGCACTGAGCCCTGCGCAATACGGCGCGTCAAAGCCCCAAAAAGGGGCTGGAAACTTCGTAAAACCCGCTACATACTGACCTTGTTGAGAGTTTTTCTGCCGGGGTACGGCAGCACGAAAAAAGCAAGGGCAAGAAGCGATGGCTGCCGACAAGCAAAACCTTCAGGACGCGTTCCTCAACCATGTCCGCAAGGCCAAGGTTCCGGTGACGATCTTCCTGATCAACGGTGTGAAGCTCCAGGGCGTGATTTCCTGGTTCGACAATTTCTGCGTGCTCCTGAAGCGCGACGGTCAGAGCCAGCTGGTCTACAAACATGCGATCTCGACGATCATGCCGTCCCAGCCGATCAACCTTTACGACGGCGACGACCACTGATCTCGCCAGCCGCCCCCGGGGAACGGCGGTGTGAAACGCCGTTCTGCGCGCTTGTGAGAGCGCGTTCCCCCGCGCGGTGCTGCCCGTTCGCCGTCGCAGCCGCGTTGGTGGCATGACGGGGTCCGTCCGCGCCTGGGTGATTCACCCCGACCTCACCGCCGACCGCGCCCGCCGCGATGCCCGGGCCGCGCTCGAAGAGGGCGTGTCGCTCGCCGCCGCGCTCCCCGGTCTTGCGGTCGAGGGCGCCGAGATCGTTCGCCTGGCGCGCCCGCATCCGGGCCATCTCTTCGGCAGCGGCAAGATCGACGAGTTGAAGGCCCGGTTTGAAGCCCGCGGGATCGAGCTGGTGCTGATCGACGGCCCGGTGAGCCCGGTGCAGCAGCGCAATCTGGAAAAGGCCTGGAAGGTCAAGATCCTCGACCGCACCGGGCTGATTCTCGAAATCTTCTCCGACCGCGCCCGCACCCGCGAAGGCGTGTTGCAGGTGGAGATGGCGGCGCTTTCCTATCAGCGCACCCGTCTGGTGCGCGCCTGGACCCATCTCGAACGCCAGCGCGGCGGGCTCGGCTTTGTCGGCGGCCCCGGCGAGACCCAGATCGAGGCCGACCGCCGCGCCATCGACGACCAGCTCGCGCGGCTGCGCAAACAGCTCTCCAAGGTGGTGAAAACCCGCGAGCTTCACCGCGCCGCCCGGGCCAGGGTGCCGTTTCCGGTGGTCGCGCTGGTGGGCTATACCAATGCGGGCAAGTCGACCCTGTTCAACCGCATGACCGGGGCGGAGGTGATGGTGAAGGACATGCTCTTCGCCACCCTCGACCCGACCATGCGCGGCCTCGTGCTGCCCTCGGGGCGCAAGGCGATCCTGTCCGACACGGTGGGTTTCATCTCCGATCTGCCGCACCAGCTGGTCGCCGCCTTCCGCGCCACGCTGGAAGAGGTGCTGGACGCTGACGTGGTATGCCATGTGCGCGACATTTCGGCGGAAGAGACCGGCGAGCAGGCGCGCGACGTGGAGGCGATCCTCGAAGAACTCGGGCTCGACCCGGAGGTGCCGCGCATCGAGGTCTGGAACAAGACCGACCGGCTCGATGCCGACAGCCGCGCCGCCCGCGAGACCGAAGCTGCCCGCAACCCGCATGTGGTGGCCACCTCCGCCGTCACCGGCGCCGGGCTCGATCTGCTGGCCGCGGCGATCGAGGCCCATCTGGCCCGCGAAACCACCGGTGAGGTGCTGGAGCTCGGCTTCGCCGAAGGCCGGGCGCGGGCCTGGCTGCACGAGGCGGGGGTGGTGCGGGCCGAGAGCCAGGGCGAGACGGGCTGGCGCATCGAGGTGGTCTGGTCGGCGCGGCAGGCGGCGGCGTTTCGCGCGGCCTTCGGGGCCGGTCCGGCAGGGGGGCGCGGTGGTCCGCCCGGCGCCTGAGGCAGCGTGCGGCCAGATGGCACCTGCTGACCTGACGGTAGCCTGTTGGGCTGAGGGCGCCTGCTGGGCTGCTGGTCTGAAGGCGCCTGACAATGGACTTCCGCGGCCTGCCGCATATCGGCGGCGGCTGCCCCCGCCGTGCCCCCCGCGCTCCCCCGTGTTGCACGTCGTTGCGCTTTCCGCATGAGGCAAACCAGCCGGCGCATGGCCGCCGCAGGCCGAAGGGGCGGTTCCGGCCGTTTCGGGCCGTTTCTGGCCGGTTCAGGCCGCCGCCTGTTTCACCTCTTCCACCGCGCCGATCAGCGTTCGGGCAATGAAATCGAGCTCGGGCCTCTTCAGCCGCACCGGCAGGCGCACGTCGCAGGCACGCATCAGCATTGCCCGGGTCCGGGGCAGTGGCCCCGGGTCTTCGGGCAGGAATTTCCAGTTCCAGAAGGCCCGCGCATTGTTCTCGGACATGCCGAACACCTGAACGGTGACGCCGCGCCCGCCCGCCAGCGCCTGGAAGGCCAGCACCTCTTCGTCCGTAAGCCCGACGAGGTTGAACTGGATCGAATCCGGTGCGCGGGTTTCGGGCGGCAGCGGCGGCGGCACCTCGATCCAGCGGCAGGTGTTGAGCTTTGCGGCGGTATAGTCGTGATTGGCGAGCCCGTCGGCGATCCGGCGGGCAAGCTCGGGGATCTGCGGCCGGATCACCGCCGCCGGGAGGTTCGACATCCGCGTGTTGTAGAGCGGCAGCCTGTTCTGCCAGCGGGCAAACGCGGCCTCGAGCTCCGGGTCGCTCTTGCCGTCCGGCCCCTTGTGCTTCTTCCAGTTGTGCTCATAGGCGCCCGACATCAACACCGCGCGGGCGATCAGATCGGGATCGTCGGAAATCATGATCCCGCCTTCGCCGCCGTTGATCATCTTGTAGGACTGGAAGCTGAACACGCCGACCTTGCCGAGCGTGCCGACCTTGCGCCCGTGCCACAGCGTGCCGAGCGAATGGGCGGCGTCTTCGATCACCGGGATGCCACGGGCGTCGCACAGCGCCATGATCCGGTCCATGTCGGAGGTATGGCCGCGCATGTGGCTGATCATCACCGCCGCAATGCTGTCGTCGAGCCGGGCCGCGAAATCCGCCATGTCGAGCCGGTAATTCGTGCCCACCTCGGCCAGCACCGGCACGCAATCGGCATGAACGATTGCAGAGGGCACGGCGGCGAAGGTGAAGGCGGGGATCAGCACCCTTGCGTCGCGGGGCAGGCCGAGCGCCTTCAGCGACAGAAACAGCGCGGCCGAGGCGGAGGCCACGGCGAGGGCGTATTTCACGCCCATCGCCCCGGCGAATTCGGCTTCGAGCAGGGACACCGGGGCATCGGCGGCGGCGGTGTAGCGGAACAGATCGCCGGACGCGAGCATCCGGTCGATCTCGGCGCGGGCCTCGTCGGGGATCGGTTCGGCGTCGTGGACATTCGGGGCGAGGGTCATGCGGGGCACGCGCTCCTTTGGCAATCCTGTCGGAGCGTTTCGGCATGTCACGGGGCCAGAGGGGGCCAGAGGGGGCCAGAAAAACCCGCAGGGGCCGGATACGGCTCCCGGTGTTTGGCTCCCGGTGTTTTCGGGCTTTCCGAAACGCCTTTTCCATAGATCTGATAACAACAATATGATGGCGGGCATAGGGCTTTATCCGCCGGGGGCGGCGGGGGGCTTTATCCGCCGGGGCGGCGGGGGGCTTTGTCCGCCAGGGCGGCGGGAAGGCCCGCCGCGTTCAGACGTTCAGCAGCAGATGCTCGCGTTCCCAGGGGCTGATGACGCCGAGAAACTCCGCATGTTCTGCCCGTTTCACCGAAGCATAGATCCGCACGAATTCCGGCCCCAGAATCTCGTGCATTTCAACCGCGCCTTCGAACAGTTCCAGAGCGGCGGCGAGGTCGCGCGGGATGTCGGCGGCGGAGGCCTCATAGGCTTCGTGGCGGATCTGGGCGCGGGGGCGGCGTTCCTCGATCAGCCCCAGATAGCCCGCCGCCAGAGAAGCGGCAACGGCGAGATAGGGGTTGGCGTCCATGCCGGCGATGCGGTTTTCGACCCGGCGGGCCTCCGGTCCCGACAGCGGGACGCGAATGCCGGTGGTGCGGTTGTCGCGGCCCCATTCGAGGTTGATCGGGGCGGAATGGTCGCGCACATAACGCCGGTAGGAATTCACGTAAGGCGCCAGCAGCGCGATCACGCCGGGCAGGTGGTCCTGCAGCCCGGCGATGAAGTGAAAGAACGCGTCGGTATCGCCGCCCTGCCGCCCCGCGAAGATATTGGCTCCGGTGGCCGTATCGACGATCGAATGGTGGATATGCATCGCCGAGCCGGGCTCGTCGGCGATCGGCTTGGCCATGAAGGTGGCAAAGCAATCGTGGCGCAGCGCCGCCTCGCGGATCAGCCGCTTGAAGTAGAACACCTCGTCGGCCAGCCGCACCGGGTCGCCATGGCGCAGGTTGATCTCCAACTGCCCGGCGCCGCCCTCCTGGGTGATGCCGTCGATCTCGAAGCCCTGCGCCTCGGCGAAATCGTAGATGTCGTCGATCACCGGGCCGAACTCGTCCACCGCGGTCATCGAATAGGCCTGACGCGCGGCGGCGGGGCGGCCGGAGCGGCCCATCATCGGTTCGATGGTCTTGGCCGGGTCGAGGTTGCGGGCGACGAGATAGAATTCCATCTCCGGCGCCACCACCGGTTTCCAGCCCTGGGCCTCGTAGAGCGCCACCACCCGTTTCAGCACGTTGCGCGGGGCGAGCTGCACCGGGCGGTCGTTGCGGTCAAAGGCGTCGTGGATCACCTGAAGCGTCCAGTCGGCGGTCCAGGGCGCGGCGGTGGTGGTGGCCATATCGGGCTTCAGGATCATGTCGCGTTCGACATAGTCAAGGTTTTCGTCCTCCGACCAGTCGCCGGTGATGGTCTGGAAGAAGATCGATTCGGGCAGGTAGAAATACTCCTGCCGGGCGAATTTCGCCGCCGGAACCGCCTTGCCCCGGGCGATGCCCGGAAGGTCGGCGATGACGCATTCCACCTCGTCGAGCCGGTGGCCTTCGAGATAGGCCCTGGCCGCTTGCGGCAGCCGGTCTTGCCAGGTCTTTTTCGCCATCAGCATGCTCCCTGTCTGAAGAAGGCGGCGATGCGGTCGGCCATGGCCTGCGAGTCGGTGGGCCGGTCGAGCCTTGTGCGTGCCGCGGCGACCCGGTCGGCGGGGATGCCCGCGGGGCCAGCCCGGTAATCGTAAAGCGCCTGCATCATCTCCGCCCCGAATTCCGGGTGCGGCTGCACCGTGAACACATTGCCGAGCCGCAGCGCGGCGATGGCGCAGAACGGGGTCGACGCAACGATTTCGGCGCCTTCGGGAGGCTCGGTCACCTGATCCTGATGCCAGGCGTTGAGCGCGAGCCGGGTGCCGGTGAAGTCGTAAACCGTGTGCCCCAGCGCCCAGCCGCCGGGATGTTTGCCGACCCGTCCGCCGAGCGCCTGGGCGATGATCTGATGGCCGAAACAGATGCCCACCAGCGGCTTGCCGGAGGCATGGATGTCACGGATCAGCGCTTCGAGCCGGGGGATCCAGGCATGGTCTTCATAGACCCCATGCCGCGAGCCGCCGACCAGCCAGCCCTCGGCCGCGTCCGGGCCTTGGGGAAACACCCCCTCGACCACCTCCCAGCGGGCGAAGGTGAAGCCGTGGCCTGCGAGCAGGCGTTCATACATGTCGCCGTAATCCCCGAGCCGGGGGCGCACGTCGTCCGGCGGGTGGCCGGGGAGCAGGAGGCCGATCTTCATGGGGTGGCCGGGATTCCATCAAATGACCGCCGGACCCTAGCCGAGCCCGCCAGGCCCGGCAAGCCCGGCAAGACCGGCGACGGGGCCCGGGTCTGCTTTCGGGGCCATGCGTTTCGGGGCTGGGGGCTTTGCGGGAAAGCCCGCGAGAGACTGCCTTTCACTCCGCAACAGGCCAACCCGGAGCGATTGCCGTTCCGCCGCATGGGCCGGGGCCATGGTCGACCTGCCCGGCCGCCTCCCGCAGGCGGTGCGCGCCCGTGCCATCGCCCTGCCGCTCCCGGGCACCGGATTCGCCGCCCGCCCACACTCCTGCAAGCCACGATGCTGACCGAACCCGTCGACAGCACCCGGTCCCGTCGCTCCGGGCCCGCCCGGGCAACCGCCAGACGCCTTTGACAGCGCCCCCGGCGGGAACGGACCTCTGACCGGCGGCCGCAGCGGCGGGGTCCGGCCGGACCCCATGGGCAGATGCACACCCCCGGCGGGGCGAACCGCGTGATCGGCGCCCCGCCCGTATGACCCTGCCCCGGGCGGGAGAGAGGTTTTCCGGGCAGACCGGGCGGGATTAACCATTTTTGAAGGTTGTGGTGCGAAACCGGACGCAGGAGAGACCCGGGGTCAGCAACCATGACGACAGAGGTGCAGCCAAGTGCAATGCGGCGAAAGGCCGGTGCCGGCCGACCGCCGCCTGAGATCGCGCGGATCACCGCCGGCAGGGCGGTGCGCTCTGCCGTGGCGCAGGCCGCCAACGATGTGGCCGGGCTCGCCGTAACCGCCGGTTTCGTCGAAGAGGCGCGCACCACGCTCGCAGCCTTCGTCGAAGGCGTGCCGGAACCGGCCCTGCTGGCGCTGGTGGAGGGGCCGGGCGAGCGCTTCGGGCTGATGGTGCTCGACAGCCAGGTGCTCGCCGCGCTGATCGAGATGCAGACCACCGGCCGCGTCGTCCCCCGGCCCGCCGAGCCCCGGGTGCCGACCCGGACAGATGCCATCATGTGCGCCGATTTCATCGACAGGCTGCTCGAACTGGTCGACGAGCGGGTGACCGAAGCCGGGCTCGACGTGGCGCCGGCGGTCAGCGGTTTCCGCTACGCGATCGCGCTGTCTGAAACCCGCGCCATTGCGATGAGCCTGGAAGACATCCCCTACCGGCAGTTCCGCTTCGAGCTCGATCTCGGGCGGGGGGCGAAATCCGGGACGGTTCAGATCCTGCTGCCGTTCGAGCCGCCGGGTGAGCGGCACAATGAGGGTGCCGGGGCGGAGGCGTTCGCCGAGGCGATGCGCGCTCAGGTGATGGAAACCGAAGCGGTTCTCAGCGCCACTCTGCTGCGCCGCGAGATGCCGCTGGCTCGGGTCGTGCGGCTTCGGGCGGGCGATCTGCTCACCCTGCCGCGCGAGGCCCTCGGCGCGATTTCGCTCGAAGCGCTCGACGGCAAGGTGGTGGCGCGCGGCCGTCTCGGTCAGCAGAATGGCCACCGCGCGGTGCGGCTGTCGGCGACCGACGAGGCCAGTGCCGCGGTTTCCGCCGCCGGGCAGGTGGCTCTGGCGGTGGGGATGGACCGCGCCGCGTCCGCCTTGCTGGCGGGAAACGGGTCAGCGCCGGTGGCGGCGGGGCTCGCCCCCTTTGGCAGCGGGGCGCCGGGCGCCGGGTCGTCCGCCGGGGAGAGCCCGGGGCATGGCGCCTCTGGCGGCGAGTCTGGCGGCGGCGGTGGCGGCGGTGCGGGTGATCCCGGCGATCTTTCCGGCCTGGGCGATCTTTCGGGCCTGTCGTAATGGCCCCCCCGGGCGCCCGTGCCCGCCGATTGACATGGGTCAAGGCGCGTCCCCCGCCCGGAAGGGCAGGATGCCGGGGATTTCAGGAGATGCCGATGGTCGACACCGCCAGATACCGCGACCTGCTCGAGAAGCGTCTGAGCGAATTGCACGAACGCCTTCACGAAATCGACGAGGCGCTCGACAGCCACCAGTCCAGGGATTGGGAAGAGCTCGCCACCGAGCGCGAGGGCGACGAGGTGCTCGAACGGATGGGGTCCAGCGGGCAGGTCGAGATCGCCAGGATCAAGGCGGCGCTCGACCGGATGGCGGAAGGCGAGTTCGGCTATTGTGTGAGTTGCGGCGAGGAGATCGCGCCCGAACGGCTCGATCTGGTGCCTTACACCCCGTTTTGCCGCAACTGCGCCGACCGGCGGCGCTGAACGGGCGCGCAGCCGGGCCGACAGCGCCGCGACAGAACCCGACAGGAAAGGAACCCTGCATGGCCCATGAAAACCTGCTGGCGGATGTGGCGACCCTGCTCGAAGACATTGTCGCCCGCCCGGAGGACCGGATGACCCTGCACGGACAGTTGAGTCGCAAGGTAGCCGAAATGCGCAAGCTCGGTCTTCCGGTGCGTGCCGAGCTTCTGCAATACGAGGACGATCCGGAAGACGATGCGGACGACGATTTCGACAACATGCCGATCTGATCTTTGGGCTGATCCTTGCAGGCCGATCTCCGATCTGGTCTCCGGGCCGATCTCTGGGGCAAATTCAGGTTGAATTCCGGCTGGGGGATTGTCTTTTCCATTCTGGAACCTAAGGTTGTGCCCAGTATTTTCGCTTGATTTGCCGGGGGCACCATGAGCGAAGTCGTCACTTGCGAAACGCGCGAAGGGGTCGCGCTCATCACCGTGGCCAATCCGCCGGTCAACGCGCTCGTCCAGCCGGTCCGCGCGGGGATCGACGCCTGCCTGACCCTTGCGCTGGAGGATGAAAGCGTCGGCGCGATCGTGATCGGCGCCGAAGGCCGCACTTTTCCCGCCGGGACCGATGTGCGCGATTTTCAGCGTGAGGCCGACCGCCCGCGGCTGGGTGAGGTCTGCGCCCGGATCGAGGCCAGCCCGAAACCGGTGATCGCGGCGATCCATGGCACGGCGGTCGGAGGCGGGCTGGAACTGGCGCTGGCCTGCCACTACCGGCTGGCGGCCTCGGGCACGCAATTCGGCGCCCCCGACGTGATGCTTGGTGTGGTTCCCACCGCCGGCGGCACCCAGAGGCTGCCACGGCTGGTCGGCCCCGCACGTGCGCTTGAAATGCTGCTGAGCGGCCGTCCGGTGAAGGCAAAACAGGCCGAGCGCGCCGGGCTCATCGACAAGATGATCCGCAAGAACGTCGGCCAGGCGGCGTTCGGCGCGGCACGCAATATGGCGAAAGCCGGGCAGAAACCGCGACCGACGCGCGACTGGACCGGGGGTTTCACGGCGCCCGACGCCTATCTTGCCATCGTCGCGGCCCGCCGCTCCGCGCTCGAAGGCCCGCTGCGCGCGCCGGCGAAGGTGGTCGATCTGGTCGAGGCGGCGCTGCTCCTGCCCTTCGAGGTGGGGCTGTCGATGGAGCGGGCCGCCTATGAAGACCTCGTCCACGGCGACCAGGCCCGGGGCCTGCGTCATGCTTTCCTGGCCGAACGCCGGAGTGCGCGGCCCCCCCGCGCCGCGGCGCGCGCTCTGGATCACGTTGTCATTCTCGGGCAGGGGGCCGAAGCCGCCTGGGCCAGCCGCGCCTGCCTCGAAGCCGGGTTGCCGGTGCTGCTTGCCGAACCCGATGCCCCGGCCCGGCTGGCGCTGCGGACCCGGATCGTCGCCGATTACGCGGCCGACGTGCAGGCCGGGCGCCTCGCCGCCGACGATCGCGATCGCGCCCTCGAAAGGCTCGATACCGGCGGAGAGAGCGTGCATCCCGCGCCCGGTGGGCTGATGCTGGCAACCGGCGAAGCGGCGGCAGCGACCGAAAGCCTGACCCGTGCTGCGTCCACGGCCCCGCCGGGCACGGTGCTGGCGCTCGGGGCGGTTGGTGCCGACCCGGGCGCGGTGGCCAGGGCCACGGAGCGCACGGGCGATGTGCTGGGCCTCGTCCTGCCGCCGCCCGCGCATCGCACCGGTCTGGTCGAGCTGAGCCTTCCCGAAGGCGCGCCCGCCGATCTGGCCGCCACTGGATGCGCCTTTGCCCGCGCCACCGACCGGATACCGGTACGGCTTGAAGGCGCGGTCGCGGGGCAGCTCTGCGGCCGGCTCGAAGGCGCGCTTTTCGCAGCCGCCGAGGTGCTGGCCCTCACCGGGACACCCCCGGCCGCGGTCGATGGGGCGCTTCGCGAGGCGGGTTTTGCGCATGGGCCGTTTGAGCGGGCCGACCGTGGCTGGCTGCGTCCGCTCGATGCCCCGGGCGGCGAAAGCCGGCTGCGCGCGCGCATGGCCGGGGCCGGCTGGAGCGGGCGCGCCGCGGGGCAGGGGTTCTATGGCTGGGGGCCTGACGGAACCTGCCACGGCACCCCGCCGGAGGTGCTTCGGCTGATCGGCGCGCTGCGCGAGGCGTCGCGCATTCCTGCCGCGGTCACCCCGCCGGCACCGGGCGAGATCCTGCGCCGCTGCCTGATCGCGATGGCCAATGCCGGGGCCAGACTGCTGTCGGAGGGCGTGGTGAAGCGGCCCTCGGATGTCGACGTGGCGGCAATCCACGGGCTCGGGCTGCCGCGCTGGCTGGGCGGGCCGATGGCCATGGCCGATGGCCTTGGCCTTCTCCATGTCCGCAACCTGATGCGGGCCTGGGCGGGTTCGGGCGATCTGTCGCTCGCGCTGTGGACCCCGGATCCGCTGTTCGGTGAATTGTTGCGGACGGGCCGGGATTTCGGCGATCTGAACGGCTGATCCGGGGCCGCCGCGGGCCGGTAAAGGCAACCAGAGCGTTTCGAACCAACCTGAACTGGATCATGGATATGTCGGTGATGGCCGCAGGCTGGCCGGATGTGTCCGGTTCCGGTGTTCGAAAACGGTGCCAAAGCTCTCGGCTTGCCGTTGAGCCACAACAACAGTTGGGAACGCCCGGAACCGTTTGATGTTGCAGGCGTTTCGGGATCAGGTTGCGATGCAACACGATCCCGAAATGCTTGACAATTGGTTGACACTGTCTGGCAACGTCGTGCCGGAGTGGTGCAACTTGTTGTTATAAAACGCAAAAAACGGTATTCCATTAGTCCGGTATTCCGGACTAATGGAATACCGGACAACCGGAAAAACAGACCTCCAGGCGCAGCCGGTACGTTTGCCGCAAGACCGCTGACCCCAGACCGCTGACCGCCCGCGATGCCAGTCAGTAGCCCGGGTCTTGCGGGGCGCGTTACTCGGTCTCGCGCAGATCCGCGATCAGCTCGCTGATCGCTTCCAGCGGCACATAGCCGCGCACCAGTTGCTCGCCGATCACGAAGGTCGGGGTGCCGGAAATCTGCAACCGTGTGGCCAGCGCGTGGTTCGCGGCAATCACCTTGTCGATTTCCGGGTCCGTCATGCCCGCGAGGATCGCCGCACCGTCGAGCCCGAGCCCGTCGGCCAGCGCCGAGAGGCTTTCTTCGGTGGTGCTGCCGCGCATTGTCATCATCGCGTCATGCACCGCGCGATAGGCCTCGTCGCCGCCGGTGGCGCGGGCCGAGAGCGCGAAGCGCGAGGCCAGCAGGCTGTCGGCGCCGAGGATCGGGAATTCCTTGTAGATGATCCGCAGATTGTCATCGGTCTCGATCAGCGCCTTCAACTCGGGGAAAGCCTTGCGGCAATAGCCGCATTTGTAGTCGACGAATTCGACGAAAGCGATGTCGCCGTCCGGATTGCCGCCGACATAATCGCCCGGGTCGTTGAAGATCGCGTCGTGATTGGCGGCGATCAGGGCGGCATCCCGGGCGACCTGCTCGGCGGCCTCGCGCCGTTCCAGCACCGCCACCGCTTCCATGATGACCTCCGGGTTTTCGAGCAGATAGGCGCGGACCGCATCGCCGAAGGCGGCGCGATCGGCCTCGCTCATGCTGTCGAACGAAAATTCCGCCGCCAGCGCCGGGGGGGCGAGGGTCAGGGTGAGGGCGGCGGCGAGCGCGGGGAGGGTGCGGGTCATGGGATGTCCTTTGCAATGCTGTCCGGGCCTTGTAACCGGGCACGGGGGCCATGCTCAACCCGGGCGGCGCTCCCTGGCCCCCCGGCCGCCCGGGGGCCTGTGTCGCGGCTTGACCTTCGGGCGCCGAGCGGGCAGGCCGGACCCGAGCGGCCGCGGATCAGGGGAGAGGGCGAGATGAGGGTTTCGAAACGGTCCGAGGTGGACCCGTTCATCGTGATGGATGTGATGGAGGCGGCGCGCGCGGCGGAGGCGGCGGGGCGCCATGTCATCCACATGGAGGTGGGCCAGCCGGGCACCCCCGCGCCCGCCGGGGCCCGCGCCGCCGTCGCCCGGGCGATGGAGGCGGACCCGCTCGGCTATACCGTGGCACTGGGCCTGCCGGCGCTGCGCGCCCGGATCGCGCGCCATTATGGCGAGGTTTACGGGGTCGATCTCGACCCGGCGCGGGTGGTGATGACGCCGGGCTCCTCGGGCGCCTTCCTGCTCGCCTTCACCGCGCTGTTCGACACCGGCGCCCGGGTCGGCATGGGCGACCCGGGTTATCCCTCCTACCGGCAGATCCTGCGGGCGCTGGCCATGGAGCCGGTCGGCATCCCGACCTCGGCCGAAAACCGCTTCCAGCCGGTGCCGGGCGACCTGCCGGAGGGCCTCGCGGGGCTGATGCTGGCCTCGCCCGGCAACCCCTCGGGCACGATGCTCGACCGCCCGCGGATGGCGGCGCTGGTCGAGGCCTGTGCGGCGCGGGGCATCAGCCTCGTGTCGGACGAGATCTATCACGGGCTGCATTACGGCGCCCGCGGGGTGAGCGCGCTGGAGCTGACCGACGAGGCTTATGTGATCAACTCCTTCTCGAAATACTTCTCGATGACCGGCTGGCGGGTCGGCTGGATGGTGGTGCCGGCGGATCATGTCCGGCGCGTCGAGCGCATCGCCCAGAACATGTTCATCTGCGCGCCGCATGTGAGCCAGGTGGCGGCGCTGGCGGCGATGGACTGCCAAGGCGAGCTGGAGGCCAACCGCGCGGTCTATGCGAAGAACCGCGCCCTGATGCTCGAAGGCCTCCCCAAAGCCGGGTTTGCCAAGGTGGCGCCGCCGGACGGGGCCTTCTATGTCTATGCGGATGTCTCGGAGTTTACCAATGATTCCAAAGTCTTTGCCGCCGAAATCCTCGAAGGCGCGGGCGTTGCGGTGACCCCGGGGCTGGATTTCGACCCCGGCCGCGGCCATGGCACCTTGCGGTTTTCCTATGCCCGCAGCACCGCAGACATCGAAGAGGGGCTGGCGCGGCTTCAGCATTTCATGGCGGCGCGGGGGTAGGCGCTCTCGCCGTTTCGCGGCGCCGGTCCCGCGCTCCGGGCGGGTGAGGCCGGCCGCCGCGATCCTGCCACGATTGAGCCATATTTTGCGCAAACCCCGTCAATAGGTCTTGCCGCGTGACAAGATAATCCGGGCGTGAAAAGCAGGCCGGACAGAGAGGAAAGTGAAACCAATGGCGCAGACCAACAACCCCTATATCGATTCGATCCTGTTTGACGGCGACAAGTGGGGTCACACTACGATCACCTATTATTTCGACAATTCCCACGACAGATGGACGGCAGAGGCACGCGACGCCTTCACCTGGGCGCTCAACGCCTGGGCGAACGTGTCCGGTCTCAATTTCCAGCGGGTCTATAACGAATCCAGCGCGGATCTTGTCGAATCCTATGTGACCAACGCCGAAATGGCGGCTGTCATGGGCGAGGGTGTCTTCGGGTTCCACGATATTCCGACCAACGGGCATTTCAACGGCCAGCTTGCCGGCTGGTTCAACTGGGAAAGCTTCGGCTGGCCCGGCCCCAGCGGTTACAGTTCCGGCAGCCTGCAACCGGGCGGCCAGGCGGTGGCGACCTTCATGCACGAGCTTGGCCACGGGCTCGGCCTTGCGCATCCCCATGACGGTTCCGTGATCATGCCGGGCGTGAGCGATGCCTTCGACCTCGGCACCTGGGATCTGAACCAGGAAGTCTATACGGTGATGACCTACAATTCCGGCTGGAACGTGCAGGATCCCTGGGGCCACACCGTCAACGACCGCGGCTATGCCTCGGGCCCCGGCGCCTTTGACATTGCGGCAATCCAGCATCTCTACGGCGCCAACATGAACCACAACAATGGCGATACGGTCTACACGATCACCAATGTGATGGGCTGGAGTTCCATCTGGGATACCGGCGGCACCGACCGGATCCAGTATGCGGGTTCCGGCAATGTGGTCATCGACCTGCGCGCGGCAACGCTCGACGGCGGAAAGCATTCCGGCGGCTACCTCAGCTATGTCAAGGGCGACGGCAAATATGGCGGCTTCACGGTGGCGGCCGATTTCACCGATGCGCTCGCCAACCGCGGCGGCGAGACCGGGGTGATCATCGAGAACGCCACCGGCGGCTCCGGCAACGACACGCTGTTCGGCAATTCCGTGGCCAACGTCCTGCGCGGCAATGCCGGCGCCGATTCGATCGCCGGACATGCGGGCAATGACAAGCTCTTGGGCAACCAGGGCAGCGACAAGCTCTGGGGTGGCAAGGGCATGGACGAGTTGCGCGGCGGCTATGGCGCCGACAAGCTCTGGGGCAATGATGGCCGGGACAAGGTCTTTGGCGGCAATGGCTGGGACACGGTCTTTGGCGGCAAGGGCAACGACACGATCTACGGCGGCAACGGCAACGACACGCTCCATGGCAACCAGCATGCCGATAGGCTCTACGGCGGTATGCACCGGGATTATCTCTTCGGTGGGCTGGGGAACGATCAGCTCTACGGCCAGCGCGGCAACGACCGGCTTGACGGCGGGCAGGGCAATGACGTGCTGCACGGAGGCTACGGAGCCGACCAGTTCGTGTTCAGAAAGGGCCACGATTCGGACAGGGTCGCGGACTTCCGGAACGACACCGACACCCTCGTGTTCGACGATGCACTCTGGAACGGCAACCTGACCGCGGCTCAGGTGGTTGCGAATTTTGCCACCGATACCGGCAATGACGTCGTGTTCGACTTCGGCGGCGGCGATGTGCTGACCGTCCGTGGCGTGGCCAATGTGGATATGCTGATCAACGACATCCAGATCATCTGATCCGGACCCGGGGCGCCGGGGATCCTCTCCGGCGCCCCGGTAGAGCTGACGGGCGTGGATTTGGCCCGAAATCCGCGAAGCATCAGCGTAAAACCAAAGACACATAGCGTAACGGCGCGTAACGGCGGGATCAGAATTCCGCCGTTACGTTCATGTCATTGTCCGAATGCCTTGGCTCCCCGCCCTGAAGGGGTGGCCCGGGGGTGGCCAGAGGTGGCGAAGGGGTGGCCCCCGGTCATTTTCGGCGATGACATGGCCAGACCCCTGCCAGATCCCCTGCCGGAAACACCTGACCCGTCCATCCCGTGGGGCGACCGGGGCCGGCGGAAAGGTCCAGCAATCCGCCTGATCCTGGCTTCGTCTTCGCAGAAAAAGCCGGATCCTTCACCGGCCCCGATGCCGCGCGCATCCGCATCCGCGCAGCATGGGTTACCCCTTTGTTGTCGCCTGTCCAGAGCTGCAAGACCAGCGCCCGCCTTGCGCAGGACGCGCTCCAGAGCGTGCGCACCCCGGTTCATTCGCCGTCACGCCACCTGCCCAGGCGTTTTGTTGTCGCATGCCGAGATGCGCCAAACCGGCGCCCGCCTTGCGCAGGCAGGCTCTACCCCAGAAGCGCCTTCACCTTTCCGGCGACCGCTTCGGCGGTGATGCCGAATGCCTCGTAGAGCCGGCCCGCGGGCGCCGAGGCGCCGAAGCTCTCCATGCCGACAAACGCCTGTTTCGCCTCGCGGCCGCGTTCGCCCAGAAGCCAGCGGTCCCAGCCGCCGGCGCGCAGCCCCGCTTCGATGCCGACGCGCACCGGCCCGGCGGGCAGCACCTTGCGGCGGTAGCTTTCATCCTGCGCGGCGAACAGCTCCATCGACGGCATCGACACCACCCTTGTGCCGATCCCGGCGTCTTCAAGAAGCCCCTTGGCCTTCATCGCAATCTCCACCTCGGAGCCGGTGGCGATCAGGATCGCCTGGCGTTTCGCCTCGGCCTCGGCGAGCACATAGGCGCCTTGCGCGGTGAGGTTCTTCACCTTGTGCTCGGTGCGCAGCGTCGGCAGGCCCTGACGCGACAGCGCCAGCACCGAGGGCGTCTTCTCCGAGGTCAGCGCCAGCTCCCAGGCCTCGGCGGTCTCGATCGTGTCGCAGGGGCGGAAGGTCCATGCATTGGGGGTGGCGCGGCAGATCGCCAGATGTTCCACCGGCTGATGCGTCGGGCCGTCTTCGCCGAGCCCGATCGAATCGTGGGTCATCACATAGATTGTCGGCACCCCCATCAGCGACGACAGCCGCATCGCGCCGCGGGCATAGTCGACAAAGGCCATGAAGGTGCCGCCATAGGGGCGCAAGCCCCCATGCAGCGCCATGCCGTTCATCGCCGCCGCCATGCCGTGTTCGCGGATGCCGTAATGGACATAACGCCCCTTGCGGTTGTCGGGCGCGAACACGCCGAGATCGCCGGTGCGGGTGTTGTTGGAGCCGGTGAGGTCGGCGGAGCCGCCGATGGTCTCGGGCATCACCGGGTTGACCACCTCCAGCACGGTTTCCGAGCTCTTGCGGGTCGCCATTTTCGGCGCTTCCTCGGAAATCTGCTTCTTCAGCGCCTTGATCGTGGCCGAGAGCCGCTTCGGCGCGCCGCCTTCGAAGACCCGCAGCACCTCGCGCTGGCGCGGCTCGGTGAGGGCGTCGAACCGGTTCTGCCAGGCCTCGCGCTCGGCGGCGCCACGCGCCCCCACGCCGGCCCACCAGTCGGCCACATCGGCGGGGATCTCGAAGGGTGCGTGGTCCCAGCCGTAGGCCTCGCGCAGGGCGGCGATGTTGTCAGGCCCCAGCGGCGCGCCATGGGCCTTGGGGCTGTCCTGCACCACGGAGCCGAAGCCGATATGGGTCTTGCAGGCGATCAGCGAGGGCTTGCCGGAGGCTTTCGCTTCGGTCAGAGCGGCGTCGATCGCGTCCGGGTCATGGCCATCGGCCTCCAGCACCTGCCAGCCGGCGGCGGCGAAACGCTTGCGCTGGTCGGTGCGGTCGGCGATGGAAATCTCGCCGTCGATGGAGATGTTGTTGTCGTCCCAGAGCACGATCAGCTTCGAGAGCTTTTGCATGCCGGCAAGCCCGATGGCCTCGTGGCTGATGCCCTCCATCAGGCAGCCGTCGCCGGCGATGACATAGGTGTAATGGTCCTGCACCCGCTTGCCGAACCGCGCCCGGAGCGCCTCTTCGGCCATTGCCATGCCCACCGCCATGGCGATCCCCTGACCGAGCGGGCCGGTGGTGGATTCGATGCCGCCCGCATGGCCATATTCCGGGTGGCCGGCGGTCTTCGCGCCCCACTGGCGGAAGTTGCGCAGCTCCTCCATGGTCATGTCCTCGTAGCCGGTGAGGTGCAACAGCGCGTAGAGCAGCATCGAGCCATGGCCGGCGGAGAGCACGAAGCGGTCGCGGTCGATCCAGCCCGGTGCCTTGGCGTCGAATTTCAGGTGTTTCGAGAACAGCACGGTGGCGACATCGGCCATGCCCATCGGCATCCCCGGATGGCCGGAATTGGCCGCCTGTACCGCGTCGACCGCGAGCATCCGCACGGCCGCCGCGCGCATCCAGTGGTCGGGGTGGGTTTGGCGCAGCGTGGACAGATCCATCGGTGTCTCCTTCATGTGGGGCCGGGCCTTGCGCCCGGTTTTCCCCGGGAATACCACCCGGGGCCACAATATCAAGCCGGGCGGGCGGTTTGGCGTCCGGCACGGCCGTGACACCCGGAAAACCACGCAGAAATGCGCCGCCGGAACGGGCGGGGCGGAACCCGGGGCTGGACCTCGGGGCTTCGGTGAATGATACTTGGCCACGGAAAAGCAGAACGGGCAGACAACGGGCAGACCATGACGGAGATCACAGAGCTACAGACGCGCATCGACGCGGCGCTCGACCGGATTGCCGGCGGGCTGGAGGGGCTTTCGGCGGGGCCGGCCGCGGCGGCTCAGGATCCGGAGGCGATCGCCCGGCTTGAACAGGCGCTCGACGAGGAACGCACCGCCAATGCGCAGCTTGAAGAGCGGTTGAACACGATCAGGAAACAGCAGGACGGCACGCTTGAGGTGCTGGCGGGCGAGGTCGACCGGCTGCGCGCGCTTCTGGCCTCCGAGGAAGAGGCCGTCGCCCGGCTCACCCAGGTCAATGCGGATCTGCGGACCAACAATGCCGCCCTGCGCGAAGCTGTTGCCAACGGGTTGGCGGAGCCGCATCTGGTCGACGCGTCGATGATGGCCGAGCTGGAGGCGCTGCGCGCCGTTCAGCGCGCCGACAGGATCGAGCTCGACGCGGTGCTGGGCGAACTCGGCGCGATGGTGGCCGATGCCGCCCGCGCAGGTGAGGCGAAACAGGAGATGGGCGATGCCTGACGTGACCGTGACCATCGGCGAACGCAGTTTCGACGTTGCCTGCCAGGAGGGCGAGGAACACTTCCTGCGCTCCGCCGCGGCGCTGCTCGATGCCGAGGCGAAGACGCTGGTCGGCCAGATCCGCCACCTCACCGAACCGAAGATGCTGCTGCTCGCGGGGCTGATGCTGGCCGACAAGACCGCCGGGATCGACGATGAGCTGAAGCTCGCGGAAAAGCGGATTGCCGAGCTGGAGGGCCGTCTTGCCGAGGCGCAGACCCTGGCGGCCCAGGCCGCCGCCGCCGCGGAAGATGCCGCGCGGCCCGCGGAGGAAATGCTTGCGGGCCTTGCCGCGCGGGTCGAGACGCTTGCAGAGGAGATCGAGGCCCGGGCCGTCGGGTGAGGTCTCTTGCGCGAATTGGACGGCTTGCCGGGGGCGCTGCCCCCGGACCTTCGGGGCATTTGACCCAGGAAAAAGGGCAACGGGGGGCGCGGACCGGCGCCGCGGTACTGAGCCCATACCGAGCCCATGTGGTGTGGCCATGTCGGGCCATGTCGTGCAACTGGGCAGTGGAAAGGGCGGGGGTCACGGCCCGGCCGGGCTGGCGGGCGAGAGCCTGTCGGACGCGGCGCTTTTCGGGGCGCTTTTCGGGAGGGGCGCCTTGCTGAATGCGCTCCGGGGGGGGCTTCACCTGCCATCGCCTGCCTTGGGGAAGCGTCCGGGGCGCGAGGTGATTGCGGCTTTACGGCACGGGGTCCGGCGCCGGGTGCCGGGTATTGGCGAGCCCGGGGGCGGGTCCGGTCCCCCGGGCGCCTCCCCTCAGGGGATGATTCTCGTGTATTTCGCCCCTTCGAGGCTTGCGCCGACGATCAGCCCGGCGGTGCCGAAGACCATGGCGACCACCGGGGTGGCGGCGGTGATGGTGTCGGCCGAGAACCGTCCGCCCTCCGAGGCCACGGCATATTTGATGTCCGCCCCCGCGACCCAGCCTGAAGCGGTACGGAAATCGGCCAGCGCGTCTTCGGTGAGGAAGAACAGCACATGGGCATATTGCTGGGCACCGAACTGGAGCCCGATGCTGGCCTTGGCCTGGGCGTAGTAGTCCACCGTCGCCCCGCCAACGATCAGCGCCCCGCGCCCGAACGCGCCGCCCAGGCCGAACCCGGCTTCCGTGACCAGAGGCATCACCAGCATGCCCACCGCCTTGCGGGCGAGCGCCTGGGCTTCGGGCACGTCGATATACATCTGGGCAAGCGTCGCGCTCACCCGGGCGTCGATCTTCGCCGCGCCGTTGGAATTGAGCCCGTTGCCGCAGCCTGCGACAAGCGCGCTGCCGCCGAGGGTGGTGATGAAAGTCCGCCTTGAGAATCTGTCCATCCGTCCTGTCTTTCTTGTCTGCTGTCTGGAACCGCCTGCCCGGGGCTGCTGATGCCCCGGGTTCGGCTGAGAGGATAGGCCAAGGGCGCGGGCGTGTCACGCGGTGCGACACAATGGGCAAAGATTTGCGCTACCGTTGCCGGCATGGCCCATGGCCTGGCGGCCGCTCCGGCTTGCGCCGCGTCCGGCCAGCGGACACGGGCCAGCCGGGAGCCAGCCTGGGGGCCACTCGGGCCACTCGGGCCACTCGGGGGCCAGCCTGGGGGACCAGCCTGGGGGCGCCCGGCTCAGCCGTTGAGCAGGCGCGCGGCGCGGGGGGCAAAATAGGTGAGGATGCCGTCGGCGCCCGCGCGTTTGAAGCCTGCGAGGCTTTCCAGCATCACCTTGTCGCCGTCGAGCCAGCCGTTCTGCGCCGCCGCCGTCAGCATCGCGTATTCGCCCGACACCTGATAGGCGAAGGTCGGCACCTGAAAGGCCCGTTTCACCGCGCGGGTGATGTCGAGACAGGGCATGCCGGGCTTGACCATCACCATGTCGGCGCCTTCCATCAGGTCGCGCTCCACCAGCCTGAGCGCCTCACCGGCATTGGCCGGGTCCATCTGATAGGTCTTCTTGTCGCCCTTCAGCGCCCCGGAGGCGCCGACCGCGTCGCGGAACGGCCCGTAGAAGGCGGAGGCGTATTTGGCGGCATAGGACATGATCGCCACATGGGTATGGCCCGCTGCTTCGAGCGCCCGGCGAATCGCGCCGATGCGCCCGTCCATCATGTCCGACGGCCCGAGAATGTCGGCGCCCGCCTCCGCCTGCGCCAGCGCCATCTTCACCAGCGCCTCGACGGTGCGGTCGTTGACGATCTCGCCGTTTTCCACAAAACCGTCATGGCCGTTGATATTGTAGGGGTCGAGGGCGATGTCGGTCATCACCGCGATCTCCACCCCGGCATCGCGGATCGCTCTGGTGGCGCGGTTCGAGAGGTTGTCTGCGTCCCAGGCCTCGGCGCAATCGGCGGTCTTGCGGGCCGGGTCGATATAGGGAAACAGGCAGATCGCCGGGATGCCGAGCGACGCCGCTTCGGCCGCCGCCTTCACCACCCGGTCGATGGTGAGCCGCCGGACCCCGGGCATGGAGGGGATGTCATGGGTGTCGTCCCGGCCTTCCATCACGAAGACCGGCCAGATCAGATCGCCCACCGTGAGCGTGGTCTCGCGCACCAGCGCGCGCAGTTGTGCGGTGCGGCGGGTGCGGCGCAGCCGGGTGGCGGGGAAGGGGGCGGTGCTGGGTCTCATCGGGTCGCTCGCTTTGTGGATCGTACCGGTGATGCCACGCGGGCGGGATTTGCTCAAGGTCCGGGGCCTGACGGGAAGGCGGCGGTGGGCGGCGCGGCGGTGACCCGCTGACCCTTCCACGCGCGCCGGTGACACGGGGTGATTGCACGGGGCGATTATACGGGGTGATTGCACGGGGCGCGCGTGGTGCCTGCGCATGGGATGCTGAAGGGCTGGCGCTCGGGCGCGCCAGTCGCTAAGAGGGGCAGACAGAGAAATCAGCATACGGGCAGAACGTGGACTGGTATTCCGCCGTCTTTGAACTCATCGACATGCGATCCTTTTCCAACCTCTGGTACTGGATCGCTCTTGCCGTTGTCTGGTCGACCACGTCGCACTGGGTGCTCGGGGTGCCGTTCGACATGGTCCAGCGCGCCGCCCGCCACGGCGGCGAGGCGGAGCGCGACCTTGAGGACATGGTGCGGATCAACGTCAATCGCCTGCTTTACATTGCCGATGTCTCCGGGCTCTGGCTTCTGGGCATTGTCTCGGGGCTGATCACCTCGCTCGCGATCCTCGGCTTCGCCTATGGGGTCGAATTTGCCCAGGCGGTACTGATGCTGGTGCTGCCGCTGTCGGCGGTTGGGGGGATGTCGCTGTCCTCCGCGACCACGATTCGCACGCAGGGGCTCAGCGGCGAAGCGCTGCGCAAACGGATGATGCGCCACCGGATTCAGACCCAGGTGGTCGGCATGGTTTCGATCTTCATCGCCTCACTCTGGGGCATGTGGCAGAACATGCAGTTCGGTGCGCTGGGCGGATAGGAGCGTCGGGCGAAACCGGGTGGGGTTTGCCGGGTGGGGTGCTGCCCCCGGAGCCCCGGAGTATCTGCCCCAGGAAAAAGGGGAAGGGGGGGTGCTGTTCGACCTGCGAAACGTGGGACAGAGCATGTCGCGCCAATCGGCCCCGGTTTTGCGCTGTCCGACACGCGAAAACACGGGGGCCAAACACGGGGACAATGCGCGGTCCGGCTGGATGGGGTGAGGTCGGGCAGGTTTTGGCCGGGTGGCTGTTTGGGGCGGCTGCTCGGGGCGATCGCTCGGGGGGGGGGGGTTTCCCGCGGGCTCGCAGCAGCGGGCCGGATGAGCCCCGGTCGCGCCGCGCTCAGCTCTTGCGCCGCACCGTGCCCGCCTTTTCCGCCAGATCCACCGCGATGTTGAACGCGCCCTTGATCTTGTCGGCATCCCGGGTCCAGTCGCGGCGGATCACCACCTTGTTGTCCTTCACCTTCGCCAGCCCCTTCTGGGCCTGAAGATAATCCACCAGCCCCGCGGGATTGGCGAATTTGTCGTTGTGGAAGGTCAGCGTCGCGCCCTTCGGGCCGCCGTCGAGCCGGGCGATCCCGGCCTTCTTGCACATCGCCTTGATGCGCACGATCAACAGCAGCGTGTTGACCTCGCGCGGCAGCTTGCCGAAGCGGTCGATGAGTTCGGCGGCGAAGCCTTCGAGCTCCACCTTCTTCGACAGCCCCGACAGCCGCCGGTAGAGGCCGAGGCGGACGTCGAGGTCGGGCACGTAATCCGCCGGGATCAGCACCGGCACGCCGAGGTTGATCTGCGGCGCCCAGGTCTCGCCCGGGTCGGTCAGCCCTTCGGCCTCGCCCGACTTGATCCTGGCGATCGCCTCTTCCAGCATCGACTGGTAAAGCTCGTAGCCCACCTCGTGCATCTGCCCCGACTGCTCCTCGCCGACGAGGTTCCCGGCGCCGCGGATGTCGAGATCCTGGCTCGCCAGCGCAAAGCCCGCGCCCAGCGAATCGAGCGAGCCCAGCACCTTCAGCCGCTTTTCGGCGCCTTCGGTGAGGGGGGCGCGGGGCTTGGTGGTGAGGTAGCAATAGGCGCGGGATTTCGACCGGCCCACCCGGCCGCGGATCTGGTAGAGCTGGGCGAGGCCGAACATGTCGGCGCGCCAGACCACCATGGTGTTGGCGGTGGGGATGTCGAGGCCCGACTCGACGATGGTGGTGGCCAGCAGCACGTCGAACTTGCCGTCGTAGAAGGCGTTCATCCGCCGGTCGAGCTCGCCCGAGGCCATCTGGCCGTGCGCCACCACGCAGGACACCTCCGGCACCTCGCGTTTGAGGAAATCCTCGATCTCGGGCAGATCCTTCACCCGCGGCACCACGAAGAAGCTCTGCCCGCCGCGATAGTGTTCGCGCAACAGCGCCTCGCGGATGGTCACGGTGTCAAACTCGCTCACGTAAGTCCGGATCGACAGCCGGTCCACCGGCGGGGTGCCGATGATCGACAGATCGCGCACCCCGGTGAGGCTCATTTGCAGCGTCCGCGGGATCGGCGTGGCGGTCAGTGTCAGCACATGCACATCGGACCGCAGCGCCTTGAGGCGTTCCTTGTGGGCGACGCCGAAACGCTGTTCCTCGTCGATGATGAGGAGCCCGAGATTGTGGAACCGGATGCCCTTGGCGAGCAGCGCATGGGTGCCGACCACCACATCCATCCGGCCGTCCCTGAGCCCTGTGCGGGTCAGCTCCGCCTCGCGCGCCGAAACGAAGCGGCTCAGCTGGCCCAGCTGCATCGGAAAGCCCCGGAAGCGCTCGGCGAAGCTCTTGTAATGCTGGCGCGCGAGCAGCGTGGTGGGGGCGATCACCGCCACCTGCATCCCCGCCATGGCCGCGACGAAGGCCGCGCGCATCGCCACTTCGGTCTTGCCGAAGCCCACGTCGCCGCAGACGAGACGGTCCATGGGGGTGCCGGAGGCGAGGTCGTCGATCACATCGGCGATCGCCGAAAGCTGGTCTTCGGTCTCCTGATAGGGGAAACGGGCGGAAAACTCCTCCCAGGCGTGATGCGGTGCTTCCAGCACCGGGGCCTTGCGCAGGGCGCGTTCGGCGGCGAGGCGGATCAGCTTGTCGGCCACCTCGCGGATACGCTCCTTGAGCCGCGCCTTCTTCGCCTGCCAGGCACCGCCGCCGAGCTTGTCGAGCAGGCCTTCCTCATGGCCGTAACGGGTGAGCAGCTCGATGTTTTCCACCGGCAGGAAAAGCCGGTCGCCGCCGGCATATTCGAGCGCGAGGCATTCATGCGGCGCGCCCGCTGCGGTGATGGTCTCAAGCCCCCGGAAACGGCCGACGCCGTGGTCGAGATGCACCACCAGATCACCGGGGCTGAGCACGCCCGCCTCGGTGAGGAAGTTTTCGGCCCGGCGCTTGCGGCGCGGCGCGCGGATGAGCCGGTCGCCGAGCACGTCCTGTTCGGAGATCACCGTGAGCGCGGCCCGGGCGGCGGCGTGGCCCTTTAGCCCCGGGACGGTCGGCCCCTCGAAACCATGTTCCAGCGGCCAGACCGCGAGATAGACCCCGCCCTGCTCATCCGGTTCCTGTGTGCCCTCATGCACACCGGGGGCGGGCTCCGGCAGGTCGCGGAAATCGGCAATCTCGGCGGTGATCGAGAGGTCTTCGTCGGCCAACAGCCCTTTCAGCCGTTCCCGCGCGCCTTCGGAGTAAGACGCGACCACCACCGGCCCGGTCTGGCGTCTGGCCCCGATATGCTCCGCGAGCGCCTTGAAAAGGTTGACCTTTTCCGCCTGCCGTTCGGGCGCGAAATTGCGCCCGATGCGCCCGCCCGCATCTGTCACCCCAAGCCCCGTGGCCTGTGGCAGGGCGGCAAGCCCGATCACCCGGAGCCCCTCGGTGGCCGCAGCCCACGCCGCGTCGTCGAGATACAGAAGCTCCGGCGGGCAGGGTTTGTAGACCGTATCGAGCCGGCTCTTCGCGCTCATCGCCTCGCGGCGGGTGTCGTATTGATCGGCAATCCCCTCCCAGCGGCTGAGCCGCGCGGCACTGGTCTGGTCGTCAAGAAAGAAGGACGCATCGGTGAGATAGTCGAACAGCGTCTCAAGGCGTTCGTGGAAGAACGGCAGCCAGTGTTCGAGCCCCTGATATTTCCGCCCCGCGCTCACCGATTCGTAGAGCGGATCGTCGGAGGTGGCGCCGAATTCGATGCGGTAATTCTGCCGGAACCGGGTGATCGCAGCCTCGTCAAGGATCACTTCCGAGACCGGCGCGAGCTCCACCGACGTGAGCTTTTCGGTGGTGCGCTGGCTGACCGGGTCGAAGCGGCGGGCGCCGTCGAGCACGTCGCCGAAGAGGTCGAGCCGCACCGGGCCGGATTCGCCCGGCGGGAAGATGTCGATGATCCCGCCGCGTACCGCGAAATCCCCGGGCTCGGTGACGGTGGGCGCCTGCACGAAGCCCATGCGCACCAGAAAGCCGCGCAAGGCCGCCTCGTCGATCCGGTCGCCGACCCGGGCGGTGAAACTTGCATCTGCAATTACCGCGCGGGCGGGCAGGCGCTGGGTGGCGGCGCTGATCGTGGTGAGCAGGATGAAGCGCCGGCTGGGCATCCCGCCCGCGAGCGCTGCGAGCGTCGCCATCCGCGCCGCGGAGATGTCCGGGTTGGGCGAAACCCGGTCGTAGGGCAGGCAATCCCAGCCCGGAAAGGTGAGGCGCGGCACATGCGGGGCGAAGAAGTCGAGCGCCGCCGCCATCGCCGCCATCCGCCGGGCGTCGCGCGCCACATGCACCACCGGCCCGCCGGAGGAGGCGAGTTCACGGGCGAGCAGAAGCGCATCGAACCCCTCGGGGGCGCCGGAGAGGGTCAGGGGGCGGGTGTCAGACATGCGGAGGGCCTACCCCCGGGGGGCGGAGGGTTCAACCGGGAATGGGCCGGGGCTTCCGGCGGGTGCGGCGGCGTGGCACCTTGCCGGGTGGCACGGCGCGTCCCATATGGAGCGGCACCGATGCCGCGAGGAGAGCCCCCATGTGCCTGACCGTTCCGATGCGCGTCGAGGAGATCGACGGCCACCGCGCGCGCTGCGCCGCGCTCGGCGCCGAACGCTGGGCGGATCTCATGCTGGTGGCCGACGCGCCTCCGAAGGTGGGCGATTACGTCACCATCCATCTGGGCTTCGTGCAGGGCATCGTGCCGGAACGGGAGGCGCTGGAGTCGCAGGCGCTCTGGGGCGAGATCGCCGCGGTGCTGGATGCGGCGGAAGGCGGCGGTGCCTGAGGCGGTGGAAGACGGGGCGGGTTGACCCTGTGAGCCGGCGCGGGCGCGCACGGCATGGCTCTCTGGTGACGCAGGCCTTCGGCCGGGACGCGCGGGCGCGCGCCTGCGTTGGCCCCGCTCAGCCGGTTTTGCCCCGGGTCTCGCGGCTGCCGCCAAACAACGGTGCCATCTGTTTCACGAAACCGCCGTTCCGGGCGTAATCCGTCAGCACGTCGAGGGCATTCCGGGCAATCTCCGCGCAGCGTTTCGGATCGGCGACGAGGGCGCGCACCTTGTCTTCGAAATCCGCGAGATCCCAGCGCACCGGCACATAGGTCTCGCCCGGCACGAACACATCCGGCCGTGTCTCCATATGGCTCATGTCCTGTTTCAGCAGCACCGCGCCGTTCTGGATCGCCTCATAGTCGCGCCAGCAGACCTCGCCGTAACCGAAGGCCGAGAAACAGACTTTGGAGCTTCGCAATTCGGCAAGAAACTGGTCGTGGCGGATGCCGGTGCCGGTGACCACATTGAGCCCCTCCGGCCCCTGTTTCAGCGCCCGCGCCGCGGCGTCGCATTCGCCGCGCATGAACTGGTACCAGGGCGTGCCGCCGACGGCGATGCGGGCGTGCAGATCAATCGGCCGGTCGCCCGCGGGCAGCGTGGCGCGGTCGAGCGTGGGCAGGATGAAATCGGCGGTGGCAAACGAGGGGCCGACCATCAGCTTGTCGAAAAACCCCTCCGGGATCGCGAAGCGCACCGGCTCATGGTCGAGCCCGGCGCGGCGGCCGTAGTAATCCATCAGATTGGTGTCGCCGAAGGTCTCCTGCCCGTAGTGCGAACGGTCGCGCAGCAGGTGTTTCTTCACGTAGAGGTCCACATGGGCCCCGAGCATGGCGGCGAAGCGCAGATCGGTCGGCGCGAACCAGTCGAGATAGACCACCCGCGCATCCGGGCTGGTCTCGCGGATGCGCGCAAGGATGCGGTCGCGCAGATCTTCGTCGAGGTCGAAACCGGTCTGGAAAGCCACCACGCTCGCGCCGGTGACCTTGCGTGCGCCGGACAGGAAATCTTCCAGATGCAGCTCGCTCACGTCGGCGCCGTAAGCCGCGCGCAGATCCCCGGCGTAGAAGTGAAACGGAAAGATCTGGCTGCCCGGGATGCGCTCCGGCAGGGTCACCAGCAGCAGCCTTTCCGCGGCGCCGGGATCGAAAGCCGCGCCGTAGCGGTGCTTGCGTGCCCGCGCCTGGCGGATCTCGTTGAGCTTGTTGGCAACGCGGCCAATCATGGCTGGCCCTTTCGGCTGTTACAGGTCCGGGTTCTAGCTGACGGGACGCCCCGGCAAAACCCCATTGCGGCAAAGGTGGCGCCGGGCCGGGGGAGTCAGCCGGGTTTCAGCGTGTTTCCGGGCGGCCGGTAGCTGTCGCTCACCAGATTGTGGGTGCGGGTCCGGTTGAGCTTGCGGGTGAAGGCGAGCAACCCCCGGGCCCGTTCTGCGCTGAGGGTCTCCACCAGCCGGCTGTGCAGATGATACATCTCGTTCGGACCGGGGTTGAGCGGACGTCCGCGCCCGAACAGCGCCCGGTACTCGGCCAGCGGCGCCCCCGGCGCGAGAAACTGCGCCACCCGCGCCATGTCGACCGCGCTTTGCAGCTTGTGGCCGATCGGGCTTGACCGTGGCGGGTCGTCGGCGAAGCCTTCCTTCAGCGGTACGTCCCTGTATTGCGGCCAGGCCTTGAATACCGCCTCGTCGTGCAGGTGAATACCATCAAACTTCAGCCCGAAGGGCAGGCCGAGGCAGAATTCCACCAGGTCTTCGTCGAGATACGGGGTGAACACCGCTTCTGCCGACGACAGAATGCCACGGGTCACGAAATTGATCTCGCGCCGGGTGCGGTTGAACATCCAGAAAGCCTGGTTGGGATCGGGGAAATCGCCAAACCGGGCAATCGCCTCGCCGACGTAGTGCAACGCTTCCTCATGGGCGTCGCGCGAGGGCGAATAAAGCTGGCTGGCGCCGCGCGGGTCGCCCGTGGTGGAAATGATGGACCCGTGCCCATCCATCATCAGCCGGGCGATGGCGGCGAAATCGCCCTCATGAAACAGCCGGTGACACAGATGCGGATTGTCGGCGCCTTCGGTCAGCACATCGCCGTTGATCCCGTCATAGCTCGCGGCGCCAAGGCCGATGAGATAATCGTGCAGCGGCATCATCTGGGCATGTTCGTCGGCGCAAAGCTCGGTCAGCGTGATGGCGCGGATGTTGTCGATCTGGCGCGAGCGCTCGCGGCCCAGCACGTCGTGACGCACGCCGACCGCTTCGGCGATGGCGCGCGCCGCCTTGACCTCGGCATTCCACTGGTCGCCGGTATGCTGGAAGGTGATGCAGGCGTCGGGCTTGCGGCCCTGATGGGCCAGCTCCAGCAGGATATGGCGCGAATCGCGCCCGCCGCTCAGCGGCAGCACGATCGGGCCGTCCCAGGCCTTGAGGGTACGCGCCATGCTCGCCCGGAACAGCTCGATGAACCCGTCTACCGCTTCGGCGCGGCTGATGGTGTTGGGCTTTACCGCAAGCTCCGGCGCCTCGATGGTGAGCTTGCCGTCTTCCCAGATGAGCCTGCCGCCCGGCGGCAGCACCCGTATGCCTTCGAAGGGGGTGTCGTCGTTGATGAAGATGCCCAGCCGGTGAAACACCGCCAGCGCCTTCTGGTCGGGCTTGAGCGGGCAGCCCAGAGCGGCAAGCCGAAGCAGGCTCGCCGAAACCTGCACCCCGCTGCCGTTCTGGCAATAGAACAGGGAAAAGAAGCCGTAACGGTCCACCTGCGCCGTGAGTCGGTTTCCGTCCCAGTGCCAGCGGGCGAATATCCCCTGTCCGTTCTCCGGCCGGCGCCCGGGAACGCGGGTTCCGAGCGTGGCCTGCGGTTGTCCTGCGAAAACGGGCTTGCCGTCACGTATGGCTACCTCGGCAAACGCGGTGTCCGACAAGGTACCGGCGGCGTCTGTGCGCCGCGAATCCATGTTGAAAATTGTCCCAACCCCCAAAGTTGCGCGGCCAGCCTAGCATCTCGGTCCACGGATAAAAAGAGCTTCGGAAACGGACAATCTGTGTCACCTGTTCGGGCTGGAAAACCGCTCCCGGAGTCTGCACGCGGGCGAGCGGGAAGCCCGGGGCGATTCTGGGGCGATTCTGGGGCGATTCTCCTGTGCATTCCTGTGCATTCCTGTGCTTTCCGGCGCGTCCCCCGGACCCCGGGCCGGGAGGCCGTTTCGGTCCGTGGTCCGGCACGCTTTGCCGCGCCTGCCCGCGCCTTGGCCCTCAAACGTCTTGCGTCCCTGTGTTCGCGCCCCTAGAAGGGCCTGAATTTCACGCGCGCCCCCGGGGGTGCGCGCCCTTCGGATATGAGGAAACACACATGTCGGTCACCGAGACCCTGAACGAAGGCCTCAAGCGCGGCTACCAGATGATCATCACCGCCAGGGAGCTGGACGAAAAGGTCGATCAAAAGCTGAAAGAGGCCCAGCCCGAGGTCCAGATGAAAGGCTTCCGCAAGGGCAAGGTGCCGATGACGCTGCTGAAGAAGCAGTTCGGCGCGCGGCTTCTCGAAGAGAGCATTCAGGAAGCCATCGACGGCGTGATGAACGCCCATTTCGAGGCCAGCGGCCACCGTCCGGCGATGCAGCCCAAGGTCAGCCTGACCAACGAGGACTGGAAAGAGGGCGAGGACATCGAGGTCGAGATGTCTTACGAGAAGCTGCCGGAGATCCCGGAGGTGGACCTTGCGGCGATCTCGCTGGAGAAGATGGTGGTGAAGGCCGGTGACGCCGAAGTCGATGAGGCGCTCACCTCGCTCGCCGAAAGCGCCAAGGATTTCGAAGACCGCGGCGAGGGTGCGGCGGCCGGGGACGGCGATCAGGTGGTGATGGATTTCACCGGCCGGGTCGGTGGCGAGGCGTTCGAGGGCGGGTCGGCGGAGGATTTCCCGCTTGTGCTGGGCTCGGGCCAGTTCATCCCCGGTTTCGAAGAGCAGCTTGTCGGCGTGAAACCCGGTGAGGAAAAGGACGTGACCGTCACCTTCCCCGAGGATTACGGCGCAACCGAACTGGCCGGGAAAGAGGCGGTGTTTGCCTGCACCGTGAAAGCGGTGAAGGCGCCGAAACCGGCCGAAGTGGATGACGAGCTTGCCAAACGCTTCGGCGCCGAAGACCTCGCCGCGCTCAGGGCCCAGATCGCCGAACGTCTCGAAGCGGAATATGCCGGCGCCGCCCGTGCGGTCACCAAGCGCGCCCTGCTGGACAGGCTCGACGAGACCGTGAGCTTCGAGCTGCCGCCCTCGCTGGTCGAGGCCGAGGCGGGCCAGATCGCCCACCAGCTGTGGCACGATGAGCACCCCGATGTGGAAGGCCACGACCACCCGGAGATCGAGGCCACCGACGAGCACAAGGCGCTGGCCGGCCGCCGGGTGAAGCTTGGACTGCTGCTCGCCGAGATCGGCCAGAAGGCCGACATCGAGGTGAGCGACGCCGAGATGACCCAGGCGATCATGAACCAGGCCCGCCAATACCCGGGCCAGGAACGCGCCTTCTTCGATTTCGTCCGGCAAAACGCCGCGCTCCGCCAGCAGATCCAGGCGCCGATCTTCGAAGACAAGGTGGTCGACCATATCTTCGCGGCGGCGGCGCTGGAGGAAAAGGAGGTCTCGAAGGAAGACCTGGAAAAGGCCGTCGAGGCGCTCGACAAGGAATAAGCCGCGGTTCTCACGCTTTCCGGCGCTTTCTGGCGCTTTCCGGCGACGGTTTCAGGGCTGCCCTTCGGGGTGGCCCTTTTTCGTGGGCGGGGGCAAGTGCCGCCCGGGGGCGCAGCCCCCGGTTCTGCGCCTGATCGGGGCGCCAGGCCCCTCGAACCAAGGCGGCTGTTGGGGGGCCAGCCCCCCAAACCCCCCCGGAGTATTTTGGCCAGGAAAAAAGGAAGGCGCGGGGGGAGCCGGGGGCCGGAAACACAGAGTTACCGGGGCCACGCTTTATCCGGGCCCTGGCGGTGCACATCATCAAGCTGGGGTCGGGGGCTCAAAACGGGAATCTGAACGTGGCGAGCGGTGTGGGTTTGGTGATTGTGGTCGGTGCATGTGTGTTTCTGGTGTGGAATCTTGTTACCCCGCGCCGCAGCTCGGGCGCGGGTTCCGGCGCCAGATCGCCGGGGGACGGGTCGCCGGGGGACGCGCCGCCGCGCCGCCCCCCAACAGGCCGCCCCCCAACAGGCCGCCCCCCAACAGGCCACGCAGCCGCGCGGGCGGTCGTCCGTCCGAAGGTTGTGGAAGGGCCGGCCTGGGTTGTCGATGGCGACGGGCTGGTGATCCGCGGGGTGCAAGTCCGTCTTTTCGGGGTAGATGCGCCGGAGTTCGACCATCCCTATGGGCGGAAGGCCAAGGGGGCGCTGATCGGGCTGTGCAAGGGGCAGAGGGTGCGGGCGGAAATCGTCGGGGAGGATCAGTATGGCCGGGCGGTTGCGCGCTGCTACCTGCCTGACGGGCGCGACCTATCGGCGGAGATGGTCCGGCGGGGTCTGGCGCTCGACTGGCCCAGGTTTTCCGGCGGCCGGTACCGCGAACACGAGACCAGAGATGCGCGGCGCAAGCTGTGGCTGGCGGATGCCCGGCAGAAGGGGCGGATGGATGTCTGGAAGCGTTATGAGGCGCGGCAGGCGCGGCGGAACGGCTGACGGGTCAGTGCGGGGGCGTTTCGGAAGGCGCTTCCGGGCGCCGCCGCAGGGGGCGGCAGGGGCAGGCGGGGCCGGACCTCAGATCAGACCGGTTTCCTTCAGCAGGCCGAGCCGTTTGGCCTCGTAGTAATAGCCCCGGGCGTACCATTTCATTGCCTGGGTCTTGTCGCCGCCCGACACGAGCCAGGCGCCGGCGAGGTATTTGACCCCGTATTGCAGGTTGACGTCCGGGTCGAGCAGGCGTTCGTTGGGGCCGGAAAAGCCCATGGTGCGGGCGGTTTGCGGCAGAAGCTGCATCAGCCCCCAATAGGGGCCGGCGCGCACATGCGGCTGGTGGCGGCTTTCGCGCTTCACCTGGGCATGGACCAGATCGCGCGGCACGCGGTAGTGGTCGGCCCATCTGTTGATCAGTACGCGCAGCTCCGGGGTTTCGTTGGGGTAGAGCGGCGGATCGGAGGCGGTGGCGGAGGATGCGGTACGCGAGGAGGGGCGTGAGGATGGGCGCCGGGCCGGGCGCCGCCCGGGGGCGGGGCTCCCGGCAGTGCGTGTTGCGAGGTTTTCGGCGGGGCTTTCGGTGGGCCGCGCGGCAAAGGCGAAGCCGCCCCGGTCGCCGCAGGCGGCGAGCGCCAGAAGGGGCAGGGCGCCAAGAACGGTGCGCCGGCGAATCGCTTGGGTCTGACGGGTCATGGCGCCACCCTGCACCCCAATGCCGCTCCCCTGCCAGCCCCGCCGCATCCGCCGGCTCTGGCGGGCGGGGTTCCGCCGCCCCTGACTTGCCAGCCCGGCTGCGCTGTCCCGCCCCTGGTGCCGCACCCCGGCGCCGGTTTGCCCCGGGCCGGGGTACGGCGCCGCAGGAGGCGCCGGAGCCGGTGGCCGGGCGCCGCCGCCAGGGGGCGGGTTTGGGCATGTGGGTAGCTCCCCGGCGCGCCCGCCCGGAGAGCCCGCCCGGAGAGCCCGCCCGGCAAACGGTGTCACGCCTTCCGGGCGAAGCGCCCGGCAGCTGAAGCGCCCGGCAGCTGTTGGCTGGCAGGTTCGCGGGGGTTTCTCCGGCCGCCGGATCAGAAATGACGCTGTTGCGGTATTTTCTACATTGTCTTTCCGCCTTCCGACCGCCTATGAAGAGCGGCAGGCGGAGGGCTCTTTGTGCCCTGTCGCCGGGATTTGAGTTTCGCTGGCCACCGGCCCGAGGCAACGCTGCCCGGGGCCGGGTGTGGCCGGACCGAGAGGCGGCCGGAAGGCCGGACTGGCCGCAAGGCCAAGCATTTGCCCGCCCGCCGGGGTGACAGACCGGCGTGGCGTGGCCGTAACAAGGCGTCCGTGGTGCGCATTTTCGTGTGAACGGATGTCGGAGAAGAACCGCGATGAGGCGTCGCAGACTTGAACAGCCAGGAGCAGAGGCCCTTCCGGACCTCGCCCGGGCATTGCGTCCCGCGCCCGCTTTCGCCCAGACAAGACAACGTACATCCCCCGCCTTCTCACCAGGAGGCGGAGGCATGTGCGGTGCACCCGAGGAACATGTCCAAGAAAATGCTCATCGACGCCACCCACGCGGAAGAAACCCGCGTTGTCGTGGTCGACGGCAACAAGGTCGAGGAATTCGACTTTGAATCGGAAAACAAGCGCCCCCTAGCCGGAAACATCTATCTCGCCAAGGTCACCCGCGTGGAGCCCTCGCTCCAGGCGGCCTTTGTCGATTACGGCGGCAATCGCCACGGGTTTCTGGCGTTTTCGGAAATCCACCCCGATTACTACCAGATCCCGGTGGCCGACCGCGAAGCGCTGCTTGAGGAAGAGCGCGCCTATGCCGAGGCGATGGCGGCGGAGGAAGAGGACCGCGAGAAGAAAAAGGCCGCGCGCGGGCGCCGGTCGCGCACGCGGTCGCGCTCCAGAGCGGCTTCGGCCGCGTCGGATGACGCGGTGCTGACCGCCGAGGCCGAGGCGCGCGGACCGGGCGCCGCGGAGGAAAACGGAGACCAGACCGGAGACGGTACCGGCGAGGAAAGGATCCGTGCGCCCGAAGGCATGGAGGTGATCGACCTCGACCCGGAATTCGACGACGAAGGCTTTTCGCCGATGGAACGGGTCGGGGAAACGCCGGTGGAAGAGCCGCAGAACGGTGCGGAGACTGCCGAAGCCGAAGCCGAAGCCGAAGCCACTGCCGAAACCAATGGCTCGCAACAGCTTGCCTCCGGCGAGGCGGGGAAGGCCGGGGCCGGCGACTTGCCCGAAACGTCGGACGAGGCCGGATCGGATGCGGGCGCGGATGCGCCGGCAAGCCCGGTCACGGCCGCCGGGGAAGCCGGAGAAGCCGGGGACGGCGCCGGAGACGAAGCGGCGCAAACGTCCCTTCCCGCCGCGGAGGCCGCGGCCGGCACCGGGGAGACGGCGGAGCCGACCGGGACGCAAACCGCAGATGCCGGGTCCGGCGAAACCGGCGATGCGCCCGGCGAAGACGATGAGGCGCAGGACGATTCCGATGAGGAACATCGCGATCACGGGATCGAGGATGTGGCCGACGAGGACGTCTCCGAAGAAATCCGCCCGCTCCGCAAGCCGCGGCCGAAAAAGTACAAGATCCAGGAAGTGGTCAAGGTCCGCCAGATCCTGCTGGTCCAGGTCGTCAAGGAAGAGCGCGGCAACAAGGGCGCCGCGCTGACCACCTATCTCAGCCTTGCGGGCCGCTATTGCGTGCTCATGCCCAACACCGCCCGCGGCGGCGGCATCTCGCGCAAGATCACCAACGCCGCCGACCGCAAGAAGCTCAAGACCATCGCCGACGGCATCGACGTGCCGAAGGGCGCGGGGCTCATTGTGCGCACCGCCGGCGCCAAGCGCACCAAGGCCGAAATCAAGCGCGACTACGAATATCTTCAGCGGCTCTGGGAAGAGATCCGCACGCTCACGCTGAAATCCATCGCGCCGGCGAAAATCTACGAGGAAGGCGACCTCATCAAGCGGTCGATCCGCGATCTCTACTCGCGCGAGATCGACGAAGTGCTGGTGGAAGGCCATCGCGGTTACCGCACCGCCAAGGACTTCATGAAGATGATCATGCCGTCCCATGCCAAGAACGTGAAGCAGTACCAGGACGCGCTGCCGCTGTTCGCCCGCTATCAGGTCGAAAGCTACCTCAGTTCGATGTTCAACCCGGTGGTGCAGCTCAAATCCGGCGGCTATATCGTCATCGGCGTAACGGAAGCGCTGGTGGCGATCGACGTCAACTCCGGCCGCGCCACCAAGGAAGGCTCGATCGAGGAGACCGCGCTCAAGACCAACCTTGAAGCCGCCGAAGAGGTGGCGCGCCAGCTGCGCCTGCGCGACCTCGCCGGGCTGATCGTGATCGACTTCATCGACATGGAGGAGCGCAAGAACAACACCGCCGTCGAGAAGCGGATGAAGGACAAGCTCAAGACCGACCGCGCCCGTATCCAGGTGGGCCGGATCTCGGGCTTCGGGCTGATGGAAATGTCGCGCCAGCGGCTGCGGCCGGGCATGCTCGAGGCCACCACCCAGCCCTGTCCGCATTGCCACGGTACCGGCCTTGTCCGCTCCGACGACAATCTCGCGCTCAACATCCTGCGCCAGCTTGAGGAAGAAGGCACCCGCCGCCGCTCGCGCGAAGTGCTGCTGAAGGCGCCGGTGGGCATCGTCAACTACCTGATCAACCACAAGCGCGAACATATTGCCCAGATCGAGCTGCGCTACGGCATGGGCATCCGGCTGGAGGCCGACCCGTTCCTGATCTCGCCGGACTTCTCGATCGAGAAGTTCAGGACCGCGACCCGCTCGGTGCCGGAAGCGGCGCCGGTGGTCTCGGTGGATGCGATGCTGATGGAGGAGGCCGGGGAGGCGCCGGAGGATGAGGCCGTCGAGGGGGCCGAAACCGAAGCGCCCGAGACCCCCGAGGCCGAAGGTGGCGACGAACAGCCGAAGAAGAAGCGCCGCCGCCGCCGCCGCAAGCCGCGCGGGCGGGCCGGTGCCTCCGGCGAAGATGAGGCCGGCGCCGATGCGGGCGAGACCGGTGAAGGATCTGCTGAAGACCCGGCCGGACCCGCCGACGATGCGGTCGTGGCCGGACCCGCCGAGGCCGAAGATGAAGCCGAAGCCGAAGCCGGGTCCGGTGAGGAGGCGGCCGAAGGCAAGCCCAAACGCACCCGCCGCTCCCGCGCGCGCCGCCGCAAGAGCAGTGGTGAGACCGCTGCCGAAGCGCCGGAAGACGCCGGCACCGAAGAGGCCCCCGAAACACGCTCCGAGGGCGCTTCAGGTGCGCAGGCCGAGGCGTCCGAAGCCCCCCTTCCCGTGGCGGAGAAGACGGACAGCGCGCCAGAGGATGGCGCCCCGGAGAGGGCCGAAGAGGCCGGGGAGGCTCTGGCCGGGCGGTCTGAAGAGGCTCTGGCCGAAGACAGCGACGACCGGTCTCCGGGTGGCAATGAGCCGGCAGAGCAGGCCGGCCAGAGCCCCGCTGAAGCCCCGGAAGAGACTGCCGAAGCGGTTATGGATGAGGCGCCTGAAGGCGCGTCGGACGAGGCTGCCGATGAAGCCTCCGCAGGTGCGACCGCCGCCGAAACGGCTGCGGTACCGGAAGAAGGCGTGGCTGAAGAGCCGGGCGAAGCGGTGGCAACCGAAGATACCCCGGAAGAACCTCCCAAACCCAAGAAAACCGGCTGGTGGTCGCGCTGAGGCCGCGGTCCGGCCTCTGACCGGCACTGTTTCCGGCCGGGTTCCGCAGACAGCGGGCCCGGCCGTTTCCTTTGACAGGCCTGGCTTTGGCCGGCTGGCCTTGGCAGGCAGGCAAGAGGCGCGATCTGTCGCGGGGATGTGAGCGCAAGGCGGGTGACGCTGGCGCTGTTGCAGGGTAGAGAAGACCCATGTTCGGAATTGAAATCATCGACGCCAGCCTTCTGCCCGCGATGTTCGTCGCCCTGCTCGCGGGGCTGTTGTCTTTCCTCTCGCCCTGCGTTCTGCCGATCGTGCCGCCCTATCTGGCCTATATGTCCGGGGTCTCGGTGACGGATCTGCAAACCGGCGCCAAAGCCTCGCGCAAGGCGCTGCTGACGGCGCTGTTCTTCGTGCTGGGGCTGTCGACGGTGTTTCTGATCCTCGGCTTTGCCGCCTCGGCCTTCGGCAGCTTTTTCGCCGCCAATCAGCGGGCGTTCAACTGGATCGCGGGCGCGGTGGTGATCGTGTTCGGACTGCATTTCGTCGGGCTTTTCACCATCCCCTTCCTCAACCGCGAAGCCCGGATCGACGCCGGCGACCGGGGCGGCTCGGCGTTTGGCGCCTATGTGCTCGGGCTTGCCTTCGCCTTCGGCTGGACCCCCTGCATCGGCCCGCAGCTCGGCATGATCCTGTCGCTTGCCGCCAGCGAAGATTCGCTCGCCCGCGGTACCCTGCTGCTCGCGGTCTATGCCGCCGGGCTCGGCATCCCCTTCCTTGCGGTCGCGGCGTTTTTCCCGCGGATGCAGGGGCTGATGGGCTGGATGAAACGCCACATGGTCGCGATCGAGCGGATCATGGGCGGGCTGCTCATCGTCATCGGGCTGTTGATGGTGACGGGTGGTTTCTCGGCGCTGTCCTGGTGGCTGCTCGAAACCTTCCCGGCACTGGAAGGGCTGGGGTGACGCGGGGGGTGAGCGGGCGCCGGCGTGCTGGCGTCCGGGCGCTGTCCAAGCCGGTGTTTCCGGTCTATGCTTGCCCGAAACCGTGAGTAGGCCGGGCATGCGCCGTCCCCAACAGCAGGAAATCCGCCGCCGGGCGGTGTTCTACATCCCCGGATACGACCCGATTCCACCGCGCCGCTACCGCGAGCTTTACCGCCGCGAGGGCCGCAGGCAGGCAGAGATTTCCGGCTACCGGCTCGAGCTTGCGGGCCGCGCGCCCGGGCAGGGGGGCTATGGCTGGCATGTCCGGTCTACCCAGGACGGCGCGGCTTGCGAAACCGACGTGGAGGTGCTGGTCTGGTCCGACATCGTGCGCGCGAGCATGGATCACGGCATCGTGCGGAGCTACCGGATCATGGCGCGCACCGCGTGGATCTATATCTCCACCGGCGCGCTCCGGCGGCTGATGCGGCTGCGCAAGGGGCCGGTGATCGCGGCGCTCTACCCGGTGGGGATGCTGATCCTGCAATTGCTGCTGGCGCTGCTGGTGGGCGGGCTGCTGGGCGGTCTGGCGCGCTGGCTCGCCGGGTTCGTTCCGCTCCACGGTGAGGGAGGCCCGGGTTTTGCCGCGCGGATCATGCCCGGAACCCTGGTCTGGTGGCTGGTGTTTCTGGCTTCCGTCTGGGGCTTGCTCGGGTGGTTTCGCAGGATCGACAACCGGCTCTATGTCTACTACCTGATGCACGACTACGCCTATTCCGCCGCCACCAGAGGCGCCAACCCGCCGGAGCTTGAGGCGCGGATCGCAGGCTTTGCCGCCCGCATCGGCGCGGCGCTGTGCAGTGAGGTGGACGAGGTGCTGGTGGTGGGCCACAGTTCCGGGGCGCATCTGGCGGTCTCGGTTCTGGCCGATCTCGACCGCGCCGGGGCGATCCCCGAAAGCGGCCCAAGGCTCGGGCTTCTGACGCTGGGGCAGGTGGTGCCGATGGTGAGCTTTCTGCCCGACGCCTGGCGGCTGCGCGCCGACCTTGCCCATCTCGCCACGGCCGACATCGCTTGGGTCGATGTCACCGCCCCGGGCGACGGCTGCGCCTTCGCGCTCTGCGATCCGGTGGCGGTGTCGGGCGTGGCCCCGGCGACGGGCAAGCGCTGGCCGCTGGTGATATCCGCCGCCTTCACCCGGACGCTCAGCCCTGAGCGCTGGCGCGACCTGCGCTGGCGGTTCTTCCGGCTGCATTTCCAGTATCTCTGCGCCTTCGACCGGCCGGGGGATTACGATTATTTCCGCATCACCGCCGGGCCGCTTTCGCTCGCCAGTCGCTTTGCCGGCCGGGCACCGTCGAAAAGCCGGATCGAGACCCCGGTGTCGAAACACCGCAGCACCGGCCCATGAGCTGCCCGTGAGGTGCCCATGAGTTGCCCCCTCCACCGCCCGCCGAAACCGCCCGCGCGCCCCGGCAAGGTCTCGCTGCTGCGCTATGCGCGGCTGTTTCGCCAGGACATCCTTTCGGCCCAGCCCGCAAAGCTCTACCGCGCCTGGATGGCCGAATTCCGCACCCCGTTCTTCCGCTCCTTCCTCTGCAACGACCCCGCGCTGGTCGCGCTGGTGCTGAAACAGCGCCCCGGCGATTTCCCCAAATCCGACCGTATCCGCGAGGGCCTCGCGCCGCTGCTCGGGAACTCGGTCTTCGTCACCAATGGCGCGACCTGGGAGCGGCAACGGCGGATCATCGACCCGGCCTTCGAAGGCGGGCGGCTGCGCGACACCTTCCCGGCGATGTGGGCGGCGGGGGTGGCGACGGTGGAGCGGTTGCGGGTGCGTGCCGACGGGCAGCCGCTGGAGATCGAGGCCGAGGCCTCCGAGGCCGCGGCGGATGTGATCTTCCGCACGCTGTTCTCGATCCCGATCGACCATGAGCTGGCGGGGGCGGTGTTTTCGGCCTTCAGGGCGCATCAGCGGGCCCAGCCGGTGCTGAACCTCGGCGCGGTGCTGCCGCTGCCACGCTGGATGCCGCGGTTTCACAAGCGGGAGACGAAGCGGACGGCGCGGGCGATCCGCAGCCTCATCACCCGGCTGACGGCGGAGCGGATGGCGGAGATCGAAGCCGGCCACGCCCCCGACGACCTCGCCACCAAGATCATCACCACGCGCGACCCCGAGACCGGGCACCGTTTCGACACCGAAGAAATGGTCGATCAGGTGGCGATCTTCTTCCTCGCGGGCCACGAGACCTCCGCCTCGGCGCTGGCCTGGGCGCTCTACCTGCTGGCGCTTTACCCCGACTGGCAGGAGAAGGTGGCGGCCGAGGCCGAGGCCGTGCTCGGCGGCGCGGAACCGCCCGGGTTTTCGGGCCTGAAACGGCTTGCGCTTGCCCGCGACGTGTTCCGCGAGACCCTGCGCCTTTACCCGCCGGTGCCGATGATGGTGCGCGAGGCCGCGCGGGCCGAGCGCTTCCGCGACCGGGCGGTGCCGAAGGGCGCGCAGGTGGTGCTGAGCCCCTGGCATCTTCACCGCCACCAACGCCTCTGGGAGCGCCCCGACGATTTCGACCCGGCGCGGTTTGCAACCGGGAACGGCAAATCCTGCCTGCGCGCGGCCTATATCCCGTTTTCCGCCGGGGCACGGGTCTGTCCCGGCGCCGGGTTCGCCATGGCCGAGGGGGTGCTGCTCATGGCGATGCTGGTGCGGGCGTTCCGCTTCGAGATCGTGCCGGAACGCCCGGCGATGCCGGTGGCGCATCTCACGGTGCGCGGCAGGGACGGGATCTGGCTGCGGGTGAGGCCGCGGGAAGCATAATGGCGGGCGGTGGCTTGGGTATGAGGTGCCGCGGAGCATTTGGACCAGGAAAAAGGAGCCGCGCCGGGGCGGGCCGGAACCGTGCCGAGCGGCGCCTTGGCGCAGGCGGGCCCCGGGGGGGGGCGCGCCTTTGGTGCGTGTCACGCGCTTTTTTGCCTGCCGGTCCCGGCGCCGTGGGTGTCGGCCAGCCAGGGCAGCAGCCCCAGCAGGAAGCGTGTGGTGGCGGGCATGAAGAACATGCCGTGATGGAAGAACGGGTCCAGCGTGGTGACGACAAGCCGCCCCGGCGCGTAGCTGGTGGTGTCTTCGAACATCAGGCATTCGCCCTCGGCATTGTCGATCAGCGAGATCTGCCCCTCGGCCAGCGGCGTCAGCACCCCATGGATATGGTAGGTGGCATCGGCCTTGGTGATATAATCGTTCACCTTGTGGCCCGGGGCGCACATGGTGACGCCCAGATCGGCGCCCTCTTCGAGCCACCACCAGAAATTGACCTCCCGGGGCTCGAAGCCCACATGGGGCAGCCAGAGGTCGGGCCGGGTTTCGCCCATCACCGCCAGCGTGCCGCCGGCGCGCATGAAGGCCTGAAGCTGTTCGGAAAGCATCGACAGCTGATAGGGGCTGGTGCGGCAGGGGACGATC
>PDRW01000062.1 GCA_002746935.1 Rhodobacterales bacterium
AAAACAAGGTATAGCGACGGACCTTAGGCTGCGATCTCAGGGCAAGTATTTGATTTTATTGGATTTAAATTTATTTCCAGCATGAAATTCTGGCGGAGAGACAGGGATTCGAACCCTGGAGGCAGTTTCCCGCCTACACGCGTTCCAGGCGTGCGCCTTCGACCACTCGGCCACCTCTCCGTGCCGGGGTATCTATCCTGCGGAATGCGGGGGTGGCAAGGGGGGGCGGGAAAAAACCTCATCGCGGGGAGGCATTTCCGTACCAAGGGCGGGGGCGGATCCGGCGATGCGGCAAGGGGGCCGGAGGGGGGCCGGGGCTGCGCGGGAGCGGGGGCACGGGCACGCCTCCGCAACGTCAGTATCGCACAGATTTGACAGACGGGGGCCTGCGCGGGCCTCCCTTGCCGGAACCACCCTGGCGCAGGCTACAGCGGTCAGTCTTCTGCGATCGCGGGGCCTCCGGGCGGCGGGCCGCGCCGGGTCCGACAGGGTCAGGCCGGGTGGCGACCTTGCTGTCGTCCGGACTTGCCGGGCCGGGTTGTGCAACCAGTCCTGCGCGCCGGCGGCGCTTCTGCCGCCGGGGCCGCCGGGGCCACCGGGGCCACCAGGGCCCTTGTCTTCGCCCGACCGGGGTTCCTGTCCCACGCACTTGCAGCTGCCCGCCCACAGGACCACCCAAAGGCCGGCAAATCACCGCAAACACACCCGCCCAAGGAAAAGGGCGCGGAGGCCGGCCTCCGCGCCCGATCCTGATACAGCCGGAATCAGTTCAGCGGGCGAGTTTCCACAGGCCCGGCACCACCAGTGCAGCGAGCGCCAGCTTCAGCGCGTCGCCAAGGAGGAAGTTGAGCATACCGTGTTGCAGTACCCAGGCCCCGCCCTTGTCGGCGAGAAACAGCGCCGACATGCCCGCGAGGCCGAAAGCGTAGATGATCGCGGTACCGATCAGCATCGCGCCTGCCATGCCGGTAACGGAACGGTCCCAGCCGCGGCGGGCGAGCGCGCCCATGGCAGCGGTGGCGAAGGCAAAACCGATGAGATAGCCCGCGGTCGGGCCGGTCATATAGGCGAGCCCCGCGGTGTCGCCGGCGAAGACCGCGACACCGGCGGCGCCGAGGGCCAGATAGCCGAGCAGGGTGATGAGGCCGAGGCGGAGGCCGAAGCCGGCGCCGATGGTGAGCACGGCGAAGGTCTGCATGGTGATCGGCACCGGCCACGTCAGCACCCGGATCTTTGCGGCGATGGTCAGCGCGGCGATGCCTGCGAGCACCAGCGCCACATCCTTGGCGAGGCGCGCGGCCCCTTCGGTCGGACCGAAGGCCTCGCTCAGCACCCGGTTCATGGTAACGGCCATTGGGTTTCTCCCTGTCAATTCGCTTTGCACCCGTTTTGCCCGAGGCGAAGGCGCCGCGCAAGAGCGATTGGCGCGGGGCCGTTTTGGGTGGCGACTTTGGAGGCCGCCCTGCCCGCGCCCTGTTCCGCACCCCTACCAGCGTCCGCTGAGGCCCCTGACCATGAGGCTGGCGCGGCGGGCAAATTCGGAGCCTTGCAGCCGCTCTTCGCGGATCGCGCCCGGGTCGGCGGCGGCGCGCGCGAGGATGCCCTCGGCCCGCCAGGCGGCGCGCAGCGCCGGGACGCAGAGTTTGAACCGCACCTTGCGGGCCTCGGCGAGATCGGCACGGGCGGCGGCGATCATCTCCCCGAGCCCGGCCTCGGGCAGCACCTGCCAGCCGCGCCGTTCGAGTTCGGGAGCGGCGATCAGCATCGAGGCGAGGCCCTGGGCCTTGCCGACCGCCCGCACCACCGTCTCGCGCTTGTATTGTGCGTTCAGCGCCTGAGCCGAGGCCCACATCAGCGTGCCCGCGGTTTCCGCCAGATAATGGTCGAGCGCTTCGGCGGTGGTGAAAGGGGCGCGGTCGACATCGGCCCAGCGCGCCACCACGATGCCGTCGAGCAACGCACCAGGGATACCGCCGGAATGCATCACCTCCGACAGCGGCCGCACCACCTCATGGGCGCGGGCGTTCCTGCCCTCGTCGATCTCGGCCAGCACGTCGCGCCAGAATTGCAGCCGCATCTTCGCGATCACCGGGTCACTGGTGGCCCAGGGCGCGCGCGCGATTTCCATGTTGAACGCATAGAGCGGGAACAGCCGCGCGCGGGCCGCGCGCGGGGCGGCCATGGCGGCGAGAAACCGGTCGGGATCGCCCCGGCGAACGATCTCTGCGCAGGCTGCAAGGGTCATGCGATCTCCCCCGACCGGGCCCGCGAACGATCCCGCGGCGCAACAATCGTATCGGGCGCCTTGCCGGGGCCTGTGGCCGCCTCCCATGCGGCATCCGGCAGCACCGCGGGGCCCGGGCGCTTGCCCGCACCCCTGTCCGCCCCACCCGGTACCGCTCTGGGGGCCGGTCTGGAGGCCGCTCTGGGGGCCACCGGCCTCACCCGGCTGCCACCGGCCTGTAGCCGTCGCGCAGGAGCTTCCAGTTGATCGCATCAAGCAGCGCCTCGAAGGAAGCATCGACGATGTTCGGGCTCACCCCGACGGTCGACCAGCGCCGCCCCTGCCCGTCCTCGCTGTCGATGATCACCCGGGTGACCGCATCGGTGCCGCCCTGGGTGATGCGCACCTTGAAATCGACAAGCTTCATGTCGTCGATACAGGCCTGATAGGGGCCGAGATCCTTGGCAAGCGCGCGGGCAAGCGCGTTGACCGGGCCACCGTCAGACGCATGGAGGCTCAGGCTTTCGGAGACCGAGAGCTTCTTTTCGGCGCCGATCTTCACCACCACCACGGCCTCGGAGATCGACACCATCCGGTCGTGGCGGTTGCGGCGACGTTCCACCGTGACCCGGTAGCGGGTGACCTCGAAAAATTCCGGCAGATCGCCCATCAGCCGGTGGGCGAGAAGTTCGAAACTCGCCTGCGCGCCGTCATAGGCATAGCCCCGGTCTTCGCGCGCCTTGATCGCGTCAAGGATCTCGCCAAGGCGCGGGTCGCCCTTTTCGGCCTCGATCCCGGCTTCGGCGAGGCGGCGCAGGAGGTTCGACTGGCCCGCCTGGTTCGACATCGGCACGAGGCGGGCATTGCCCACCACGCCGGGCTCGATGTGTTCGTAGGTGGTCGGGTCTTTGAGGATGGCGCTGGCGTGCAGCCCCGCCTTGTGGGCGAAGGCGGAGGCGCCGACATAGGGCGCCGAGCGCAGCGGCACCCGGTTGAGAATGTCGTCCAGATGGCGCGAGACCATTGTGAGACTGGCGAGGTCCGCCTCGGTGACGCCGGTCTCGAAACGGCTGCGGTAGGGCTCCTTGAGCAGCAGCGTCGGGATCAGCGTGACGAGATTGGCATTGCCGCAGCGCTCGCCAAGACCGTTGAGCGTGCCCTGAAGCTGACGCGCGCCGGCCTCGATCGCGGCAAGCGATCCGGCCACGGCGCAGCCGGTGTCGTCATGGCAATGGATGCCGAGGTTTTCGCCCGGGATCCCGGCTTCGATCACCGCGCGGGTGATGTCGTGGATCTCGCCCGGCAGGGTGCCGCCGTTGGTGTCGCAGAGCACCACCCAGCGGGCCCCGGCACGATAGGCGGCCAGCACCGCGTCGAGCGCATAGGGCGCGTTGGCCTTGTAGCCGTCGAAGAAATGCTCGGCGTCGAACAGCGCCTCGCGGCCGCTGGCGGTGATATGGCTCACGCTGGCGGTGATGTTTTCGAGATTCTCCTCGAGGGTGATGCCGAGCGCGGTGGTGACGTGGAAATCATGGGTCTTGCCGACGAGGCAGACCGCCGGCGTCGCGGCATTCATCACCTGCGCCAGCACATCGTCATTGGCCGCCGAGCGCCCGGCGCGTTTGGTCATGCCGAAGGCGGTGAAGGTGGCGCGGGTCTCGGGGCGGGCGCGGAAGAAATCGCTGTCGGTCGGGTTGGCGCCGGGCCAGCCGCCCTCGATGTAATCGACCCCGAGCCCGTCGAGCGCTTCGGCGATGGCGATCTTCTCCGGCACGGAGAATTGCACACCTTGCGTCTGCTGGCCGTCGCGCAGCGTGGTGTCGTAGAGATAGAGCCGCTCAGTCATCTGGTCTGCTTTCCTTCGGGGGATGGCTGTGATCTGGGGATGCGGGATTCGGAACGGGTGATCGAGCGGGGGCGCGGCGCGCCCCGGTCTCCTGTGTTGCGGGCCCTGTTGTTGCCGGTCCTGTTGTTGCCGGCCCTGTGCCCGGATGAGCGCCGCATCTCAGAGCCCTTCGAGTTTCGCCGGGTCGAAACCCGCGCCCGGCACCAGCTCGACCCCGGCCTTCGACATCCGCACCTCGACACCGGCCGCGACGAGCGCCGCCTTCATCGCGTCAACCTCGGAAAAGTCCTTGGTTTCCATGGCCCTGGCGCGAAGCTCCGCGAGCTTTTCCGCGAGATCGCCAAGTCCGCCGGCGCCCGCCTCGGCCCAGGCGCCCATCTCGTCGGTGAGCAGCCCCATGAGCGCCGCCGAGCCCCTGAGGCCGGGGGCGTCACCGGCGGCGGCGAGCTTGTGGAGCTCCGCCACGGCCCCGGCGGTGTTGAGATCGTCGGCAAGCGCCGCGACCACCGCCTCCGAGACCGGCCCCGGCTCCACGCCCGCGGTAAGCCCGCGCCACTTGCGCAAGGTGGCCTCGGCCTCGGCGCGTTTCTTCGCGGTCCAGTCCATCGGCTTGCGGTAATGGGTGCCCATGAACACCAGCCGGATCACCTCGCCCGCCACCGGGGGCTCGCCGTCATGGCCGGTGAGCAGGTCATGGACGGTGAAGAAATTGCCGAGGCTTTTCGACATTTTCCGCCCCTCGACCTGAAGCATCTCGTTATGCATCCAGTAGCGCGCGAAGCCCGAGCCCGGATGGGCGCAGAGCGATTGCGCGATCTCGTTTTCATGGTGCGGGAAGGTGAGGTCGTTGCCGCCGCCATGGATGTCGAAGGTTCCGCCGAGAAGCTGGTAGGACATCGCCGAGCATTCGATATGCCAGCCCGGACGGCCACGGCCCCAGGGGCTGTCCCAACCGGGCTGGTCGGCGCCGGAGGGTTTCCAGAGCACGAAATCCATCGGGTTGCGCTTGTAGGGCGCCACCTCGACCCGGGCGCCGGCGATCATGTCGTCCACCGACCGTCCCGACAGCGCGCCATAATCGGCGAAGCTCTCGACCGCGAACAGCACATGGCCCTCGGCGGCATAGGCATGGCCCTTCGCCACCAGCGCCTCGATCATGCGGATCATGTCGGCGATATGGGCTGTGGCGCGGGGCATCTCGTCGGGGTCGAGGGCGCCGAGGGCATGCATGTCGTCGAGAAACCAGCCGGTGGTGGTGGCGGTGAGCACGTCGATCGCCACCCCGCTTTCGGCGGCACGGGCGATGATCTTGTCGTCCACATCGGTGAAATTGCGCACATAGGTCACATGGTCCGGGCCGTAGACATGCCTGAGCAGCCGGTAGAGCAGATCGAACACCACCACCGGCCGGGCATTGCCCAGATGCGCCCGGTCATAGACCGTCGGCCCGCAGACATAGAGGCGCACATTGGCGGGGTCGATCGGCACGAACCGCTGTTTCGAGCGGGACGCGGTGTTGTAGAGCTTGATCTCGACCATGGGTCGTCCTCACGCAATGGGCCTCGCGGGGCGGGGCTGGCAGTTTTCGTATTGAGGGAAACAGAAGACCGGCCCGCCTGACGATGTCAGCCGGTAATGCAGATGCAAATGATGCCACTGGCGGTCTTCATGGGGGCGGTCTAGCAGGGTTGGGCGCCGCCGCCAAGCCTGTAACGTTCGGGGCGCGATCGGGGGCTGGTGGTGCGGCGGGTTTGCGGCGGGTCCGGGGGTGTGCGGGGGACTTGCCGGATGGGGGCAAGGGTGTCGCGGACAGGGTAGCGCGGCGCCCGGAGCGATCATTGCCGGAGAGTCCATTAGTCCGGAATACCGGACTAATGGAAAGGTTGTTTCCCTCTTTCAAAACAATGCGTTACGCACCCGCTCTCAGCAGCGCGCACACCGCGTTAACCGTTGCGAAAGGCCCCTGCCGGGTTCGCCATGACCGGCCTTGCGGCAACCGCAACCAGAGAATCCATTAGTCCGGAATACCGGACGAATGGAAAGGTTGTTTCTCTCTTTCAAAACAATGCATTACGCACCCGCTCTCAGCAGCGCGCACACCGCGTTAACCGTTACGAAAGGCCCCTGCCGGGTTCGCCATGACCGGCCTTGCGGCAACCGCAACCAGAGAATCCATTAGTCCGGAATACCGGACTAATGGAAAGGTTGTTTCGCTCTTTCAAAACAAAGCGTTACGCACCCGCCTTCACCGGCACCCGAGCCGCGTTAACCGTTACGAAAGGCCCCTGACCCGGCCCCGGCTGCCCTCAGGCCACCGCCGCGTTGGTCTTCACCGCAAGCCCGCCCTTCAGCCACATCCGGGTCACCTTGAGCGCGACCCAGGGGATGAAGAACGTCGCCGCGACAAGGGCCAGCCCGCCGATGATCCGGTAGAAACCGCCATATCCGGCGCTGCCGAGGATCATCATCAGCGAAGAAAACGCCGCCAGCGGAAAGGTGAACGCCCCCCAGAACGGGCTGAACCCGGCCTGGGTCAACCACGGCAGGCTCACCGCCAGAGCCACGAAAAGCGCCAGCGCCAGCAGCGCAAAGCCGAAGCCGAGGCCCGGCAGCCCCATCAGGAAGGCCACGGTGCCGAGCAGCGAGGCCGGCGCAAGGTGGATCGCAAGCAGCGGGCGCAGCGGCGGCGGCGGGGTTTCGCGCACGAATTGCGCCGCCGACAGCAGCCAGATCACCACCGCCGCCACCAGGGTGGCCCAGAAGATCACGCCCGCATAGGCGCTCCAGCCCAGCGCCAGCGCCGGCATGGCGCTGACGATGAGGCCCACGAAGGTGAGATGGAGCACCGGCGTAACCTTGCGCGCTTCGGCGGGTGCGGAGGCGAGCGCCATCGCGACCATCGTCATCACAACCGTATGGCCCAGAATCGCCAGCACCAGCACCACCCTGGCGATCACCGGGGCAAAGGGCACCAGCACGGTGGCGAGCAGCATCCCCGACATGGTGAGCGCGGCCAGTCCCGCCCGGCCGGGAAGCGTTGTCAGGTCTTCGGCCATCACACCCGGACGGGCCGCGACCTTGGCTAGGTAATGCCCGGCGGTAAACGCGTAGAACAGGACCATCGCGCCCGCGAGGATCTGGCCGATGGCCGCCGGGGCACCGAAAGCGTCGGGGGTGCGCAGCCAGCCGACGGTCAGGCCGAAGAGGCCAAGCACCGGCGGAAACAGCGCCGGCGGCGTCTTGCGCCAGCGCGGCACCACTTTCTGATTGGTAAAGGCGGGGGGTTGCTGGGACATCGACGGCACCTTCTGTGGGTTCGCATGATCGGTTCGCGTGGCTTCCAGGGCGGCATGTCAGCCCCGCGCGGGTTATGGAATGCGCCGCGACGTCGCGGCACGGCCCCGCCGAGCGCAGACCGGCCCGGTTCAGCCGACACCTCGGCCGGCGGCCCGCGCGAGCCAGACCGAGTGCCGCTGACACTCCGGGTCTTCCGGCATGAAGGCGATCTCCTCGTAGCCGTATTCCATCAGCAGATCGCGGTATTCCCAGGGCGCCAGCGAGGCATGGTAGACCGGCAGCCCCCCGGCGGTACCGGTGGCTTCGCCCGCGTCGGGACCGGAGGTAAACAGCAGCACCGTCCGCTCGTGGGAATGCGCCGCAAAGGTGGCGAACATGGCGCGCTGATCGTCGGCGGAGAGGTGAAACAGCGCGTTCCATGCCAGGATCACATCGAAGGTCTCGCCAAGCTCCAGCCCGCGCATGTCGGCCTCGACCACCTCCGCCCGGGGCAGGTTGGCGGCGAACATGGCGACCATGCTCGGTGCCGCGTCGACACCGGTGACAGCGCAGCGCCGGTCGGCGAGATAGGTCGCGATCGGACGGCCGGTGCCGCAGCCGAGGTCGAGCACCCGGCGTCCGGCCGCATAGGCCAGCGCCCGGTCGAGCCAGCGGCGTTCGAACAGGCTGCGGTCACGGGTCCGGGCATAGGCCTGGGCCGCGTTCTCGTAGGTGGCGATCACCGCCTCGGGGCCGGGGCGCGATCTGGACTGGCGGTAGGAATCCCTCATGACGGCGCCAATCTGCCCGGCCCGGCGACAGCCGTCCAGCCCTTGCGAGACCGCGCCGGCCCTCAACCGGCGATTTCCCGCGTGCAGGCAAGCAACCGCCGCGCCTCAGACTTGCCTCAGGGCAAGAAAACGTGTTTTGATCCGGAGCCGCAGCTGCGCTATCAGGCATGCATGTAACGGAGGGCGCCGCTTGGCCCGGTTTATCTTCAATATTTTCGGTTCGCTTTTCTCGCTCATCACCATGGGCGCCGTCATGGCGGCGCTGACGATGGGCGCGGTGTTCTGGACCTATTCCAAGGATCTTCCCAACCACGAGCAGCTTGCCAACTACCGGCCCCCGACCATCAGCCGGATCTACTCGGCCGAAGGCCGGCTGATGGACGAATTCGCCAGGGAGCGACGGCTCTACACCCCGCCCGAACATATCCCCGATCTGGTGAAATGGGCCTTCATTTCCGCTGAAGACAAGCAGTTTCCCGAGCATCGGGGCTACGATCTGCGCGGCATGTTCGCGGCGGCGCTGGACGCGGCAAAGGGCAAGCCGCTGCGCGGTGCCTCGACCATCACCCAGCAGGTGGTGAAGAACCTGTTGCTTTCCTCCGACCGCAACGCCGAACGCAAGATCAAGGAGCTGATCCTCGCCGTGCGGCTGGAAAACCTGCTCACCAAGGACCAGATTCTCGGGCTTTATCTCAACGAGATCGACCTCGGGGTGCGCTCCTTCGGGGTGACCGCGGCAGCGCAGAGCTATTTCAACAAGCAGCTGTCGGAGCTCACCCCTGCGGAGGCGGCGTTTCTCGCGATCCACCCGAAGGCGCCCTACGGCTACAACCCGGCGGAGAATTACGACGCCGCGATGACCCGGCGCAATCATGTGCTGAAAGAGATGTTCGAAAACGGCTATCTCGACGAGGCCGGCTATATCGAAGCCCGCGAAAGCCCGATCCGCACGGTCCAGACCGGCGACTTTCCCTCATTTCACACAACCCTGCCGCCGCGCGACTATTTCACCGACGAGATCCGCCGGCAGCTGTCGCGTTCCTTCGGCGAGGACGAATTCTTCAACGGCGGGCTGACGATCCGCGCCACCGTCGACCCTGAAATGCAGGTGGCCGCGGCCCGGGCACTGCAACGCGCGCTCGAACAGATGGACCGCAGCCAGGGCAAATGGCATGGCACCGGCAAGACCATCGACCCGGCGGCGCTCGACGACGGCACCTGGGAGGCGGCGCTGGGCAAGCTGCGGGTGGCGCGCGACGTGACTCTCGGCGGCCAGTGGCATGTGGCCGCGGTCGACCGGGTGGGCGACACCAGCCTCACCCTGAAGATCGAGGGCACCCCCGAACCCGGCCCCTGGGAGGTGCCGCGCAAGGATATCGACTGGCTCAAGGGGTCGTTCCGCGACAATTTCACCCGCGGTGACGTGGTGCATGTGCGCCGGATGACCAGCGGCGAAAACGGCCGCGGCGAGTTCATCCGCTGGACCCTGCGCCAGGTGCCCGAGGTGCAGGGCGCGTTCATGGCGATGGACGTCAACACCGGCCGGGTGATCGCCATGCAGGGCGGGTTTTCCTACCAGCATTCGGTGTTCAACCGCGCGACCCAGGCCACGAGGCAGCCGGGGTCGTCGTTCAAGCCCTTCGTCTATGCCGCGGCGCTCGATTCGGGCTTCTCGCCCGCCTCGATCGTGATCGACGCGCCGATCGAGGTCGACACCGGCGAGGGCATCTGGCGGCCGCAGAATGCCAGCCGCCGGTATTACGGGCCGACGCCGCTGCGCACCGGGATCGAACAATCGCGCAACCTGATGACCGTGCGCCTCGCCCAGGAAGTGGGCATGGAAACGGTTGCGGGCTACGCCGAACGTTTCGGCGTCTATGACGACCTCGACCCGTTCCTCGCCAATGCGCTGGGCTCGGCGGAGACCACGCTGTTCAACATGGTCGCGGCCTATGCGATGTTTGCCAATGGCGGCGAACGGGTGGAGCCGACGCTGGTCGACCGGGTGCAGGACCGCTGGGGCCGCACCATCTACCGCCAGGACAAGCGGATCTGCGACGATTGCGGCCTCGCCAGCCTGCCCGAAGGCGCCAGCCCACGGATCACCTCGAACCGCGAGCGCGTCATGGACGCGATCACCGCCTATCAGCTCACCTCGATGCTCCAGGGCGTGGTGCAGCGCGGCACCGCAGCCGGGCGCATCCATCTTGGCGTGCCGGTGGCGGGCAAGACCGGCACCACCAACAATTCGCGCGACGCCTGGTTCATCGGCTTCACCTCCAACGTGGTGGCGGGCTGCTACATCGGCTATGACCGGCCGAAACCGATGCACGGCGCCTCCGGCGGCAAGACCTGCGGTCCGGTGTTTCAGAGCTTCATGCAGCAGGCGGTGAAGAAGTTCGGCGGCGGCAAGTTCAGGGTGCCGCCGGGCGGGCAGTTCATCAAGATCGACCGTTTCACCGGCGCGCGCCTGCCCGACAGCGCCTCGGGCGATTATGTGGTGGCGGAATATTTCCGCTCCGGCGAAGAGCCGCTGTTCGGCATCACCTATGATGGCGGCTTCGCCATGGGCTCGAATCTGCCGCTGTTCCTGCCCGGCGAGGTCGACAGCTACACCGAACAGGGCTCGGCGGTGACCACCTCCACCGGTGAAGTGATCATCGTACCCGAACGCGCCGAAACAGGCGAAATCGCCGCCGGCGGGCTTTACTGAGACCCCGGGATTCGGGGAAGGGCGGATGCCGCGGCGAAGGGCCTGGCCTGTCGGCGCAATCACGATCACGTCGTTACGCCCTGTCGGGCGGGGGTATTGGCCGGAGTCCGACGGGGCGCGCGCAGGCGGTGCGCGCGCGGGGGCGTCAACTTTTCATTAGAGCGAGCGAGCTAAAGATTGAATCATTTGGGATTCCCTTGATGTCTGATTTGTGATTCCTCCTGTTTGGGAGGATGGATCATGCCAGCACCATTAC
>PDRW01000066.1 GCA_002746935.1 Rhodobacterales bacterium
GCTTGCCACCACCGACAATCTCAATTTCGGCAACCCCGAAAAGCCCGAGATCATGGGCCAGTTCGTCGGCGCCATCAAGGGCATCGGCGCGGCGGTGGCGGCGCTCGACATGCCGGTGGTCTCCGGCAATGTCTCGCTCTACAACGAGACCGACGGCGAGGGGATCCTGCCCACCCCGACCATCGGCGCCGTCGGGCTGATCCGCGACATCGGCACCGAGCTGATCGACGGCACCGCCCGCGAAGGCCATGTGGCGCTGCTGCTGGGCGAAACCAAGGGCCACCTCGGCCAGTCCGCCCTGCTTGCCGAACTGCTGGGCCGCGAAGACGGCGACGCACCCCACGTCGACCTCGCCGCCGAAAAGCGCGCCGGTGACTTCATCCGCGCCAACCGGCCGCTGATCACCGCCTGCACCGACCTCTCCGACGGCGGCCTTGCGCTCGCCGCCTTCGAGATGGCCGAAACCGCGGGCACCGGCGTCACGCTCACCCCCGCCGACACCGCCACCCTGTTCGGCGAAGACCAAGGGCGCTACCTGATCGCCTGCTCCGAAGCCGACGCCGAGGCCCTGATCGACGCCGCCCGCCAGACAGGCGTGCCTGCCGAGACCGTGGGCCGCTTCACCGGCGACACGGTGCGGCTGGGCGGGTCCGAAGCCCCGCTGAGCGAATTAAAGCACGCCTGGCGCACCGGCTTCGACAGCGCCCACCGCTAAACCACGCCCGCCTGCGCGAGATCGAAGAGCGGCTGGAGAACGTGCGCCGCATCGCCCCGGACACCGTTGCCAAACGGGCCAAACCGAAGGATGGCGTGATCGACATCCGTCCCTGCCTCGATGAATCGGTGCCGATGGACGGCCTGGCACCGCTTGCGCCGCCCCCAATGGTGGCGGCGATTGCCCGGTCAAGGGAAAGCCCATCTTCAACAGTTCTTGCGAGACAGAGACGGCTCGATCCGCGCTTGCCACTGCCCGACCGCAGATACCTGCCCCCGGGAAGTGAAGATACCAGCACCACGGTTCATCACAATAACACCCGCATCACCTTCTGGTTCAAATGGCCCATGCGCCATCCCCTGCGTCAATGGGTCCGGCCCGCACGACAATGCCCGCCGGCCCAATCGAACCCCCGATCGGCGCCACCACCAAGGCCCCTGAAGAGATCAGCCTCCTTCATCTTGGCCCAAATACTCCACGGGGGTCCGGGGGTGTGAAACCCCCGGCTCGCCCTTGTGCTCCCCACGACAAACGTCCATCAAGCGCCCATGCCAACGATGCCCGACCTGACCTCCAACTGCCCCGCCTGCGCCGCCCTGTGCTGCATGGCCCTCGCCTTCGACGCCGGGCCAGACTTCGCCTTCGACAAACCCGCCGGCCTGCCCTGCCCCAATCTCACCCCCGATTTCGGCTGCCAACATTTCACCCACCTCGAAGCCGCCGGCTTCCCCGGCTGCGTGCGCTACGAATGCAAGGGCGCTGGCCAGCGCGTAACGCAAGAGCTGTTCGAAGGCGCCAACTGGCGCGATGTTCCAAGCCTCACCCGCCCGATGATCGCCGCCTTCGCCGCCATGCGCACGGTCCACGAAGGGCTTGAACTGCTCGAAGCCGCCGCAAGGCTCGGCCTCCCCCCCTCCCTCGAACAGGAACGCGAAACCCTGCTCGAAGCCTACCTCCCCCCCGCGTGGACCGAAGCCAGCCTCGCCGCCTTCGCCGCCTCCGACACCCCCGCCGCCCTGCGCGCCTTCCTCCCCAAACTGCGCGACTGGGTATGACACGCCCCCTTGCGCCGCGCCCCCTGCCCGCCTAAGTCTTGTCGAAACACGAGAAACCCCGGGAGATGCCGCATGGCGATGGAAGCACAGGAAATCGAAGCCCTCATCCGCGAGGCCTTCCCCGAAGCCCATATCATCATCACCGACACCGCCGGTGACGGCAATCACTGGGCGGCGGAAGTCATCGACGAGAGCTTCCGCGGCAAGAACCGGGTGCAACAGCAACGCATGGTCTACGCCGCGCTGAAAGGCGCGATGGACGGTGCCAACGGCGCCCTGCACGCGCTGGCGCTGACCACCAAGGCCCCCGACTAACACGCGAACGGAAGGAACCACGATG
>PDRW01000063.1 GCA_002746935.1 Rhodobacterales bacterium
CGCCCCCATACCTGGCCCGATCCTCAAGCGGATCGGGCGGGGCAGAGCCCCTCGCCCTTATACGTGGCCCGATCCTCAAGCGGATCGGGCGCGGGCAGAACCCCTCGCCCCCGGCCACGCTCCCCCCCAATCCGGCCGGGCGAGCACCGCTTCCTCATCCACCGAACATCCGCCGGTGGGTTTCCAGCGCGTAGCGGTCGGTCATGCCGGCGATGTAGTCGCCAACGATGCGGGCGAGATGGGTTTCGTCTTCGGCCCGGGCGATGTCTTCGCGCCATTCCCGCGGCAACAACTCCGGTTCCGCGAGGAAGGCGGGGAACAGCTCTTCCACCACCCGGGTGACCTCTTCGCGGGTCTTCATCACCGAAGGCGCGCGGTACATCCGGGTGAACAGGAAGGCGCGGATCTCTTCCAGCTGCGCCCAGAGTGCGGGCGAGAACCGCACCATGGCGCGGCCGGCGTGGCGCAGCGCGTCGGGGCTTTGCGGCGCGACCTCTGCGAGATTGGTGCGGGCGGTCTCCAGCACATCCTCGACCATCGCCCCGAACACCCGCCGCAGAGCCTCGTGCCGGCGGCGTTTGGCGCCCAGCCCCGGAAACGCCGCGTCGACCTCGGCAAAGGCCGGGCCCACCAGCGGCAGGGCGCAGATCTCGTCGGTGGTGAACAGCCCGGCGCGCAGGCCGTCGTGCAGATCGTGGTTGTTATAGGCGATGTCGTCGGCGATCGCGGCGATCTGGGCTTCGGCGCTGGCATAGCTGTGAAGCTCGAGGTCATGGACGGCGTTGTATTCCGCCAGCGCCACCGGCAGCGGACCGGTCACCGGGCCGTTGTGCTTGGCGATGCCTTCGAGGCTCTCCCAGGTAAGGTTGAGCCCGTCCCAGCGGGCGTAGTGGCGCTCAAGCGAGGTGACGATCTTCAGCGCCTGGGCATTGTGGTCGAAGCCGCCATAGGGGGCGAGCAGGCGGTTCAGCGCGTCTTCGCCGGTATGGCCGAAGGGCGGGTGGCCGAGGTCATGGGCCAGCGCCACCGCTTCGGTCAGATATTCGTTGCAGCCGAGCGCCCCGGCCATGGTGCGGGCGACCTGCGCCACCTCGATCGAATGGGTCAGCCGGGTGCGGTAGTAATCGCCCTCATGTTCGACGAAGACCTGGGTCTTGTGTTTCAGCCGCCGGAAGGCGGAGGAGTGGATGATCCGGTCGCGGTCGCGCTGGAACGGCGAGCGGAAGGCGCTTTCCGCCTCCGGGTGGAGCCGTCCGCGGGTCTCGGACGGGTGGCAGGCGAAGGGCGCGAGCATGTGTCGTTCCTCTGGTCGAAGCCATGCCCGGCGCCTTGTGGGGCCGGGCGCGGGGCCATATATCCATGAAACGCACGCAGACAAAACCCCGGGTGACCCGATGAACCTCACGCTGCCTCCGAAAGTGACCCCCCGCGCCTTTGCCCGCCTCGCCGAGATCGGTGCGGGCGACAGTGGCAAGGCCCTGCGCATCGCCGTCGAGGGGGGGGGATGTTCGGGGTTTCAGTATGACATCTCCCTCGACGACCCGGCGGAGGGCGATCTGGTGCTGAGCGGCGAAGGCGAGATGAGCGCCGAGCGGGTGGTGATCGACGACGTGTCCTTGCCGTTTCTCGAAAATGCGGTGATCGACTACACCGACGAGTTGATCGGCGCGCGTTTCGTGATCGACAACCCGAACGCGACCAGTTCCTGCGGCTGCGGCACGTCGTTTTCGATCTGAGCGGCAGATCAGTCCTGGTTTGACGGGGGGTGGCCTTGGGGGTTTCACCCTTGGGCCCCCCGGGAGTATTTTGCCAGGAAAAAGGGCGCGGCCGGGGCGCGCGCGGCAAGGGAGGGGTCATGCCGGACGAGGCATTGGTGGTTTTCACGCCTTCGGGCAAGCGCGGTCGGGTGGCGAAGGGCACGAAGGTGCTCGACGCGGCGCGGGCGTTGGGGGTGGATCTGGATTCGGTTTGCGGCCGGCGCGGGATCTGTTCGAAATGCCAGGTGGCGCCGAGTTTCGGGGCGCATCCGAAGCATGGGATCACCGTCACCGAGGCGGCGCTGTCGCCCGTGGGGGCGGTCGAGGACCGCTATGACCGGGTGCGGGGGCTGGCACCGGGGCGCAGGCTCGGCTGTCAGGCGGAGATCCTGGGCGACGTGGTGCTCGATGTGCCGCCCGAATCGCAGGTGCAGCCGCAGGTGGTGCGCAAGCGGGCCGAGGCCCATGAGATCGTGATCGACCCTTCGGTGCGGCTGCATTATCTGGAGGTGCCGGAGCCGGAGCTCGACGCGCCGTCGGGCGATCTGGAGCGGCTGCTTGATGTGTTGCGCGCGGAAATGGGGCTGGAGGCGCTCGGGTTTGACACGGCCCTGTTGCCGGGCTTGCAGAAGGTCTTGCGCGCGGGCGGCTGGAAGGTGACCGCGGCGGTTTACGTCGACGGGGTTCACGTCGGTGGGCCGGCGGAGGTGATCGCACTCTGGCCGGGCTATCATGAGGGCGTCTATGGGGTAGCCATCGACATCGGCTCCACCACCATCGCCGGCCATCTGACCGATCTGGCGAGCGGCGAGGTGCTGGCCTCGTCGGGGTTGATGAACCCGCAGATCCGCTATGGCGAAGACGTGATGAGCCGGGTCAGCCATGCGATGCTGAACCCCGGCGGCGCGGAGGAGCTGACCCGGGCAGTGCGCGAGGGCGTGGCCGGGCTGGTGGCGGCGCTGGTGGCGGATGCCGGGATCGACCCCGGCGCGGTGCTCGATGCGGCGCTGGTGATGAACCCGGTGATGCATCATCTGTTCCTCGGGCTCGACCCGGTGGAGCTGGGGCAGGCGCCGTTTGCGCTGGCCACCGGCGCGGCGCAGCGCCGGGCGGCGCGCGATCTCGGGCTGGGGATCGCCCCGGGGGCGCGGGTCTATGTGTTGCCGCTGATCGCGGGCCATGTGGGCGCCGACGCCGCCGCGGTGGCGTTGTCGGAGCAGCCCCATGCCTCCGACGACCTCGTGCTGGTGGTCGATGTGGGCACCAATGCCGAGATCCTGCTGGGCGACCGGACAGGCGTGCTGGCCTGTTCCTCGCCCACCGGCCCCGCTTTCGAAGGCGCGCAGATCAGCGCCGGGCAACGCGCCGCCCCCGGGGCCATCGAGCGGGTCAGGATCGACCCCAAAACCCGCGAGCCGCGGTTCCGGGTGATCGGCTCGGATCTGTGGTCGGACGAGCCGGGCTTTGCCGAGGCGATCGCCGAGGTCGGGCTGACCGGGATCTGCGGCTCGGGCATCATCGAGGTGGTGGCCGAGATGCGCATGAGCGGCATCGTCGATGCCAGGGGGCTGATCGGAACCGCCGCCGAGACCGGCTCGGCACGCTGTGTCACCGAGGGCCGGACCCAGAGCTATGTGCTCTGGGAGGGCGATGGCACCACCCCGCGGATCGCCGTCACCAATGCCGATGTGCGCGCGATCCAGATGGCCAAGGCGGCGCTCTATGCGGGCGCGCGGTTGCTGATGGACCGGCGCGGTGTCGAACGGCCCGAGCGGGTGGTGCTGGCGGGGGCCTTCGGGGCGCATATCTCGGCGAAACACGCGATGGTGCTGGGGATGATCCCCGATGTGCCGCTGGAAAAGGTCAGCTCCGCCGGCAACGCCGCCGGCACCGGCGCGCGGATCGCGCTGCTCAACAAGGCTGCGCGGCGCGAGATCGAACGGGTGGTGCGCGAGATCGAACGGGTGGAAACCGCCGTAGAGCCCCGCTTTCAGGAGCATTTCGTCGCCGCCACCGCGATGCCGAATGCCGCCGAACCTTTCGCGGGACTGCGCGCGCGGGTGCCCCTTCCGGAGCCGAGCTACGGCAAGAGCGAGGGCGGCGGACGCGGGCGGCGGCGGCGGCGCGGCTGAGGCCGGGCGCCCCGCCAGGCCTGCCCGCACCCGCTTGCCGCGGTCGGGCACGGGTGGCCGGCAGCGGCAAACGCGCCCTGCGGCCCCGCCCGGCGCGCAACCGCGCCGCCCCCGAAAGCCCCCCGAAGCCACGCCCCCGAAGCGCAGCCGCCCGGCATTGCAGCGGCCAGCCCGGCCGCACCCCCTCCCCCGGCCCCGGGGAAACACCGCGTTTCGCGACCGTTCCGCCGCGCCCGGGGCGCGGGGACTTGACCCGGACCACCGCTCATGCTGCAAGGCACCCACAACAAGGGGCAAAAGGCATATGCTCAAAAGGCTTTACGACTGGACGATTTCGCTCGCCGAGAGCCGCTACGCGCTCTGGGCGCTGTTCGCGGTGGCTTTCGTCGAAAGCTCGGTGTTTCCGATCCCGCCCGACGTGCTGATGATCCCGATGATCATCGCCATGCCGCGCCGCGCCTTTCTGATCGCCGGGGTTGCGCTGGTGGGCTCGGTGCTGGGCGGCATGCTCGGCTATTTCATCGGCTACGCGCTGTTTGACAGTGTCGGCCAGCCGATCCTCGACTTCTACCACAAGGCCGAGGCCGCGGCGGAGTTCAACGAGGCCTTCAACCGCTGGGGCCCCTGGGCGGTGCTGTTTGCCGGCGTCACCCCCTTCCCCTACAAGGTCATCACCATCCTGTCGGGCTGGACGGGGCTCAACTTCATGGTCTTCATGGTGGCTTCGGTCATCGCCCGGGGCCTGCGCTTCTTCATCGTCGCGGGGCTGCTGTGGAAATTCGGCGCGCCGATCCGCGATTTCATCGAAAAGCGCCTCGGCCTGGTGTTTACTGCCTTCATGATCCTGCTGATCGGAGGCTTTGTCGCGGTGAGCTACCTATGAACATCTTCAACCCGTTTTCCGCCCGTACCCTGATCTTCTTCGGCTGGGGGTTTTCCGTCTTGGCCATTGCCGGAGCCTGGACCTTCCAGTCGCTCGGCTATGAGCCCTGTGAATTGTGCTACCTGCAACGGGTGCCGCATTATACGCTGATCCTGCTCGGTGCGGTGGCGCTGCTCGCCCGCTGGAACTGGCTCGCCTGGCCGGGGGCGCTGATCGCGGCGGTGGCGTCGGGGCTCGGGGCCTATCACACCGGGGTCGAACGCCACTGGTGGCCGGGCCCCGCCTCCTGCACCGGCGGCGATGTGTCGGGGATGAGCCCCGACGAGTTGCTCGCCCAGCTCACCGCCGCGCCGATCGTGCGCTGCGACGAGATCCCCTGGCGGCTGTCGGACCTGATCCCCTGGGAGGCGCTCGACCTCACAATGGCGAATTTCAACGCGCTCGGGTCTTTCGTGTTCATCTTCGTCTGGCTGGCGGCAGCGCTGAAGGCGGGGCAGAAACCGGGGCGCGGCTGAGCGGGGTTTGCCGCGAAGGGGCCGTCTGTCCCCTGCCCTTCGGGCTCTCTCCCGAAGGTGTTTCGGGAACAGAGAACCCCTTGGGAAACAACGACGTCGGGCGGATTGTTCAACCGGTTGGGCGCAGGCGCACCCTATCTGCGGTCGCGCAGGATCTGCCGCAGCATCCCGTGGAAGCGCTGCACATCCGAGCGCGTCAACCCCAGCCGCGACCACATGTTGCGCAGCACCAGCCGCATCCCGGCCGCCTTGGTCTCGGGGAAGAAGAACCCCGCCCGCTCCAGCTCCGCCTCCCAATGGCCGGCAAGCTTCTCGACCTCGAGGCCGGAGGCGAATTCGGTGTTCGCCAGCACCTCATGCACCACCTCGCCGCCCTGTCGGCGCCATTCATAGGCCAGGAGCAGCACCGACTGGGCGAGGTTCAGCGAGAAGAATTCCGGGTTCACCGGCACGGTGACGATGGCGTTGGCGCGCACGATATCCTCGTTTTCTAACCCCGCACGTTCCGGCCCGAACAGGATCGCGACATTCCGGCCCAGGGCCCCCATCGCCCGGGCCTGTTCCATGGCGCGCTCGGGGCTCAACACCGGCTTCGCCAGCTCGCGCCCGCGCGCCGTGGTGGCAAAGACGTAGTCGCAATCGGCGATGGCGCCGGGCAGGTCGTCGAACAGGCCCGCATGGTCCAGCACCCGCCCCGCGCCGGAAGCCATGGCCACCGCGCGCGGGTTCGGCCAGGCATCGCGCGGCGCCACCAGACGCATCCGGTCGAGCCCGAAATTCAGCATCGCCCGCGCCGCGGCACCGATGTTTTCGCCCATCTGCGGCCGCACCAGCACGATCGCCGGCGCTTTCCCTGTCTCGCTCATCGCAAACTCCCTGACGTCCCGGCCGGTCTACGCCCCCCGCCCCCCCGGAGGCAAGGGAGCGGCGCCGAACTCGCCCCTTGGGCCGCCGCCAAAAACCGGCTACCAACAGCCCGACCCAAGGAGACCCAGATGCCCGATCAGGACCTGCCCCAGCTCTATCTCGTCACCCCGCCGGGGTTCGACGCCGAAACCTTCCCCGACATCCTCGCCCGCACCCTCGATGCAACCGACATCGCCTGTGTCCGGCTCGACCTCGCCAGCCGCGACGAGGCGGCCATCGGCCGCGCCGCCGATGCGCTGCGCGAGATCTGCCACGCCCGCGATATTGCCATCGTCATCGCCGACCATCAGCTGATCGCCAGCCGCCACGGGCTCGATGGCGTGCATTTCTCCGATGGGGCCCGGCATGTGCGCAAGGCCCGCGCCGATCTCGGCCCGGACGCCATCGTCGGCGCCGATTGCGCCGCTTCGCGCCACGAAGGCCTGATCGCCGGTGAAAACGGCGCCGATTACGTGAGCTTTTCGCCCGTCGGCGCGCCCGGGCTTGGCGACGGCACGCTCGCGGAGCGGGATCTGTTCCAGTGGTGGAGCGAGATGATCGAAGTGCCGGTGGTGGCCGAAGGCGGGCTCACCGAAGCGCTGGTGCGCAGCCTCGCCCCGGTCACCGATTTCTTCGCCATCGGCGAGGAGATCTGGTCGACCGACGACCCGGCCGCCGCGCTGAAAGCCCTCGCCGCCGCCCGCACCTGACCGGCGCGCATCAGGTGCACATCCGGCGCGCGCCCCCCCCCCGGCCATCCACGGCAGCCCGCATCCGAATGCCCCTCCACGGCCACGCCGCCCGCATGTTCCGGCCCCGTACATCCCTTTTTCCTGGCCTTTTCTTGGCCCAAATACTCACCGGCACGGCAGCGGCAACAGTCCGGGCCTCACCCCCCGAGCGCCGCGATCAGGTTCCGCATATCGCCGGGCAATGCCGCCTCGAAACGCAACGCCTCGCCACTCACCGGGTGGATGAACCCAAGCGTCGCCGCATGCAGCGCCTGACGCGCAAACCCCCGCGCCGCCGCCGCCCCGGCCGCGCCCACCGCCTTCGCCGGCAGCCCGCGCCGCCCGCCATAGACCGGATCGCCAATGAGTCCGAAGCCCGCATGGGCCAGATGCACCCGGATCTGATGGGTGCGGCCGGTCTCCAGCCAGCAGTCGAGCAACGCGGCGGAGGCGGGCGCGCCGAAAGGTGCCACCACCCGCGCGCGGGTCACCGCATGGCGCCCGCCCGACCAGACCACCGCCTGGCGCTGGCGGTCGGTCCGGTGGCGGGCCAGCTGCGAGGTGATCTTCATCACCCCGCCGGGCTCGAAGCTCACCCCCTTCACCCCCCTCAGCCGGGGGTCGGCCTTGTCCGGCACGCCGTAGACCACGGCCCGGTAATGCCGCTCGACGCTATGCGCCTCGAACTGCGCCGCCAGCCCGTGGTGGGCCTTGTCCGACTTCGCCACCACCAGCAGGCCGGAGGTGTCCTTGTCGATCCGGTGGACGATCCCGGGCCGTTTCTCGCCCCCCACCCCGGAGAGATCCGCGCCGCAATGGGCCAGCAGCGCATTGACCAGCGTGCCCCCCGGCGTGCCCGGCGCGGGGTGGACAACCATCCCCGCGGGCTTGTTGACCACCGCCAGATCGGCATCCTCGAAAACCATGTCGAGCGCGATCGCCTCCGGCCCGATCCGGCTTTCGGCCGCCTCCGGCAGGTCGATCGCGATCACATCGCCCGCCATGACCTTCGCCCGCGCCCCCAGCACCTCGCCGCCCCGCGTCACCGCCCCCGCGGCGATCAGCTTCGCCAGCCGCGACCGGCTGAGCGCCGCCGCCTCTGGCACATCCCGCGCCAGCGCCTTATCAAGACGCCCGGGCGGGTTCTCCGCGATGATGACCGAAAGGCGGGACGGATTGGACATGGACGAGGAAACTCCGCTGGCAAAACCGGATGCGGCACTGATCCGCTATCTGAAAACCCTGGTCACCGCGCTTTCGGTGACGATGATTGCCGGGGTCATAGTGCTTGTGAGCGTGGTTGTCATGCGGTTCAACGCCACCACCGCACCCGTGGCCTTCCCCGGCAGCATCGCGCTGCCCGAGGGCAGCCAGGCCCAGGCGGTGACGCGCGGGCCGGGCTATCTGCTGGTGGTGACGGCGGATGGCCGGGCGCTGGTGTTCAGCCCCGACGGCCAGAGCCTGCGCCAGGAGATTGCGCTCGCTCCGGCGCCGCCCCGGCACCCGTAGTTTCGCGCTCGTCCCGGGCGGCCGTTGGCCGCTCGCGCAGATGGACAAACCAGTTGCTCATCCCCACCAGCCCCGCACCGCCAAGGATATTGCCAAGCGTCACCGGCAGAAGGTTGGCGCTCAGGAACTGCCCCCAGGTGAGAGACGCGTAATCCGCCGGAGAAGCGCCGATGCCGGCCCAGAATTCCGGCCCGGCAAAGCCCTTCACCATCAGCGCCATCGGCACCATGAACATGTTTGCAATCGAGTGTTCGAACCCTGCGGCCACGAACATGGCAACCGGAAACACAACCGCAAGAAGCTTGTCGGTGAGGCTGCGGGCCGCAAAGCTCATCCAGATGGCGAGGCAGACGAGGAAGTTGCACAGAATCCCCAGCGCCACCGCCTCGCCGAACCCGTGGTGCAGCTTGTGGTCGGCAATCGCGAGATAGCCCGCCCCGACCGCGCCGCCGCCCATCTCGTGATTTCCTCCGAGCATCAGCAGGCCCGCAAACCCCAGGGCCCCGAAGGCATTGCCAAGATAGACCAGGCCCCAGTTCTTCAGCATCGCGCTTGTGGTGATCCGCCCGCTCATCCGGGCGACCACGGTCAACACCGACGAGGTGAAGAGTTCGCCGCCATTGACCACCACCAGCATCAGGCCGAGCGAAAACGCGATCCCGCCCATCAGCCGGTTCGCGCCCCAGCCCAGGCCCTCATTGCCGGTGGTAACCACGGTGTAGAACACGAAGGCGATGCTGATGAAGGCCCCCGCCAGCGCCGCCGAGACCAGCACCGTCGCCGGATCGTTGCTCACCTTGGCCACGCCGATCCCTATGGCCTTGCGGGCAACCCCGGGGGGCGTGGGCATATCGGCGGCGGCCGGCGTCGCGGGCGGGTCAGGATTCAGTTGCGGCATGTCGGAGGTCCGGTCTGGTCACGGGGCGGGCGGCGGTCAGGCCGCGGTGAGCCCACGAGCCCGGAAAATGTCCCGCGCGGCCTCGGCTTCGGCCTGCGTCGGGGTCGGCGTCTCGGCGAGCCGGTAAGGTTTGCCAAGCTGTTTCCACTTGGCCATGCCCAGCTGATGGAACGGCAGAACCTCCACCAACTCCACCAGCGGCCCGAGAGTGGCGACGAAATCGGCCATCCGCGCGATCTCGTCGGCGCCATCGGTCCAGCCCGGAACCAGTACGTAACGGATCCGCATCGGCTTGCCAAGCCGCACCAGACGTTCGGCGCAATCGAGCGTCGGTTGCAACGGCTGGGCGGTGAGTTCGCGGTGGCGCAGCGGGTCGATATGCTTGATGTCGAGCAGGAACAGGTCGAACGCATCGAACCAGGCATCGTCGAAGCGGTCGTGCAGATTGCCCTGGGTGTCGAGCGCAATATGCAGCCCGAAGCGCTCTTTCAGCGCCCGCGCCGCAACTCCGACGAAACCGCCCTGCATCATCGGCTCGCCGCCGGAGAAGGTCACGCCGCCGGCGAATTTGAGGAAGCCCGCAAGCGGTTCGACCTCGCCGAGGATATCCTCGACACGCACCCGACGGCCGTTGCGCAGCTTCCAGGTGTCGGGGTTGTGGCAATAGAGGCAGCGAAACTGACAGCCCGCCATGAAGAACACGAAGCGCATCCCCGGTCCGTCGACCGCCGCGCCCGATTCCAGCGAATGCAGGAACCCTTCGGTGGTCGGCTCGAACGGGTTGGTCCGGGTCTTGAACTGGGTCTGCGGCTGCTGGACGCTCATCGGGTCGGCTTTCGCGCTGCTGCGGCAAAGGGCGCGCCCGAAGGCGCGCCCCGTTTGGTTTCTCAGGCTTACATTGCCTCGTGGAAGGTGCGGTTGATCACGTCAAGCTGCTGATCGCGGGTGAGCTTGACGAAGTTCACCGCGTAGCCCGAGACCCGCACGGTAAGCTGCGGATAGGCTTCCGGGTGCTCCATCGCGTCTTCGAGGGTCTCGCGGGTGAGCATGTTGACGTTCACGTGGAACCCTTCGGCGGCGCAGAACCCGTCGAGGCAGTTCGCAAGGTTCGCCACCTGCTCGGCCTCGGTATGGCCCATGGAGGTCGGCGTGGCCGACGCCGTCCAGGAGATGCCGTCGAGCGCCGCGTCATAGGGCAGCTTGGCGACCGAGGCACCGGCAGCCACGAAACCCTTCTTGTCGCGCCCGTTCATCGGGTTGGCGCCCGGGGCGAAAGGCTCGCCGGCGCGGCGGCCGTCGGGGGTGTTGCCGGTCTTCTTGCCGTAGACCACGTTGG
>PDRW01000064.1 GCA_002746935.1 Rhodobacterales bacterium
TCTGGCGCCACCCCGCCGCGAAAGGAGCCTCCCGATGACCGACGACACCGCCCGCGCGGCCGAGATCCTCAAGGAGCACCGCGCCTCCATCGACCGGCTTGACGCCATCCTCGTCTACACCCTCGGCGAGCGTTTCAAACACACCCAGGCCGTGGGCAGGCTCAAGGCCACGCACGACCTTCCCGCCTCCGATCCCGCCCGCGAAGCGGCGCAGATCGAGCGTCTCGAAGACCTCGCAAACCGGGCCGATCTCGACCCGGAATTCGCCAAGGCCGTCCTGAACTTCATCATTCGGGAAGTCATCAACCATCACCGGAAACACCGGAACGAGGGCGCGTAAGCCCCTCCAATAGCTTGAAAACAGGAGAAACATCATGGCTATGAAAATCCGTCTCGCCCGTGGCGGCTCGAAGAAGCGCCCGCATTATTCCATCGTCGCCGCCGATTCGCGCATGCCGCGCGACGGCCGCTTCATCGAAAAGCTCGGCACCTACAGCCCGCTCCTGCCGAAAGACAGCGAAGAGCGCGTCAAGATGGATGTGGATGCGGTGAAAGCCTGGCTCGACAAGGGCGCAAAGCCGACCGACCGGGTGGCCCGGATGCTCGAAGCCGCCGGTGTGCTGGAGAAGAAACAGCGCTCCAACCCGAAGAAGGGCGAGCCCGGCAAGGCCGCGCAGGAACGCGCCGAAGAGAAGGCCGCAAAGGCGGCCGCGGCCGAGGGCGGTGCGGAGGCAAGCGCCGAGTAAGGCGCAACCGCAATCTACCCGGAGCGCGGGGCCAGCGGCCTCGCGCCCGGGGGTCAGGAGGCTCCCATGAGCGACGCGCGCATCTGTGTCGGGGCGATCGCCGGGGCCTTCGGGGTCCACGGCGAGGTCCGGCTGAAGAGCTTTACCGCCGTGCCGGAGGCCATCGGCGAGTACGGGCCGCTTTATACCGAAGACGGGGCGCGGCGCTTCACGGTTGCCATCACCCGTGGCATCCCCGGGGGCTTCGCGGCCCGGCTCGATGGCGTCCCCACCCGGGAGGCGGCCGAAGCCCTGCGCGGCACAAGGCTGTTCGCCCCGCGCGACGCCCTGCCCTCGCTGCCCGACGACGAATTCTACCACGCCGATCTGATCGGCCTCACTGTGCACGACACCGGTGGCCATGTGCTCGGGCGTGTCACAGCGGTGCACAACCACGGCGCGGGCGACCTTCTGGAAGTCACCGGGCCCGGTCTCAGAACCCCGGCGCTTCTGCCCTTCACCAGGGCCGCGGTGCCGACGGTCGATCTCCGCCTGGGCCGGATCGTTGCCGACCCGCCGGAAGGGGTTTTCCCCGGCTGACCGGCAATCGGCGCCGGACCCGCGGGGCGGCGCCCGGGCAGTCCAGGGCCATCGCCCGCCAGCCGCCACCCCGCCCGCAGCCCGCACTTGCGCGATTGCGTCTTTCTCCCCCGCCCCTGCCCGGGTTAGGAAAGCTCATGAACGACACGCCCGACACCCCCCCGCCCCGCTCGCACGGGCGGCCCGCTCCCGCGCCGAGCCTCACGCCGCCTCCGCTGATGGAGGACCGCCCGCAGCGCGCCGGCACATGGGAAGCGCGGATCATCACCCTGTTTCCCGGGGCCTTTCCCGGGGTGCTGGGCGAAAGCCTCACCGGCAAGGCGCTCGCCGAGGGGCTGTGGCGGCTCGAAACCCTGGATCTGCGCCGTTTCGGCAAGGGCAGGCACCGCAATGTCGACGACACTCCCGCTGGCGGCGGCGCCGGCATGGTGCTGCGCGCCGATGTGCTGGGAGAGGCGATCGACGCCGCCTGCGCCGGCCTGCCCGACGACCGCGCCCGATGGCCGCTGGTCTGTCTCTCGCCGCGCGGCCGGCCCTTCGACCAGGCCACCGCACAGCGCTTCGCCGCCTGCGACGGGATCACCCTCATCTGCGGACGGTTCGAAGGGGTCGATGAACGGGTGCTGGAGGAATACCGGATCGAAGAGCTGTCGCTCGGCGATTTTGTGATGACCGGCGGCGAGATTGCCGCTCAGGCGGTGATCGACGCCACCGTGCGCCTGCGTCCCGGCGTGCTTGGCAACGCCGCCTCCACCGAGGAGGAAAGCTTCGCGCATGGGCTGCTGGAACATCCGCACTACACCCGCCCCGCCGAGTGGCGCGGGCGCAGGATCCCGGAGGTGCTCACCTCCGGCGATCACGGTGCGGTGGAGCGCTGGCGGCACCAGCAGGCACAGCGCATCACCGCCGAACGGCGGCCGGATCTGTGGCAGGCATTTGAGGCCAGACGAGACGACAGGCCCCGAAAGCCCCGACAGCGCTGACGCCAGACCGGTACCAGACCGGCGCCCGGCAGATCATTTGCCGTCAAATCCGATCAGAACCGCGCACCGGCGCGCAATTGCAGCCCATGAAGGGCAATTTCGAGGCCCGTGGACGCCGTGTCGGAAAGCGCGCGGTAGGTATATTCGCCGCCGAGAAAGAACATCTCGCTGACGGCGTAGTCAACACCCCCACCTGCGTTCCAGCCGGTGGCATCAATGCCGGTCATAGCGGTCATGCCGGAAGAAAAGGCGGAAAACCCTCCCGAGACAAACAGCAGAGCGTCGCCGACGCTGTAGCCGACATGCGCCTTGGCATCGAGCAGATGGTCGATATCGAAACTGCCCAGGGTGTTTTCCAGATCGCCGGCCTGGGCGGCAATTTCCACACCGACGACAAGCTGATCCCGTTGATGATTGAAACCGGCAAAAGCGCCGAGGCTGGTGGCATCGAAATCGGGGCGGTTCGGGTCGGCCGTGCCGCTGTGGACCCCTCCGACACCGCCAAGATAGAACCCGCCCCAATTTGCGTCGCTCCCGGGCAATCCGGGATAGAGATAGGCTATGTGTGGTTCCGGTGAGCCGGCGGCAGCTGCGGTTGCGAGACTGGCCACGGCGATGGCGGCCAGGAGCGTGTTTTTCACCTTTGCCTCCTCATTATTCTGCCCGTTTGCCCGCAATCCTATACCTGTTTCGGATCGGTGCATGCCCCCGCCTTGTGTGCCTGCCTGTGTCCGCAAACGAAAAGTTGTAAAAAGACAACAATCCATACAGGAATCGAAGGGTTTCGCCCTGATTTGTTCGATTGCTTCTACTCGCCATTGCCCGCAGCGGCGCATTGCCTGCCCGGCAACGCCGGGGCATACTGGCACCACAGCCGACGGCACCCGGAGGCTCGCCTCCGGACAAACCAGGGAGAGGGAGCATGTTCGGTAAGAAGGTTGCAGATTACGCCCGCGCGCTCTTTGAAGCGCATGGAGACAAGGCAGAAGCGGAAGCCGCCGCGAAGATGGCCGCGGCCGAGCAGGCCGGAAAGCCTGAGGAGGCGGAAGACTGGCGCAAGGTACGGGAGGCCGTGCGCGCCTTGCGGGGGGCCAATCAGGGCTGAAACCCTGCGCCCTTCACGCATCGAACACCGGCGGAGCGACCGTTCAGGCGCCCGGCGCGGGGCTGGTTTTGCGCAGAAGACCGGTGCGCGGGTGGCTTTGTCTGCCCGAGTCTGCCCGGAGTCCGCCGTTTGCCGGTGCAGCGGCTGAAATGCAGAACGGCCCGCCACAAGGCGGGCCGTCGCGGTGATGGTCGTTCAGACGAAGATCAGAACTTGAAGCCGACGCGGGCCGAAATGGTGCTGGCGTTGCCTTCCCAGGTCGGGTTGTCGTCGTTTTCGGAATCCTCGATGTCGCGGTAGGCGTACTCGGCGCCGACGAAGATGTTGTCGGTCACGAGAAAATCAACACCGCCACCGAAGACATAGCCGTCACCTTCGTATTCGGCATTGGCGTTGTCGCTGAATTCATCGGCTTTCACCATGGTGTAGCCGCCGAAGCCGTAGACAAGAGCACGATCCGCGGCGAAGCCGATGCGGGCTTTCGCGTCGAGCATGGCGATGTCGAAGGTCGCCGACTCTCGGATAACGTTGGTCTCCATCTCGCCCATGCTGTAGGCAAGTTCGCCGCCGAGCACGAGGCCGGAATCGAACTGGTAATTGTAGCCGACAAAGCCGCCATAGGTGAAACCATCAAACTCGAAGTTGGGCTCGGTGGCCTGCTCGAGCGGGGTGAATTCGCCGTCGGTCCAGCCGCCGGCAGCGCCGAGGTAGAAGCCGCTCCAGTCGGTCATGGCAACCGGAACAACCGGAACAACCGGCGCGGGTTCGATCGGAGCCGGCATCACGTTGCCGGCAAAAGCAACAGTCGCGGTGCTGACGAGCACGGCGGTGGTCGCGAGAAGTCTTTTCATGGGGGTCACTCCTGCAAGGAATCGTTCAATTGGTATGAATGTAGCCCATAACATTGCAGGCGGCGATCAAATGTCGGGAAAGGCAGAAGACAGGCCGCACACCGTTGCACAATAAACACGGCAATGTCCTGGCAACGAGGGTCCAATACTCTTGATTGGCAAATGTCCCGAAAAACACTTGCGCCGACCCGCCAGTGAGGCGGGCCGGCGCAGTCTTGACCTTCAGACGAAGATCAGAACTTGAAGCCGACGCGGGCCGAAATGGTGCTGGCGTTGCCTTCCCAAGCCGGGTTGTCGTCGTTGTCGGAATCTTCGACGTCACGGTAGGCGTACTCGGCACCGACGAAGATGTTGTCGGTCACGAGGAAGTCAACACCGCCACCGAAGACATAGCCGTCGCCGTCCCAATCCCGATTGGGGTTGGCGGAAAATTCATCGGCTTTCACCATGGTGTAGCCACCGAAGCCATAGACGAGGGCACGATCCGCGGCAAAGCCGACGCGGGCCTTGAGGTCAACCGTGGTCACGTCAAAGGTGGGGGCACCGTCGTCGTCGCCGATTTCCATCTCGCCCATGCCGAAGGCGAGTTCGCCGCCGAGCACGAGGCCGGAATCGAGCTGGTAATTGTAGCCGACAAAGCCGCCGTAGGTGAAGCCGTCAAACTCGAACTCGTTCCATGCGGCCCCTTCGGGCGGGGTAAGTTCGCCGTCCAGCCAGCCGCCAGCGGCGCCGAGGTAGAAGCCGCTCCAGTCGGTCGTGGCAACCGGCACAACCGGGACGACCGGCGCCGGCTCGATCGGAGCCGGCATCACGTTGCCAGCGAACGCGACAGTCGCGGTGCTGACGAGCACTGCGGTGGTAGCGAGAAGTTTTTTCATGGGGGTCACTCCTGTTAGGAATCGTTTGATCGAGGTGACCGTAGCCCAGAACGATCCGGCCGGCGATCAAATATCTCGAAAAGGAAAAAACAGGCGGCACACAGTTGCATATTCATCACGGGTTTTCGTACTCACGAGCCCCCGAAACCCTTGATCGCTCAATCTCTTCTCCCTATACCCCATCCGTCCGGCGGCTCACGCGAGTCGCCCGGGCCGGCATGTCCGGGCACGTTCTTCCGTGCCGTTTCCGGGCAGCCCGGCAGGAAGAAACGGCGGCACATCTCCCGCGGGCGCCCCTTGCAGCAAGGCCGCAAGGGTGACGGACCCGGTGAAGACCTGGGAGCTCTGGGGCAGCAGCAACCTTTGCGGGCCAACCGCAAGCAATCATGGAGAGGATCAGATGGACCTGATCGCTGAACTCGAAGCCGAGCAAATCGCCCGGCTCGACAAGAAAATCCCGGATTTCAAGGCCGGCGACACCATTCGCGTCGGTTACAAGGTGACCGAAGGGTCGCGGAGCCGGGTGCAGAATTACGAAGGAGTCTGCATCAGCCGCAAGCACGGCTCGGGCATCGCCGGGTCGTTCACCGTGCGCAAGATCTCGTTCGGCGAGGGCGTCGAGCGGGTGTTTCCGCTGTATTCGACCAATATAGAGTCGATCGAAGTGGTGCGCCGTGGCCGTGTGCGCCGCGCCAAGCTCTACTACCTGCGGTCGCGCCGCGGCAAGTCGGCCCGGATCGCCGAAGACACCACCTACAAGCCCAGGACCGAAAAGTAAGGACAAAGACGATGAAGAAGAACCTTCACCCGGAATACCATGTCGTCGATGTCAAGATGACCGACGGCACCGTGGTTCAGATGAAAACCACCTGGGGAAAGGAGGGCGACACCCTGTCGCTCGAGATCGACCCCTCCTCGCACCCGGCCTGGACCGGCGGCACTTCGCGGCTGATGGACACCGGCGGTCGTGTGTCGAAATTCAAGAACAAATACGCAGGCCTCGGCTTCTGAACCAGCCGCGGACTTGTCAGCAACCGAAACGCCGCCCCCGCCGGGGCGGCGTTTTCTTTTGCCGTGAGGGCACGGGACCGGCTCGGGGGGACCGAAGCATCCGGGGCGCCGATGCGGCCCCGCGCAGGGGGGCGGACGCACCAAATCAGGGGTGGGGACACCCCGCCCCGATACCGCTCTGCGCACGCCGGAACGGGCGGCCAATCACCTGTCAACCATATATCTTGCTGAAATAACGTGATTTTCATGGGTTTCCATATTCCATTAGTCCGGAATTCCGGACTTCCGGTTTTCCGGACTAATGGACAGGGCGGGGGCGCTCTTCCACCTGATGGAAAGGGCAGGCGCTTCGGCCGGCTCGCCTCATATCGGCCTTCGCCGGACATTGCTCCGACGCAGCGAAAGACCCGTATCAGCCCGCCGCCCCGACCTGCCCGTGCCCGCTCAACCGGCCCCGCCCCCTGTGGCACAGCTTGCGCATTCACCATTCTCCTTCGGCGTAGAGCTTTTCTCAATGCCCTCGCCGCAGTATGGTCGCCGAAAAACACGCGTATTGAGGGCAGAAGATGGCGCATATCATCGTTGTCGGGAACGAAAAGGGCGGCGCGGGCAAATCGACCGTGGCCGTGCACCTGGGAACCGCACTGGCTCGGCTCGGTCACCGGGTGGGGATAATCGACCTTGATCTCAGGCAGAAGACCACCGCACGCTACCTTGCCAACCGCAAGGCCACCATGGAGCGCCACGGCTTCGATCTGCCGTCGCCGGAGGCCGCGGAGCTTCCCGATGTGGATCCGAAGAGCCTTGCGCCGGGCGAAAACGCCAATGACCGGCGTCTCAGCCAGGCGGTGACCGGCCTTGACAAGAGCCGGGATTTCGTCGTGATCGACTGCCCGGGGTCGCACACCCGGCTCAGCCAGGTGGCCCACACGCTGGCCGACACGCTGGTCAGCCCGCTCAACGACAGTTTTGTCGATTTCGACCTGCTCGCCCGGATCGACGGTGAAACCGGCGAAATCCTCGGGCCTTCGGTCTATTCGGAAATGGTATGGAATGCGCGGCAATTGCGCGCTCAGGCGGGGCTCAAGCCGATCGACTGGGTGGTGGTGCGCAACCGGATGGGGGCCCAGCGCATGGTCAACAAGGAAAAGGTCGGCCGCGCGCTTGAAGACCTTGCGGCACGCATCGGCTTCCGGATCGGGCCGGGTTTCAACGAGCGGGTGATCTTCCGGGAACTTTTCCCGCGTGGCCTGACGCTCCTGGACCTGCGCGACGTCGGCGTGAAGGGCCAGATGAACATCTCCAACGTCGCCGCCCGGCAGGAGCTGCGCGAGATGCTGAAATCTCTGGAGCTGCCAGGCGTCGTGGTGGATTTCTGAGCCTTGACCGCAGAAACGCCGGTGCGGTCGAACGCGCACCGGCCCGGTCCCGGATGGCCCTATTCCTGGATCACGATGTAAGTATCGTCCTTGCCGGTCGCGAAAACGGTGCGGTAAAGCTCTTCGGCATTGCCGATTTCGAGCCGCACACAGCCATGCGAAGCCCGGTTGCCGAGGTTCCAGGTATCGAAGGTGGCGTGGATTGCGTAGCCTTCGAAAAAGAAGATCGCCCAGGGCATCGGCGCGCCGCCATATTGGCGGGAGCGGTGATTCGGGCTGAACCAGGTGGGCTGGTAGGTTCCGGCCGGCGTGTCATAGCCATAGGCCCCGGTGGAAACCGGCCAGTTGAACAGCCGGCGGCTGCCCTGCATCACGGTCATTTCCTGGTCGGACTTGTCGACACGGATCACGATCTGATCCGACCGCCCGGCGGTGGACAAACGTTCGGTTGCCTGCGCCGCTGTCGCAAGCATCGAGGCAAACATCCCTGCGGCCGCCGCGGCGGCCACAATGGTCTTGGTTGAATTTTTCATCACGAGCAGACTTTTAGCAGACGATTCTGTTACCCAGAGTCCAAAGGGTATAGCGAAACCGGAAGAAATCAACCGACAAGGCGACAGTCAGGCAACCGCCACAATGCCGTTGCCAAGCCGCAATACCCGATCCATCTGCGCGGCAAGCTCGAGATTGTGGGTCGCAATCAGCGCCGAGAGGCCGGTTTCGCGCACAAGTTGCATCAGGACGTCAAACACCATCGACGAGGTCTCGGTGTCGAGGTTGCCGGTGGGCTCGTCGGCGAGCAGCAGGGCGGGGGCGTTGGCCAGCGCCCGGCAGAAGGCCACCCGCTGCTGCTGGCCGCCCGACAGCTCCGCCGGGCGATGCGCCGCGCGGTCGTCCACCCCGACCCGGGCCAGCAATTCATGCGCCCGCGCCGTGGCGGCCTCGCGCCCCGCCCCGTTGGCAAGCTGCGGCAGCATCACGTTTTCCAGCGCGGTGAACTCGGGCAGCAGGTGGTGAAACTGGTAGACGAAGCCGATCGCCTGACGCCGGACGGTGGTGCGGTCGCGGTCGCTGGCGCGGGTCATGTCGCGCCCCCTCACCCGTACCGTGCCCGCATCGGCGCTGTCGAGCAGCCCGGCGATGTGCAGCAGGGTCGATTTCCCCGCCCCCGACGGGGCCACCAGCGCCACCACCTCGCCCGGCGCAAGCGCGAGCGAGGCCCCGCGCAGCACGCTGACCTCACCGGGGCTGCCGGGGTTGTAGGATTTCTCGACCGCGTCGAGTTCGAGCACCGGGTCATTCATAGCGCAGCGCCTCCACCGGGTTCATCCGTGCCGCCCGCCGGGCCGGAAACAGGGTGACGAGGAAGGAGAGCGACAGCGACAAGGCCACCGCCGAGAGCACGTCTTCCAGCACCAGCGTGGCCGGCAGCGAATAGATGCCGCGCACGCTCGGATCCCAGACGCCGCCACCGGCGAGATAGTCGACCAGCGCGAAGATCGGGTCGATATAGATCGCGAACAGGCAGCCGAGCACCACCCCCGCGGCGGTGCCGACGAGCCCGGTAAGCGAGCCCACGAGGAAGAACACCCGCAGCACCGAACCTTCGGTCAGCCCCATGGTGCGCAGGATGCCAATGTCGCGGCCCTTGTTCTTCACCAGCATCACCAGACCGGAGATGATGTTCATCGAGGCGATCAGCACCAGCACCGAAAGGATCACGAACATCACGTTGTCTTCCATCTCCAGCGCGCGCAGGAAGGAGCCGGCGCTGTCCTGCCAGGTCCAGGTCTGCGCCCCCCCGCCCAGATCCTCCAGGGCCGCCGCGATTTCGGGCAGGAGGTTTTCGACCGCTTCGGGGTTCTGCACCATCACTTCGATCTCGTCGGCGGCGCCCTCCTTGTTGAAGAACCGCTGGGCCTCTTCGAAGGGCAGATAGACCCGGGTGGTGTCGATGTCCCAGCGCCCGGCCGTGAAGATATAGGTGACCTCATAGGCGTTGACCCTGGGGGTGGTGCCGAAAGCGGTCTTGACCCCGTTGGGAGAGATGATCTTGATCCGGTCGCCGAGACGCGCCCCGAGCTCGCGCGCCACCCCGGAGCCGATGGCGATGCCGCGCGGGAAGTCATCAAGCCGCCCCAGCGCGGCCTCCGGATGGGCAATGCGCGGCACGGTGGCGAGGTCGGCGGGACGGATGCCATAGATCTCCACCCCGGTGTTGTCGGAGAGGTGGTTGGCCATCACCTGGCCTTTCACCAGCGGCGCCGCCCGGGTCACGCCCTCGACCGTGGCAATGCGTTCGGACCAGGCATCGAAGCTCCGAAGTTTGCGGTCGAGATTGCCGGCGGCGTCGACCCGGGCCTCTGCGTAGACGGTCACATGAGCGTTGGCGCCGAGGATGGTGTCGACGAATTCCTCGCGAAAACCGGTGCGCACCGCCAGCGTGATGATCAGCGCCGCCACCGCGAGGGTGATGCCGATGAGGCTGATCCAGGTCATCACACTGACGCCCCCCTCGGCACGGCGCGCCCGCAGGTAGCGCCAGGCGATCATCCATTCGAAACGTGCAAACGGGGCGGTTATCCGGGCCAAATCCGTGCCTTTCCCAAGCTTTGCGGCAAACTGCGGCGCGGGCGCGGGAAGGTCAAGCGGCTGCGGGCGGGGTTTGCGGGGAAGCGCCGGGCGGGAGACAGGCGCAGCCGGAGTATTTGAGCCGGGAAAAGGGAGGGGGCCGGGCAAAGGGCGCTTCACTCCTTCGGGCGGGGCCTGTTCAATGCGGGCGGTTTGGCCGCGCGCGCCGGCGGCGCCATCGCTCACCTGTCCACCGGGCTGCCGGGGCGCCGGGCTGCCGGGGCGCGACTGGACATGGCGTTAACCTTAAGGCGTTAACCTTAACGCGTTTGACGAAACATCTGGTACAAAGAGCATCACCCGACGGGTTAACCTCACGGCGTTAATCTTATCGCGTTAACCTTAAGGCGTTAACCTTAGAGTCTTTCCCGATCAGGTTGAGTTATAGCCTGCGTTTTGGATGTAGTTTGCGCATTCTTGTTGGCTGATCGCGTTGAGGGCTGTTTTGATGGCGT
>PDRW01000069.1 GCA_002746935.1 Rhodobacterales bacterium
TCGGCATCGTGCCGCTGCTGACCGGCCTGCTCGGCTCCTGCCCGCTTTACACGCTCTTCGGGATCAACACCTGCAAGACGAAGTGATTTCGCCCCGGGCTGACGCCCGGGACGACCCACTGGGGAGGGCCAGCCCTCCCCAGACCCCTCCCGAGGTATTTCCAGACCAAAGAAGGGGTTAGAGTCCGAGGGATTTCAAGACCTTGGGCAGTTCTTCCGGCAAGTCTTCCGCGATCAATCCCGGACCGAAGCCACGGGCAGCTTCGGCGTGGAGCCATGCGGCGGTTTCGGCAGCCTGTCGTGGGGCGAAGCCGCGCGCGAGCAGGCCGGTGACGAAGCCCGCAAGCACGTCGCCAGAGCCGGCCGTGGCGAGCCACGGGGCGGCGCGCTCACAGGATGCAGCATGGACGGCGGCGCGGCCCGCCTGGTCGGCAATCACCGTGTCGGGGCCTTTGAACAACACCGTACAGCCGGCGCGCGTGGCGGCTTCGCGGGTGGCATCCAGTTTCGAGAAGGCAGGGCCGCTGGTCGGCGGCGCGCTGAGTTTCTCCGCGATGTCGGGGAAGAGCCGGGCAAATTCACCGGTATGGGGCGTCAGCACACAGCCCTCGTGGAGCATCGCAAACAAGGTGTCCGGCGCGTCGGCATAGGCCGTCAGCGCATCGGCGTCGAGCACCGTGGCGCGCTTGGCCCCCAGCGCCGCCGGCACCAGCTCGCACGCACGATCCAGCCCGAGGCCCGGCCCCAGACACAGCGCGTTCAGGCGGGTGTCTTCCAGGATGTGTGCCAGCGCCTTGCCGTCGCCAGCCGGGTTCAGCATGACCGCATTGAGCTGTGCCGCATTCTCCTGCAACGCCCCGGGTGTCGGCGCAACCGTCACCAGCCCCGCCCCGATCCGCAACGCCCCCCGAGCCGCCAGTCGCGCCGCACCGCCCTTCCCGGCACGACCTGCAAGGATCAGGGCATGGCCGTGGGCATACTTGTGGTCCCACGGGTGTTTCGCCATGTCCCGGCCTGGCCCATCGACCAGTTGCACGATACCGACCGGCAACCCGGCCGGACTACCCTCAAGGCCAATATCGGCAACGACAACCTTGCCACAATGCGCCGGCCCCTCAGCCAGACGATGCCCCAGCTTTTCGCCATGAAAGGACACAGACAAATCCGCCGTGAAACTGCACCCCAAGGCCCGTCCGCTGTCGGCGCACAGACCGCTTGGAATATCCACCGCAACGACGCGCACCCCATTCTTGCGCAGCCCCCCCTTGACGCCATCCATAGCCAACAATGCAAAGACCCCGCCCAACGGCCGCGCCAGCCCCGTGCCGAACAGCGCATCGACCAGCAGATCGAATACCCCCTCGAAATCAAGACAATCATCCACCAATGGCGGCGGGTTGATCGCATGGCAGTGCACCTCCCCCACAGCGCACCACCGCTCGTAGTTCTTCCGCGCATCCGGCGGCAGTTTCTCTGCGTCCCCGAACAGCGACACATCGACCTCCCATCCGCGCGCCTGCAACAGCCGCGCGATGACAAACCCGTCGCCCCCGTTATTCCCCGGCCCGCACAGCACCACAGCCCTGCGTGTCCTTTCATCTTGGCCAAAATACTCCGGGGGTGTGGGGGCAGCGCCCCCACCCGCGCTCACCGCAGGCGCCAGTTCCGGCCATTCCGCAAAAATCGCCTCAACCACGCCGCGCCCGGCGCGTTCCATCAACTCCAGCCCGGTCACTTCGCCCGACTCAATCGCCGCCTGTTCCAGCGCGCGCATTTGGGCTGCAGTCAGAAGCTGTGTCATGAGATTGCCCTCACCCTTCGCAAGCCGCCCATACTTTGGGCGTATTGCCTAAAATTTAGGCGCAAAGCCGGGAATCCGGCCCTGTGCCGGCCTGCCTCCAGACTAGCCAATTGAGCCTGCGGCAGGAAAGTGCTCTTTCACCGCTGACACCGGAATACACGGGGGAGAAACACCAGATGAAAAAGATCGAGGCCATCATCAAGCCGTTCAAGCTCGACGAGGTGAAGGAAGCGTTGCAAGACATCGGTGTACAGGGCCTCTCGGTGATCGAGGTCAAGGGCTTC
>PDRW01000065.1 GCA_002746935.1 Rhodobacterales bacterium
CATCTTCTGCAACCGCAAGACCGATGTCGACATCGTCGCCAAGAGCCTGAAGAAATACAAATACAACGCCGAACCGATCCACGGCGACCTCGACCAGTCTCGGCGCATGGAAGTGCTCGGGGGTTTCCGCGACGGCACCATCCGCTTCCTCTGCGCCTCCGACGTGGCGGCGCGCGGGCTCGACATTCCCAATGTCAGCCATGTGTTCAACTTCGACGTGCCGGGCCATGCCGAAGACTACGTCCACCGCATCGGCCGCACCGGGCGTGCGGGCCGCAGCGGCAAGGCGATGATGATCTGCGAACCGCGCGACGAAAAGAACCTCGACGCGGTGGAACGGCTGATCGACAAGGCGATCCCGCGCATCGACAACCCGCTGAAAAAGACAGGTGCCGAAGGTCCGGCGGCGGATGAGAGCGCGGCGGAAAAGCGCCCGGCCCGGCGTGGCCGCGCCAGATCCAGTGGCGAGGCGAAGGCCGGGGCGGCGGCAGCCGCCACGCCCGCCGCCCCCGAAAGCACGGCCGGAAAACCGGCCGAAAAGCCAAAACCCCGGTCGCGCGGGCGCGGCGGGCGGCGCGAGCAGGCCGAAGAGGTGGTTGGCATGGGCGATCACATGCCCGGGTTCATCGCCCAGAGCTTCGACGAGCGCCGCGGCTGACCGCCACCGCGCCGCAGCCGCTTCCCCCGTGCCTCTGACAGCGACGGCGGGAAAAGCCCGGACAATTCGAGGCAAAACCGCATTCTTCGCGGTTTCTTTACCCCCGTCCGCAACACTCCCCCCAGGTGAAGAAAGCTGCGAGGATTCGGGGAGCATGACCGACGAGATGAACGACCGCCGCCAGACGTTCCGCCACCAGGGATCGGGAAGCTTCCGGGTGCTGGTGGACGAACAGAGCTTTCCGGCGGAGCTCTCCGACATCTCGCCCGCCGGCCTGCAAGGCCGGATCGACGCGATGACCTTCGACGAGATTCGCGAACGCATCGACGGGGTCCGTTTCGGCATGAGCCCGCCACTGGCAATCCGCCTGCAATGGGGCTTTTTCGACGGCACCTTCGGCGCCACCTTCACCGACCGGCTGATGGCCGAACCGATCATCGCGAAGGTAATCGAAAGCGCAGCCTTCCCGGGTCCGGCAGAGGCCGCAACGGGCTGAGGCGGCGCGCCCGGCCAGAACGGCACGGTTGCGGGCGCGGCCGTGGGACAGCGTGACCCTGCGCCGGCAGAGTCCGGGCAGAGTCCGGGGCGGCGGATTCCGGGCGGCGCGGTCCGGCGGCGGCGTGGGCCTGCGGGAAAGCGAGCCCCAATGATCGCGCACCCGCCCGGGGCCCACATCCGCCCCCGTCGAACGGACCCGGGCAAAACCGGCCACCCGCCAACACCCGCCAACACCGGCCAATGCCCGCCATTGCCCCATCCGGCCCGGGCGGTTACACCGCCCCCCATGACCAAACCCACAGCGACCATTCTCGACAGGATCAAGGCCACCAAACTCGCCGAAATCGCCGGGCGCAAACGTGCCCGTCCCCTCGCGACGGTGGAAGCCGATGCCCGCGCCGCCCCGCCGGTGCGCGGCTTCGCCGCCCGCCTCGCACAAGCCACCCGCGACGGCTACGGCCTGATCGCCGAGGTCAAGAAGGCCTCGCCCTCCAAGGGGTTGATCCGCGCGGATTTCGACCCGCCCGCAATCGCCCGGAGCTATGAGGCCGGTGGCGCCACCTGCCTCAGCGTGCTCACCGACACGCCCTTCTTCCAGGGCGCCGACGCCTGTCTCACCGCCGCCCGCGACGCCACGTCGCTCCCCGCCCTGCGCAAGGATTTCCTCTACGACCCCTACCAGGTCGCCGAAGCCCGGGCGCTGGGGGCGGATTGCATCCTGATCATCATGGCCAGCGTCGAAGACGCCCAGGCCGCCGAACTCGAAGACGCCGCCTTTTCCTGGGGCATGGATGTGCTGATCGAAGTGCACGACGCCGCCGAACTCGACCGCGCCCTCCGGCTGAAATCCCCCCTCATCGGGGTGAACAACCGCAATCTCAAGACCTTCGAAACCTCGCTCGACACCACCCGGACGCTGTCGAAACACGTCCCCGCCGAAAGGCTTCTGGTCTGCGAATCCGGCCTGTCCACGCCCGAAGACCTCGCCAGCATGGCCGCGACCGGCGCCCGCGCCTTCCTGATCGGCGAAAGCCTGATGCGGCAGGCGGATGTCGAGGCCGCCACCCGCGCGCTGCTCGCCAACCCTGTTCCCCGCCCTGTTCCCCCCGGAGGCCCCCAATGAGCCAACTCACCCATTTCGACGACGCCGGCCAGGCCCATATGGTCGATGTCTCCGGCAAAGCCGAGACCGACCGCGAAGCGGTGGCCGAGGGCCGGGTGCTGATGTCGCCCGAGACCCTCGCGCTGGTCGAGGCGGGCACCGCGCGCAAGGGCGATGTGCTCGGTGTCGCCCGGCTCGCCGGCATCATGGGGGCGAAAAAGACCGCCGAGCTGATCCCGCTCTGCCACCCGTTGCCGATCGCCCGGGTCGCGCTCGAGCTCACCCCCGACCCCGCGCTGCCGGGCATCAGGATCACCGCGACCGTCAAGACCTCCGGCCGCACCGGGGTTGAAATGGAGGCGCTCACCGCCGTCTCAACCGCGGCGCTCACCGTCTATGACATGCTGAAGGCGGCCGAGAAGGGCATGCGGATCGAAGGCATCCGCCTGCTCACCAAAACCGGTGGCAAATCCGGCAGTTGGGAGGCCGCATCATGATTTCCGTCGATGAAGCGCTTGCGCAGCTTTTCGCCCTCGCGCACCCCCTTGGCACAGAACGCGTCTGCCTCGCCGAGGCCGGCGGCCGTGTGCTGGCCGAAGCGGTGGTGGCCGGCCGCGACCAGCCGCCCTTCCCCGCCTCGGCAATGGACGGCTACGCGGTCAAGGGCGTCGAGGCCGAACCCGACGCGCTGTTCAAGGTGATCGGCCAGTCCCGCGCCGGGGCGCGGTTCGACGGCAGGGTCGGCGCCGGGCAGGCGGTGCGGATCTTCACCGGCGCGCCGGTGCCCGAGGGCGCCGACCGGATCGTCATCCAGGAAGACGTGACCCGCGAGGGCGAGCTGATCCGGCTGGCGCGCGACCTCGACCCCGGGCCCTACATCCGCCCGGCGGGCATGGATTTCGTCGCCGGCGCCCGGCTCGAGGCCCCGCGCCGGCTCGGCGCCCGCGAGCTTGCGCTGATCGCGGCAATGAACGCGGGCAAAGTCACGGTCGCGCGACGCCCCGAAGTCGCGCTGATCGCCACCGGCGACGAGCTGGTGATGCCGGGCGAGACCCCGGGCCCCGACCAGATCATCGCCTCCAACGCCTTCGGGCTGAAACCGATGCTGGAAGCGGCGGGTGCGACGGTGCGGATCCTGCCGATCGCCCGCGACGACGAAGCCTCGCTGCGCACGGTCTTCGGGCTGGCACAGGGCGCGGATCTGATCGTCACCATCGGCGGCGCTTCGGTGGGCGACCACGATCTCGTCGCCCCGGTGGCCGCCGAGCTTGGCATGGAACAGAGCTTCTACAAGGTGGCGATGCGGCCGGGCAAACCGCTGATGGCGGGCCGTCTTGGCGGGGCCGCCATGGTCGGGCTGCCGGGCAACCCGGTGTCATCGCTGGTCTGCGGGCTGGTGTTCCTGGTGCCGATGCTGCGCGCGATGCAGGGGCTCCCGGCGGACCCCGCGCCCCGGCTTGAGGCACCGCTGGCCGAGCCCATCCCGGCCAACGGCCCACGCGAACATTACATGCGCGCACTGGTCGACGAGACCGGCATCCGCCCCCTCCCCGCCCAGGACAGCGCCCTGCTCACCATGTTGAGCCGGGCAAACGCGCTGATCGTCCGGCCGGTCTCCGATCCCGCCCGTGCCGCGGGCGACACAATCACCTATATCCCGCTTTGACCGCCGGGCAGCGGCGCGTCGTGGAAACCACCCCGGCCAGGGTCCGGGTCCGGCTTTGCCGGCTTCGCACCCGGGCGGCAGCTTCAGGCCGCTTCATCTTGCCGCATTGGTCCATTAGTCCGGAATTCCGGACTAATCGAAAACCAGCCCTGGAAAATCTGTGTTTTCTTGTATCTTCAACCTCTTACCGGATTCCCCCCAGGCCTCTTGCCCTGCCGCCTTGCGACCATTGCGGTTCTGGCCTGTCGGTCAGGCGCTCATTCATCTGCCGGGGCGGCGGGGCGGTGAGTCAAAGTTGCCACATTGTTCGGGCGGTTACCTGGCGATCAATTGACACGTACACGGAACGGGCATAGAACATTGCTCGAACAACGTCATCCATCGCCATCGGCCGATGCACCCAAACCAGAGCCACACAGGGAAGGATACGGGCAGATGCTGACCCGCAAACAATTGGATCTGCTGAATTTCATCAACAAGCGATTGCAGCGCGACGGGGTGCCCCCGTCGTTTGACGAAATGAAGGAAGCGCTGGATCTGCGCTCGAAATCCGGTATTCACCGGCTGATCACCGCGCTGGAAGAACGCGGCTTCATCCGCCGTCTGCCGCACCGGGCCCGCGCCATCGAGATTCTGAAGCTCCCCGAAGCGCTCGAAAAGGGCGAAGGCCAGCACGCCGGGTTCGAGCCCCGGGTCATCGAGGGCGACCGCCCCGCCCGGCGCCCGGCCAGCGCCATTCCGCTCGATGCCGCCCCGGCGCTCGAGCTGCCGCTTCTGGGCCGGATCGCCGCCGGCACGCCGATCGAGGCGATCACCGACGGGCAAAGCCATGTCGCCATTCCCGGCGCCATGGTCGCGGGGGCAGGAAAGCACTATGCCCTTGAAGTCAAAGGCGAGTCCATGATCGACGCGGGGATCAACTCGGGCGACATCGTGGTCATCCGCGAGACTTCGGTGGCCGACAACGGCGATATTGTCGTCGCCCAGGTCGACGGCTACGAGGCGACGCTGAAGCGTTACCGCAAGTCGGGCGACATGGTGATGCTCGAAGCCGCCAACCCGGCCTTCGAGACCCGTTTGTTGCGTCAGGATCAGGTCGAGGTGCAGGGCAAGCTCGTCGGGCTGATCCGGACCTATTGAGCACCCGCCGGCAGGACACCTGTTGAGCCCCCGCCGGCAGGACGCGGCGCCAAAGGCCGCGTCCGGGTTTGCCCGGCGGGTCAGTTCGGCTGCGTCCAGGGCCGGGTTCCCGACAGATCGGACACGCTGAGGATCCGCGCACCCGCCCTGCCCGCCGCCCCGGTCACTCCGGGCACTCCGGTCGCTTCCGCCGCCCCGGTCACTCCGGCCCCGCCGTCCGGCCAGATCGCCAGTGCGCCGCTGTGCCGGAGCCGCTTCCGGTCCCAGACCGGGCAATCCTCCGGCGGGGCTTCGATATCCATCGAAATCACCACGAGATCGGCCTCGGCGCAGGCCTCCGCCAGCTTCTCGCGCGCGCCGCGCCCGGAAAGCGCCGCGAGCCGCAGCCCGCCGATCTCGGCGAAGCGCGCGCCCTTGGCGCCCCGGAATCCGCCCTGTAACCCGCCCTGTAACCCGCCCCGTGCCGCGGCCACGGCCTGGTCGACGCTGTCGCCGTCGTTTTCGAGCCAGACCGTGGCGGTGAACCCCTCACCCTTCGGTTTCGACAGCGCCCGGCCCTGGGCCGTCATCACCCCGACCAGCCCGCCCGAGGGCGCGACCAGCACCGGCGGGCGTTCGGCATCGGCCCAGAGCGCCAGCGCCACCACGATCGGGGCGATCCCGGCCAGCCTCGGGCGGCCGCGCAGCAGCACCAGGGTCAGCCCCCCCGCCGCCACCAGCGGCAACACCCAGGGCCCCGGGCTCGGCACATGGCCGACCGCGCCGTCAAGCCCCGACACCCAGGCCGCGACCCCGAGGATCCAGCGGATCGGCCATTGCATCAGCCAGAGCGGCAGCGATCCGAGCCCCAGGGGCGCGGCCAGCGCCGTCAGCACCGCGAGCGGGATCACCGCCGCCCCCATCACCGGGACCGCGAGCATGTTGGCCAGCAGGCCGTAGGAGGAGACCTGGTTGAAATGCGCCGCCGCGAAGGGCGCGGTCGCAAGCCCGGCGACAGCCGAAGAGAGCAGCACCCCGGTCACCGGTTGCAGCCAGCGCGGCGGACGCCAGCCGTTCCAGTCGCGCAGCGCGCCGAAGGTGAAAACCAGCGCGATGGTGGCGGCGAAGGACATCTGGAACCCGGGCTCGGTGAGGCTTTCGGGCTGGGCCAGCAGGATCAGCGTGGCGGCCAGCGCCACTGCACGCAGGGTGAGCGCGCGCCGCTCCAGCAGCACCGCGCCGAACATCACCGAGACCATGATGAAGGCGCGTTCCGTGGCCACCGACCCGCCGGAAAGCACGAGGTAGAAGGCCCCCGCCTGAAGCGCGCCCACGGCGGCGAGCTTGCGGATCGGCAGGTTGTCGGCGAGCCCGGGGATCAGCGCGAGCACGAGGCGCAGCGCCGCGAAGACAAAGCCCGTAAGCAACCCCATATGCAGCCCGGAGATCGCCAGCAGATGCGCAAGGTTGGCGTCGCGCAGGGTCTGGATGGTGGCGCGGCTCATGGCGCTGCGGTCGCCGGTGGCGATCGCGGCGGCAAAGGCCCCCGCCTCGCCGGGCATCCGCGCCCGCACGTAGCCGCCGATGGCGCGGCGCAGCTTCTGCACCAGCACCTCACCGCCGGTGCCGCCGTCATGCCCGCCCGCCTCGGCCACCTCCGGCGGCAGGGCGAAGGCGGGCGCGCGGGTGTAGCCGACGGCGCCGAGCCGGTCGAACCAGGCCATGCGGCGGAAGTCGAACCCGCCCGGCTCGACCGGGCCCTCGGGCCCGGACAGAAAGGCGGTCAGCGCCACGCGCTGCCCCGGGCGCGGGTCGAGAAACGGCTGCGCGCCATGCAGCGACACCCGGGCACGCACCGGCATCTCGTCGGGGTCGACACGGTCGAGGCGGAGCCGGTCGAGGGTCAGCCGGGGGGCATCGGAGGCGGAACGGTCGATCGCCACGATCCGCCCTTCGAGCGGGCCGTAGTAGCGGAAGCCAAGCACCGGGGCGCTCACGGAAGCGCTGCGCAGCCCCGCCGCCAGCAGCCCGGCGACGATCAGCGCAAGCCCCAGCGCAAGAAACCCGAGCCCGGCGTAGCGGCCGCGCAGGGCCATGGCGCCGAGCCCCGCCAGCCCGGCGCCCGCAAGCCCGACAAGCGCCCAGCCGAGCGCCGCGGGCTCTGCCGGCAGCGCGAAATAGCCGCCCACACCGAGACCGAGACAGACCGGCACGAACAGCATCCGCCGTCCGCTGAGCCGTTCGAGCCGCCCCGATATGCCGGCGAGCAGATGCAACCGCCCCTCCCTGACCGATGGCCGCGCGCCCCGGGCAGCGGCTTTCCCTCCGCCCGGAAACGCACTAGATACGGGCGAGCTTAGGCAAATCCTGGTTTCCAGAAGGTTAACGCGCGCCCCATGACCGACCACACGTCCGCCCGGAGCCCCGACCGGCCCACCGACCGCCCCATTGTCACCCGTTTCGCCCCCTCGCCCACCGGCTATCTGCACATCGGCGGCGCCCGCACCGCGCTGTTCAACTGGCTCTATGCCCGCGGCCGGGGCGGGAAATTCCTGCTGCGCATCGAGGATACCGACCGCGCCCGCTCGACCCCGGAGGCGACCGAAGCGATTCTCGCCGGGCTCGACTGGCTCGGCCTCGACTACGACGGCGCGCCCCTCAGCCAGTTCGCCCGCGCCGCCCGCCATGTGGAGGTGGCCGAGGCGATGCTCGCCGCGGGCCATGCCTACAAGTGCTTCTCCACCCAGGACGAAATCGCCGCCTTCCGCGAGCAGGCCCGCGCCGAGGGCCGCTCGACCCTGTTTCGCTCACCCTGGCGCGACGCCGACCCGGCAACCCACCCGGACGCGCCCTATGCCGTCCGCCTCAAGGCCCCGCGCGAGGGCACCACGGTGATCGACGACAAGGTTCAGGGCAAGGTCACCTTCCGCAACGACCAGCTCGACGACATGATCTGCCTGCGCTCCGACGGCACGCCGACCTATATGCTCGCGGTGGTGGTCGACGACCACGACATGGGCGTGACCCATGTGATCCGCGGCGACGACCACCTCAACAACGCCGCCCGCCAGGTGCAGATCTACCGCGCCATGGGCTGGGACGTGCCCACCTTCGCCCATATCCCGCTGATCCACGGGCCCGACGGCAAGAAGCTCTCCAAGCGCCACGGGGCGCTCGGGGTCGAGGAATACCGCGCGCTCGGCTACCCCGCCGCCGCCATGCGCAACTATCTCGCGCGGCTCGGCTGGAGCCATGGCGACGACGAGTTTTTCACCGATGAACAGGCCCGCGCGTGGTTCGACTTCAACGGCATCGGCAAGGGTGCGGCGCGATTCGACTTCAAGAAACTCGACCACCTCTCGGGCCAGCATATCGCCGCCATGCCGGCCGGAAAGATCGTGCTGCAACTGCAAGACTACCTTGCATCCACCGGCGCCAAGGCGCTCTCGCAAGCCCAGGCCGAGGCGCTCGCGGAGGCCATGGATGTGGTCCGGCAAGGCGCGAAGACCCTGCCCGTACTCCTTGAAAAGGCACGGTTTCTGCTCGTCTCCCGCCCCATCGGGCGTGACGGGAAGGCGGAAAAGGCGCTCGACGCCGTATCCCGTAGTATACTGGAAGAATTGACGCCGCAGCTGCAAACTGTTAGCTGGACCCGTGACTCGTTGGAGGAGCGCCTCAACGCCACCGCCGAAACCCACGGGCTGAAATTCGGCAAGCTGGCGGCCCCGCTCCGCGCCGCCCTCGCCGGGCGCGCCGTCAGCCCCAGCGTTTTCGACATGATGCTGCTTCTGGGCCGCGATGAAAGCATCGCCCGGATCTCCGAGGCAAGCCGCTAACCACCCGTCCCGCGCAACCACCACCGGGACCGGCCAACAGGAAAGGGATGCCTAATGGCGCAAAAAACCGGGACAGCGACGCTCACCTTCAACGGCAAGGAGCTCGAACTGCCGATCTATTCGCCCTCCGCGGGGCCGGATGTGATCGACATCACCCGGCTCTATGCCGAGGGCGGCGTGTTCACCCACGATCCCGGCTTCACCTCGACCTCGTCCTGTGAAAGCGCGATCACCTTCATCGACGGCGACAAGGGCGAGTTGCTCTACCGCGGCTACCCGATCGACCAGCTGGCCGAGAAATCGCACTATCTCGAAGTCTGCTTCCTGCTGCTCTACGGCTCGCTGCCAACCGCCCGGGAGCTGGAGGCCTTCGAAAGCCGCGTGACCCGTCACACGATGGTGCATGAGCAGATCACCAAATTCTTCTCCGGCTACCGCCGCGACGCCCACCCGATGGCGACGCTGGTGGGCGTGGTCGGGGCGCTCTCGGCCTTCTACCACGATTCCATCGACATCACCGATTACTGGCAGCGCGAGATCGCCGCGGTGCGGATGATCTCCAAGCTGCCGACCATCACCGCGATGGCCTACAAGTATTCCATCGGCCAGCCCTTCGTCTATCCGAAGAACTCGCTCGATTACGCCGCCAACTTCCTGCACATGTGTTTCTCGGTCCCGGCCGAGGAATATGAGGTCGACCCGATCCTCGCCCGCGCCATGGACCGGATCTTCACCCTGCATGCCGACCACGAACAGAACGCCTCGACCTCCACCGTGCGTCTGGCCGGCTCCTCGGGCGCCAACCCCTTCGCCTGCGTCGCCGCCGGCATCGCCTGCCTCTGGGGCCCGGCCCATGGCGGCGCCAACCAGGCCTGCCTCGAGATGCTGAAGGAAATCGGCACCGTCGACCGGATCCCCGAATATGTCGCCCGCGCCAAGGACAAGGACGACCCGTTCCGGCTGATGGGCTTCGGCCACCGGGTCTACAAGAACTTCGACCCGCGTGCGAAGGTGATGAAGGAAAGCGCCCATGAGGTGCTCGACCTGCTCGGCATCGAGGATAACGAGACCCTGAAAGTGGCGATGGAGCTCGAGAAGATCGCCCTCGAAGACGACTATTTCGTCTCCAAGAAGCTCTATCCCAATGTCGATTTCTACTCCGGCATCATCCTCGAAGCGATGGGCTTCCCGACCTCGATGTTCACCCCGATCTTCGCCCTGTCGCGCACCGTGGGCTGGATCTCGCAGTGGAAGGAAATGCTCGGCGACCCGAAGCAGAAAATCGGCCGCCCGCGCCAGCTCTACACCGGCGAACCCTTCCGCGACTATGTGGATGTGGAGCATCGCTGAGGGCTTCGGAC
>PDRW01000034.1 GCA_002746935.1 Rhodobacterales bacterium
CGTTCACCACGCCGAGCGCCCGGTCGATGAGCCAGAGGTTTTCCGCCACCAGCGGCCAGAGCACCTCGTCGGCCAGAGGCTCGTCGTCGCGGTCGTACCGGGTGCGCCGGCGCAGAAACAGCAGGTCGAGGCTTTCGCCGGGCTTCATCTCACGGCTTCCGGCGCCTTTCGGCAGAACGTAACGCGCGCCTGCCGCGCGGGCCCGGGTTTCGAGCCAGCGGAAATCGGCGCCGTCGCTGGCGAGCCAGGCCTTGATGATCCCGGAGCAAAAGTTGTCCAGACGATCGTAAGAGCGCCAGTCGAGGCGACCGCGGAGCATTCTGACGGCAAGCTCCAGCGCCGGTTTCGGCGGCAGAGTGTCGATATGGCCTTGCAAAAGGGCAATGGTCTGGGGCGTGCCCAGACGGCGCATGAAATCCTTGGGTTCGCTGCCATCCATCGGCGTGCCGTTCAGCCGTTTCAGCACCTGTTCGGCAAACACCTCCGGGGCGATGGGGGCGGCGTATTTCAGATAATACGCCTTGCTCTCCGGGATTTTGCCGGATTTGCTGTCTTTCAAGGCCTGCTGGTAGAGGTCTTCGAGTTCCTGCCCGACCGCCAGAAGCTCCGCCCGGAAGGCATCGGTGATCTCGGGCACCGGCCCGTCTTCCGGAGACCGCACCGGCGGGATCCCGACCCGGCTGCCGTCCATCGCCAGATAGCTGGTGGCGTCCTCCGCCTCATCCGGGGCGGTCGCCAGATGCCCCTCGATCAGCGCCCGGACCCGGGCCACCTTCTCGCCCTCCAGATGCGCCACGAGCGCGGCCCGGGCGCTCTCGCTGTCGATCCCGATCAGCACTTCGGCCATCATCGCGCGCAGCTCCACCTTGCCCTTGCCCAGCAATTCCACCGCAATGCGCTCGCGGGTTTCGGCGGGGACTTGCAGGAAACAGGCAAGCGCCGCTTCGCGGATGGCCTTCGCCGAGGCGCCAAGCCCGTCGAGCACCATCGAAAAGAACGGTTCCCCCTCGGCAAGCTCGCGTTTCTCGATGAAGGCGAACAGGTTTTCCCGGCCTGGCTGTTCCAGACGCTTGCCGAGGGCAATGAAGGCCTGAGGCTCGGCGCGCACCAGAGCCGGCACATCGATGCACTCGTTCAACTCGCCGCCGTTGCGCCAGCCGTAACGCCTCTGCTGGTAGAACACGCTTGCCAGCAGGTCTTCGGCCCCGGCACCGAGATCGGCCGCCACCTCCAGGACCCTTGCGATGGATTGCTTTTCCCGCGCCGGGATCGGACCTTCGGTCACGCCGGCGGGGCGGGTCCGGTAGGCGTGGAAAAGCTCGACGAGATAGACCCGGAACGCCAGCGGGGTGTCGTCGGGCTTGTAGATCCGGTAGCCGCGATGGGTGGTCGGCAGGGTGGCGGTGAGCACCTCGACGTAGCGCGCGGTACTGGCCGCGTCGAGACTGCCATCGGCAAAGGCGCGGCGCCGGATGTTGACCGCTTCGTCCTCGGTGCGTTTGCCAGTGTAGAACCTGCCGGAGTTCTCGCCGACCCCGAAATCGCAGCTCACCCCGCCGAGCGCGGCCAGCGCGCGTTCATCGGCGGTTCCGGCGATGTAATCGGCGGCGATCTTTCAATTGTGGCGCCAAGGTGGGATTGTGTTGCGCGGCGCGGCAATTTCCGCGCGTGGTTTCGGTCTGTCACGGCTTCGGCACCGCAAGGCGGCGCCATCGGGTTCGATCGGGCGCGGTTCGGCGATCGGGCGTTTGAAATCCGCAGGTTCGCGCCCACGCCCGCGGCTCTGTTCTCTGCCCGGCGCACCCCGGAAACCCGCAGGCCCTGACAGGTCTTGCGTGCCTGTGGCCAGGCAATTGCATGCCGCAGATTGGCAACATACACTGGGCAAAAGGCAATCCACTCAGGCAAAGGCGGCGTGATAGCCATGGTTTCCGAAGCAAAGACACTCCTTTCCGACAGCTGCCCGTTTTCCGGAGCAAGCCAGCAGGACGCGGCACAAGCCCGCTGCCCGGTCGGCACCCCTGCCGAAATGGCCGATGCCTTTGACGCCTTCGAAGGCGCCTACCAGCTCGACCCGGCCGAGGCGCTGCGCTGGTCGCGCGATCAACTGCCCGTCTTCTACGCGCCGAAACTCGGCTATTGGGTCGTCAGCCGGTATGACGACATCAAGGCCGTCTTCCGCGACAATATACTTTATTCGCCGCGCAACGTGCTCGAAAAGATCACCCCCGCCACCGACGAGGCGGTAAGGATCCTGAAAAGCTATGATTATGCCATGGCGAAAACGCTGGTGAACGAAGACGAGCCCGCGCATATGGAGCGCCGCCGTGCGCTGATGGATCATTTCATTCCCGCCAATCTCGAAGCCCATCAGAGCATGGTGCGCCGCCTGACGCGCGAGAAGATGGACGCGTTCATCGACAGCGGCCGTGTCGAGCTGGTCGACGCCATGCTCTATGAAGTGCCGCTTCTGGTGGCGCTGCATTTTCTCGGGGTGCCGGAAGACGAGATTGCCACGCTGCGCACCTTCTCCGTGGCCCATTCGGTGAATACATGGGGCAAGCCGTCGGATGAAAAACAGGCCGAGGTGGCCCATGATGTCGGCCGGTTCTGGCAATATGCCGGGCAGGTGATCGAGAAAATGCGGGCCGAAAAACACGGCACCGGCTGGATGCACGAGACCATCCGCCTCAATGCCGAGATCCCCGAAATCGTGACCGACAGCTATGTGCATTCGATGATGATGGCGATCATCGTCGCCGCCCATGAAACCACCTCGCTGGCCTCGGCCAACATGTTCAAGACCCTGCTGACCCATCGCGACGCATGGGACGACATCTGCGCCGATCCGTCGCTGATCCCCAATGCCGTTGAAGAATGCCTGCGCTACGCCGGGTCCATCGTGGCCTGGCGGCGTCAGGCCACCGCCCCCGCCACCCTGGGCGGTGTTGACCTGCCGGAGGGCGCGAAGCTTTTGCTGGTGCAGGCTTCGGGCAACCAGGACGAGCGGCATTTCGAAGATGGCGACCGGTTCGATATATACCGCGATAATGCGGTGGAGCATCTGACCTTCGGTTACGGCGCCCATCAATGTATGGGCAAGAATATCGGCCGGATGGAGATGCGCATTTTCCTCGAGGAAATGACCCGCCGCCTGCCGCATCTGCGGCTGGCCGAACAGGACTATACCTATCTGCCCAATACCTCTTTCCGCGGCCCGGATCATCTTTGGGTCGAATGGGATCCGGCGCAGAACCCCGAGCGAAAAACGTCAACCCCCCCTGCAAAACCGGTGCATTTTTCGGTCGGACCGCCCGCACGGCAGAATATCGCCCGCAAGGTGCGCGTGGTCGAAGCGCGCGAGGAGGCCGAAGGCGTCCTCGGGCTTATATTCGAAGATGCCAGGGGCCGGCCGCTTCCCAGATGGAGTGCCGGCGCCCATATCGAGCTTTGCGTCGGCGAATATGACCGCAAGTATTCGCTCTGCGGCGCCCCCGGTGACGGGCGTTTTCAGGTGGCGATCCTGCGCGAAGAGGACGGGCGCGGCGGCTCGAAATATATTCACGACACGATTACCAAAGGCGCCGAAATCAAGTTGCGGGGGCCGTCGAATCTGTTCCGACTCGACGACAGCGCCTCGCATTATATTCTGGTCGCGGGCGGTATCGGCATCACGCCGATCATCGCCATGGCGGACCGACTGAAGGCGCAGGGCAAGAGTTACGAGGTCCATTATGCCGGCCGCAGCCGCAAGACCATGGCCTTCCTGCACCGCCTTGCCCGCGATCACGCCGCAGCGCATATATATCCCTCCAACGAGAATACCCGCGTGGACCTTGCCGCACTGGTCGCCGCCTTGCCCGCGGGGGGGCAGATATATTCCTGCGGCCCGCAAAGGCTGCTCGATGCGCTGGAAGACCTGACGGCCGATATGCCCGAAGGCACGTTCCACTTCGAGCATTTCAGCGCCAAGGACACCGCGCTTGATCCGGAAAAGGAAACCGCCTTCGAGGTCGAACTGGTCGACTCGGGCATGAGTCTTCAGGTGGCCAATGACACCACCCTTCTGGACGCTCTTCTCGCCGCCGGCATCGACATCGCCTGCGACTGCCGCGAGGGGCTGTGCGGCTCCTGCGAGGTGACGGTTGTGGACGGCGAGATCGACCACCGCGATGTGGTTCTGACCCGCGCGGAGCGGGCCGAAAACAAACGCATGATGAGCTGCTGCTCGCGGGCGAAAGCAGGGCAGAAGATCAGGCTGGCCTTGTGACAGAAATTTTTATTCGCCCGGGCACGACAGCAATACCCTGATATACAGGGCCACAAACGGATGCGAAACACTCGATCGAAAGGAAAGGAAGCACAATGGCGCGACTTGGATATGAAACCATCGGCCACGGGCCGACAAAGGTCATGGTCCTGCACGGCTGGTTCAGCGACCAGACCTGCCTGACCCCGATGAAACAGGTGCTCGACACCGAGGCCTTCACCTATGTCTGCCCGGCCTATCGCGGCTATGGCGCCTCGCGCGAGCTGACCGGCGCCTGTGACATGGCCGAGATTTCCGCCGACGTGCTGGAACTGGCCGACGCTCTTGGCTGGGAAAAGTTCAGCCTGATCGGCCATTCGATGGGTGGCATGGCCATCCAGCGGGTGCTGGCCGATGCGCCCGACCGGGTGGAAAAGATGGTCGCGCTGACGCCGGTGCCCGCTTCGGGTGTGCCGCTGGACGCGGACTCCGCCGCGCTGTTTGGCGGTGCGGCCGCCAACATCGAAAACCGCCGCGCCATCATCGACTTCACCACCGGCAACCGGCTGACCCCGGTCTGGGTTGCGTCGGTGGCCGATTATTCGCGCAAGACGGCGCTCGACGAGGCTTTCGCCGCCTATCTGACGGCCTGGACCGAAAGTGATTTCCATGAAGAGATCGTGGGCAATCCGGTGCCGCTGAAAGTCATCGTCGGAGAGCATGACCCCGCGCTGTCCGCCGAGGTGATGGAAGCGACCTACATGCAGTGGTATCCGAACGCCGAGCTTGAGGTGATGCCCAATGCCGGACACTACCCGATAGACGAAACGCCCGTCGCCCTGGCCACCACCATCGAGCGCTTCCTGAAAGGCGTTTAAGGATCGCGCGAAGCGGGTACCGGCGTTTGCGCCGCCTGCTCTGCTGGCAAAGCGCCGCAGCAGAAACGGCGCAGCCACGGCGCGCCCTCCCGGCGGGAGGGGCGCCACCGCATGCCGCGACAGGCTCAGTCGACGCAGATCGTTCTTCGCGCCCCGTCGGACGCGAAGATCGCAAAGCAGCCGAAGCGCGGGGTTTCGGCGCTGCATGTTCCGGTTTCGGCCAGGCAGACACCGGTGCAATCCCCCGCAGCAGTGCAGGACTTGCCCGCATCGGGCGTGGGCAGGAAGCACAGGTGCCGGTGCCGCATCCCGCCTGCGGCCCAGCGCCCGCCGGCCTCGCGGCAAGCGGCTTCGGTCTTTGGCGCGCCGGTTTGCGGCGTATCGGCCACGGGGGTGCCTGTCACAGGGCTGCCTGTCACGGGGGTGACCGTCACGGAACTGCCTGTCACGGGGGTGACCGCCGCAGGGATGTCCGCCGTGGCCGGCCCGCTCCCGGGCACCGGATCCTCATCGGCCATGCAGCCCGTCATCGCGGCAATGAACAGCATCAGGGTCAATCGGCGCATGTCTTGTCCTTTCTGGCTTCCGGTCCGGCTTCCGGTGAACGGCTTGCAGCATCGGGGCAGTACCGGGCAGATCCGCCTGCGCGTCCTCCATTCGCGGGAAATGGTAGAGCAACGCCGGCGGGCCGGAAACGGTTTTGTCCGCACCGGGCGCGGTCGGCCCGCAGCCGCCGAACCGCCCGAACCGCCCGAACCGGGCTCAGAAGGGGAGCGGATGCGCCTTGTGGGTTGCGTCTATGGCGGCCCTGAGTTCGTCGGTCAGCGTCACCTCCGCCGCGGTCAGGCTGCGGGCAAGCTGCTCCGGCGTGGTGGCGCCGAAGATCACCGAGCCGGTGAACGGCCGGTCGGCGGCCCAGCGCAGCGCCATGTGCACCGGATCGACCCCATGCGCCTCGGCCAGCGCGAGATAGGCCGCCGCCGCCTCCCAGGCGCGCGGGGTGACCCGCCCGCCGAGCGTCTTGTTGATCGACATCCGGCTGCCGAAGGGCACGGTCAGGCCGCCGTGATACTTGCCGGTGAGGATCCCGGTGGCGAGCGGTGAATAGGCCAGCAGCGCCACGCCCTCATTGGCGCTCACTTCGGCGAGGTCGGTATCGAACAGCCGGCAGAGCAGGGAATATTCGTTCTGGATCGTCACCATCTCCGGCGCGCCGGTCTCGCGCGCCAGCTGAAGCCACATCGCCGTGCCCCAGGCGCTTTCGTTGGACAGGCCGAAATGGCGCACCTTGCCGGCGGCGACTGCGGCCTTCGCCGCCTCCAGCACGCCGGCCATATGGTCGAGCGTGGCGGCGCGGTCCTGTTTGAACGGGTTGTAGTCCCAGTTCTGCCGGAAGGCATAGGAGCCGCGCATCGGCCAGTGGAGCTGGTAGAGGTCGATCACATCGGTCTGCAAGCGCTTCAGCGAGGCGTCGATGGTCGCGGGCAGGATCGCACCCGAAAACCCCTCGCCACCGCGGGCCATCTTCGTGTCGCCCGAAACCTTGGTGGCCAGCACCACCTCGTTCCGGCGGCCGGTCTTCGCAAACCATGTGCCGATGATTTCCTCGGTGCGCCCGGTGGTCTTGGGCGACAGCGGGTTGACCGGATACATCTCGGCGGTGTCGATGAAGTTGACCCCGTGGTCGAGCGCCATTTCGATCTGGGCATGGGCTTCGGCCTCGGTGTTCTGGGTGCCCCAGGTCATGGAGCCGAGGCACAGCTCGCTGACCTCGAGCGCGCCTCCGGCAAGCTGGTTCGTTTTCATCCGGCGCTCTCCCTTGATCCGTCTGGTCGGTACCGGGGCAGACTGGGCAACTCCGCGCCGGGGCGCAAGGGCGGATTGTCAGCGTCTGGCCCGAGGGCAGGAGCGGCGCCCGGCGCCGCCGACACCAAAACAGCACCTGCCGCTCCCCGCGCGCCCTGCCCCGCAGAGGCTCTGGCAAAGCCCCGCGCCTTGCGATAAGCCGGGCGCAAGCTCTCGACAGGACATCGAAGGACATCGCATGGCCCGCATTCTCATCACCTCCGCGCTCCCCTATATCAATGGTATCAAGCACCTCGGCAATCTCGTCGGCTCGCAACTGCCCGCCGATCTCTTTGCCCGCTACCAGCGCGCCCGCGGCCATGAGGTGATGTTCATCTGCGCCACCGACGAGCACGGCACCCCGGCGGAACTCGCCGCCGCCAAGACCGGCGAGCCGGTGGCCGACTACTGCGCCCGGATGCACGGGGTGCAGGCGGAGCTTGCCGCCGGGTTCCGGCTGTCCTTCGACCATTTCGGCCGCTCCTCCAGCCCCCGGAACCACCGGCTGACCCAGCATATGGCGGGGCGTCTGGCCGAGGCCGGGCTGATCGAGGAGGTGGCCGAAAAGCAGGTCTATTCCAATGCCGACGGCCGCTTCCTGCCGGACCGCTACATCGAGGGCACCTGCCCCAATTGCGGCTATGACAAGGCCCGCGGCGACCAGTGCGAGAACTGCACCAAACAGCTCGACCCGACCGATCTGATCGACCCGCGCTCCGCCGTCTCCGGCTCCACCGACCTCGAAGTGCGCGAGACCAGGCACCTCTTTCTCAGGCAATCCGCCATGCGCGACCGGCTCAACGCCTGGATCGACGCCAAGGCAGACTGGCCGGTGCTCACCACCTCGATCGCCAAGAAATGGCTCAACGATGGCGACGGGCTTCAGGACCGGGGCATCACCCGCGATCTCGACTGGGGCGTGCCGGTGAAGAAGGGCGACGCAGACTGGCCGGGGATGGAAGGCAAGGTGTTCTACGTCTGGTTCGACGCGCCGATCGAATATATCGCCGCCACCGCCGAATGGGCCGACGCGCAGGGGCTTGGCGACGAGGCCTGGGAGCGTTGGTGGCGCATTGACAAGGGTGCGGAGGATGTGCGCTACGTCCAGTTCATGGGCAAGGACAACGTGCCCTTCCACACGCTCTCCTTCCCCGCGACGCTGATGGGCTCCGGTGAACCGTGGAAGATGGTCGACTACATCAAGTCGTTCAACTACCTCAATTATCAGGGCGGGCAATTCTCCACCTCGCAGGGCCGCGGGGTGTTCATGGATCAGGCGCTGGAGATCCTGCCGGCCGATTACTGGCGCTGGTGGCTGCTCTCCCACGCACCGGAAAACGCCGACAGCGAGTTCACCTGGGAGAATTTCCAGGCCGCGATCAACAAGGATCTGGCCGATGTGCTCGGCAATTTCGTCAGCCGGGTCACCAAGTTCTGCCGCTCGAAATTCGGAGAAGAGGTGCCCGCGGGCGGCGCCTTGGGCGCGGCCGAACAGGCGCTGATCGCGGATCTGACCGCGCGGATCGAAGAATATCAGACCCTCATGGACGCAATGGAGCTGCGCAAATCCGCCACCGCCCTGCGCGCCATCTGGGCCGCGGGCAACGAATATCTGCAAAACGCCGCGCCCTGGGCGGTCTACAAGGAAGACCCGGAGCGCGCCGCCGGCATCATCCGCTTCGCGCTCAACCTGATCGCCCTCTATGCCGCGCTCTCGGCGCCCTTCATCCCCGATGCCAGCGCGAAGATGGCCGGGGCCATGGGCACCGACGGCGCCTGGCCGGAAGACCTCGCGGGGGCCTTCGAGACCCTTGCGCCCGGGGCGGGTTTCACGGTGCCGGACAATCTGTTCGACAAGATCACCGACGAGGCGCGCGAGGACTGGGAGACCCGTTTCGCGGGCCAGCGCGGGTAGCAAAGGCCGGCGCCCGGGGGTTTCACACCCCCGGAACCCCCGTGGAGTGTTTTCCCCAGGATAAAGAGCGGAAGGTTCGGGATGGGTGTTGGGGACGGGCCGGAAAGGCCGCAGGCCCGCGTGATCTGATGGCAGGAGAAGGACATGGCGCTGTTTACCGTTGAAGAGATCGAGGCCGCCCGGGCGCTGGTTTATACGCAGATGGACCCCACCCCGCAGATCGCCTGGCCGCTTCTGGGGGAGCGTGTGGGCACGGAGGTGGTGGTGAAGCACGAGAACCACGCGCCCACCGGTGCCTTCAAGGTGCGCGGCGCGATCACCTTCATCGACTGGCTGCGCCGGGAACAGCCCGGGGCGCGCGGCATCGTCACCGCGACGCGGGGCAATCACGGCCAGGCACAGGCGCGCGCCGCCCGGGCCGCGGGGCTGGAAGCGAAGGTCTATGTGCCCGAGGGCAATTCGGTGGAGAAGAACGCCGCGATGCGCGCCTATGGCGCCGATCTGAAGGTGTTCGGCCGCGATTTCGATACCGCCCGCGAGGAGGCGATGCGGGTGGCGGCGGCGGGGGATCATTTTCCCGTCCCGCCGTTTCATGCCGAGCTGGTGCGGGGGGTTGCGACCTACGGGCTGGAGCTTTTCTCGGCTCATCCCGACCTCGATACGGTCTATGTGCCGATCGGCTGCGGCTCGGGCATCTCCGGCACGATTGCAGCGCGCGATGCGCTCGGGCTCGGCACCGAGGTGGTGGGCGTCGTCTCCACCGAGGCGGCAGGTGCCATGCTTTCGGTCAAGGCGGGGCGGCTGGTGGAGACCGGCTCGGCCGACACTTTCGCCGACGGCATGGCGGTGCGGGTGCCGGTGCAGGCGGCTTTCGACATCTATTCGCGGGGTGCGGCGCGGATCGTGGCAGTGAGCGAAGCGGAGATCGCCCGGGCGATCCGGCTGTATTTCGAATGCACCCATAATGTGGCCGAGGGCGCGGGCGCCGCGGCTTTGGCGGCGTTGATGCAGGAGCGCGACCGGATGGCCGGGCGCAAGGTGGCGGTGGTTCTGTCGGGCGGCAATATCGACACCGCACGCTTTATGGAAGTGCTGCGCGGCGGGGTGCCGGCGGCCTGAGCCCCGGGGCTCTGCCCCCCTGAAAGGATTTCGGCACTGGCGCTCCGGGTCGGGTCGGGGGGCCTTCAAATCCGCCGCCCGGGCACCTACATCACTAACGATCGAAACAAGACTTTTACAATTCTGTTGCAGAGTCCACCGGGGGGTTTCCGGAGGAAGGCGGCAGTGAGCAGGACGGCCCGAGTGAACAATCCCGGTATAAACCAGAAGCCGATCCGGCTGGCGGGGTCGGGCAAGCGCGACGTTCGCACCCAGTTCGGTGCGCTGCCCTGGCGGATAAGCCAGGGAAAGCTCGAGATCCTGCTGGTGACCTCGCGCGACACCGGGCGCTGGATCATCCCGAAAGGCTGGCCGATGGACGGCGCCACACCCGCCGAAGCCGCCGCGACCGAGGCGTTCGAAGAAGGCGGGGTCGAGGGCAAGCTTTCGCATATGGTCATCGGCTTCTATGGCTATCTCAAGCAGATGGACAAATCCGGCGATCTGCCGATCATGGTTGCGGTGTTTCCGATCCGGGTGAAGCGTTTGTTGAAGCAATGGCCGGAGCAGGCCTCGCGCAAGCGCCGCTGGTTTCCGGCCAGGAAGGCCGCGCAGATGGTGGCCGAGCCGGAGCTTCGCCAGATCATCAAGTCCTTCGACCCGCGGGTTCTGCGCCGGTAGCCAGCACCCCGCAAGCCGGCCCCATTGCGCGGCGGGGCCGGCATGCCCATAGTTGAGGGCGAGGAAAGCCGATGATCCGTTTCACTTTGCAATGCCCCGGAGGGCACCGTTTTGAAAGCTGGTTCCGCGACGGCCAGGCGTTCGACACCGTGGCGGCGGCGGGCGGGCTGGTCTGTCCGGACTGCGGCTCGACCGAGATCGAAAAGAGCCTGATGACACCGCGAATCCGGCCCGCACGCGACCGGGCGCAACCACCCGCGCCGGTCCATGCGCAGGCGTCGGCCCCGATGTCCGGCCCGGCCGCCCTGGCTCACCCCCCGGCGGGCGCCCCTGCCCCGCCTCTCGCGGCCGCAAGCCCGCGCGAGAAAGCCATCGCGGCACTGCGCGCCAGGGTCGAATCGGAGGCGGATTATGTTGGCCTGGAATTCGCCCGCGAAGCCCGCGCCATGCATACCGGCGATGTCCCGCAGCGCCCGATCTATGGCGAGGCGAAAGCCGCCGAGGCCGTTGAACTCATCGAAGAGGGCATACCGGTCGCCCCCCTGCCCTTCACCCCCACGCGCAAGGTAAACTGAAGCCCCTGGACAAGACGTCTCGAAACGCCTCCGGGCATGTTTTCGAAAGTGCCCGGGGCCGCGCCGGAGCCGCAACACCGCAACACCGCAACACACGGACAGGCCACACCGGGATACACGGGTGGGCGCATACGGGGCGCACATGGGTGGCACACGGGGCGGTGACGGAAGGCGGCGCAGCGTTCCTGCAACAGCAACAATCCCGTTAGAATTGTCATATTCTTTCCCCAGTGACGCCTTTTCGCCGCTTCAATGCGGCGCGACAGTAGGCTCGTGGTCAGCGAATGACCATATTTCAGGGCCAGATGCCCGGGAAGAGCCCCGGGCTTCAACTCAGGCATATCGTTCCCCCACCTTGCGGCCAGGGCATTCCCCTGGCCGCCTTTTTCGTCTGGACGCTCCCGCGCCCGGGCCAGGGCATTCCCCTGGCCGCCTTTTTTTCCCAGGACACGCCCGCCCCCCTGAAACCCGCCTTGCCCTTTTCCCACCGCAAGCCTAGAACGCCCGAAACCCGAACTTCCGCAGACCCGGCCCGAGCCCCATGCCCATTCTCGTGATGAAATTCGGCGGCACCTCCGTCGCCACCCTCGACCGCATCGCGCGGGCCTCGAAGCGCGTCGCCCGCGAGGTGGCGAACGGTTACGACGTCATCGTCATCGTCTCGGCGATGGCGGGCAAGACCAACGAACTCGTCGGCTGGGTCGAGGAGACCGCGCCGCTTTACGATGCGCGCGAATACGATGCCGTGGTGAGTGCGGGCGAAAACGTCACCGCCGGGCTGATGGCGCTCAGGCTTCAGGAAATGGACATCCCCGCCCGCAGCTGGCAGGGCTGGCAGGTGCCGGTGAAGACCACCGGCGTCCATTCCGCGGCGCGAATCGAGGAGATCCCCAACGCCAACATCCTCACCAAATTCGGCGAAGGCATGCGGGTGGCGGTGGTCGCGGGGTTCCAGGGGCTGGCGAAGGACGGGCGAATCACCACGCTCGGCCGCGGCGGCTCCGACACCACCGCGGTCGCCTTCGCCGCCGCCTTCGACGCCGAGCGCTGCGACATCTACACTGATGTGGACGGGGTCTATACCACCGACCCCCGAATCGAGGCCAAGGCCCGCAAGCTCGAGCGGATCTCGTTCGAGGAAATGCTCGAACTCGCCTCGCTGGGCGCCAAGGTGCTGCAGACCCGTTCGGTCGAACTGGCGATGCGCTACAAGGTGAAGCTGCGGGTCTTGTCGAGCTTCGCAGAATACGACCCCAAGGCAGGCACGCTGGTCTGCGACGAGGAGGAAATCGTGGAAAAGAACGCCGTTGCCGGGGTCGCCCATTCGCGCGACGAAGCCAAGATGACGCTGATCTCGGTCGCCGACCGGCCCGGGATTGCTGCGGCAATCTTCGGGCCGCTCGCCGAAGCGGGGGTGAATGTCGACATGATCGTGCAGAACATCTCGGAAGAGGGCCGCACCGACATGACCTTCTCCTGCCCGGTTGGCCAGGTGGCCCGCGCCGAACAGGCGATGCAGGCGGCGAAGGCATCCGGCGAAATCGACTACCATGACCTTCTGGCCGACCGGGCGGTGGCCAAGGTCTCGATCGTCGGCATCGGCATGCGCAGCCAGGCGGGCATCGCCTCGCGGATGTTCGAGGTGCTCTCGCGCGAGGGCATCAACATCAAGGTCATCACCACATCGGAAATCAAGATCTCGGTGCTGATCGACCGCAAATACATGGAGCTTGCGGTCCAGGCGCTGCACGACGCGTTCGAACTCGAAAAGGCGGTCTGAGACGGGAGCGATTTCGAAAGCGGGAGCGGCCTGGCCCGGGGCCCGCACGGGGTCGAACCCGCGTGGCCCGCACCCGAAGTGGCGCCCGCCGCCAGACCGCCGCCGAGCCTTTGCGCGATCCCGCGAAACCGGTGCAACGGCCGCGCGATTTCCCACCTCAAACGTTGGCAAACCCTCCCCCCGCGGGTAACCTGCCCCCGACAGCCCGGACGAACCGGGGCGCAAACGACAGGGACGGATTTGGATCACGGACGTGAAAGCGACAGCCGCAAGCTGCTGGGACGCCTGCGCGACGCGCTGGCTGGCGATTCTGCGGGTCAGGAACGGCTCGACCGGGTAACCGACATCATCGCCGACGCGATGGGGGTCGAGGTCTGTTCGATCTATCTGTTCCGCGACACAGAGACCCTCGAGCTCTGCGCCACCGAGGGCCTGCGCCCCGAAGCGGTTCACCAGACACGGATGCGTATCGGTGAGGGGCTTGTGGGCCGGGTCGCGCGCGACAAGCGCCCGCTCAACACCGCCGACGCCCCTTCGGAGCGCGGTTTCCGCTACATGGCAGAGACCGGCGAAGAGCGCTATTCGAGCTTCCTCGGGGTGCCGATCCAGCGGCTCGGCGAGAGCCTGGGTGTGCTGGTCGTCCAGTCGAAACAGCAGCGCGCCTATTCCGACGACGAAATCTACGGCATGGAAGTCGTCGCCATGGTTCTGGCGGAGATGACCGAGCTTGGTGCCTTCGTCGGCGAGGGCGCCGCGCTCGCGCCGCTGCACCGCCGGCCGGTCAGCTTCCGTGGCGGGGTTGGCCAGGAGGGCTCGTCAATGGGCCAGGTCTGGCTGCACGAGCCCCGGGTGGTGGTGACCAACCCGATCGGCGAGGATCCGGGCGAGGAACTCAGGAAACTCGACGAGGCGATTGCCACGCTCCAGCTCTCGGTCGACGAGCTGCTGGCCACCGCCACCGGGGCCGACAAGGACCAGATGCAGGTGCTCGAAGCCTACCGGATGTTTGCCAATTCGCGCGGCTGGCGGCGGCGGATGGAAGAAGACATCGCCCGCGGCCTGTCGGCGGCGGCGGCGGTCGAGAAGGAACAGACCACCACCCGTCAGCGCATGAGCCAGGTGCCCGACCCCTATCTGCGCGAACGCCTGCACGACCTCGACGACCTGTCCAACCGGCTGCTGCGCATCCTCACCGGACAGGGCCGCGAGACCGGCGCCGAGATGCCGGAAGACCCGATCCTGATCGCCTCCAACATCGGCCCCGGCGAGTTGCTCGAATACGGCCGCCACAAGCTCAAGGCGGTGGTGCTGGAAGAAGGCTCCGTGGCCAGCCATGCGGCGATCGTGGCGCGGGCCTGGGCGATTCCGCTGGTGGTCCATGCCGGGCCGATTGCCTCCGAGGCGCTGAACGGCGATCTGATCCTGGTCGACGGCGAACACGGGATCGTGCATCTGCGCCCCGAAGATGCCGTGGTGGACAGTTTCCGCGACAAGATGGCGATGGAGGCGGCCCAGCAGGAACGCTATGTCTCGCTGCGCGACAAGCCCGCCGAGAGCAGGGACGGGGTCCGGGTGGCGATGTCGATGAACGCCGGGCTGATGGCCGATCTGCCGAGCCTCGAAAGCTCCGGTGCCGAAGGGGTCGGGCTGTTCCGCACCGAGCTTCAGTTTCTCACCCAGCCGCGTCTACCGCGCAGGGGCGAGCTTGCCGAGCAATATTCCAGCGTGCTCGACCGGGCGGGCGACAAGGACGTGGTGTTCCGCACCCTCGACATCGGTTCCGACAAGGTGCTGCCCTACATGAAGGCGCAGGACGAGCCGAACCCGGCGCTTGGCTGGCGGGCGATCCGGGTCGGGCTCGACAAGCCCGGCGTGATGCGGATGCAGCTTCAGGCGCTGATTCGCGCCGCCGCCGGGCGCCGGCTCTCGGTGATGTTTCCCTTCATCGCGCAATTGCAGGAATTCCACGACGCCCGCGCGCTCCTGTTCGGCGAAATCGAGCGCGAACGCCGCCTGGGCCATATGCTGCCCACCGAGGTCCGGGCAGGGGCGATGCTCGAAACCCCCTCAATGGCCTTCGCGCCCTCGCAATTCTTCGCCGAGGCCGATTTCATCTCCATCGGCGGCAATGATCTGAAACAGTTCTTCTTCGCTGCCGACCGCGAAAACGAGCGCGTCCGCCGCCGCTACGACACGCTCAATGTTTCCTTCCTCAATCTGCTCGAAATGATCGTGCGGCGGTGCAGCGAAACCGGCACCCCGGTGAGTTTCTGCGGCGAAGACGCCGGCCGGCCGATCGAGGCGGCGGTGTTTACCGCGCTCGGCATGCGCAACCTGTCGATGCGCCCGGCCTCCATCGGGCCGGTCAAGCACCTGATAAGGCGCCTGGACATGGGAGCGCTTCGGCGCGTGGTCGACGATGCCCGCGCCTCCGGCGCACAGTCGGTGAGACCATCTGTGGTTGAATTCTTGTACAATCCCGGCAATCACTCTTGATTGTTCACACAATTCCTCACAAATTGCTTTCACTTTTCTTTTATGGGGCGCGTTTTGCTGCAAATTGCATTAAGCTGACATTTACCGGTTAGAATCAAGGATGGGGGCATGGACAGGGAGACAGACATGATTCTCTATTTCGTGCTGATCGGTTTTGTCACCGGCGCCGTGAGCGCCACCGCCGTGCTCACATCCGGTGGCAGCATACCCTTCGCCCTGCTTGCCTATTCGCTCGGCGGCGCCGCCGGTGTGATGCTTCTGGCCGTTTTCGTGGCCTTTGTCCCGCCCATGCCGCGACCGCGCCGCGGTTTGCCCGCCACCGGCTCACAACACGTGCATATCCCGGTACAGGCCCCGCACCGGCGCTGATAACCGGCGCTGATACCGGCCCGTTACCCACCTGATGCGAAGCGGCTGACGCGAGCCTTCACTCCCTGTCCTGTGAACCCGGTCCTGTGAACCCGCGCGCACGCATCCGGCGCTGTTGGCGCGGGGGGTCTGACTTTCGCGGAAATTCTGCCGCGCCCAGTCCTTTCCCGGCCATGTCTTTGCAGAGCTGCCCGGTCACAGCCCCGCCGGGCCACGCTCCTGCCCGCCGTCCTGACCACCGGTCCAGCGCCGCACCCGTCCAGACACCCCGGCCCAGGCGCCCGGCACAAGCTCTCGGCCAAGAACGCGGTCGGGATTGGTTGGCGGCGGCATCCCGACCCCCGGCAGAACCTCGAAACCGAAGCGCGCATAATAGGGCCGGTCGCCCACCAGCATCATCCGTTCCCAGCCAAGCGCCGCCGCGCGGGCGAGCCCCTCCCGGATCAGCAATGCGCCGAGCCCTTCGCCCTGCCGGGTCGGATGGACGGCCACCGGCCCCAGCAGCAGCGCCGGCTGTGCGGCCACCCGGACCGGCCAGTGACGAATCGCACCGGCGAGAATGCCCGCCTCGTCGCGCACGGTCAGCGACAGCCCGGCCACCGGCGCAACCCCGTCGCGCAGCCGGTAGGACGAGAGCGCCTCGCGCCCCGGCGCAAAGCAGAGGTCATAGAGCGCCTCGACCTCCCACCAGTCCGCCGCCGTTTCCTCGTCGAGACGAAACATCCCGCCCGCCTGCCTCCGTTCACACCCCGGTCAATGCCCGTTCAACGCCGCCTCCCGGGCGCCCCGCCCCCCGGTAAGGGGCTGGAAACGCCCGTAACATGAGCGTAACCACAGGGCAAACCCCGGCAAGGAGGTCCACGCATGTTCTACCGCCCCGAAGACGGCCACGGGCTGCCCCGGAACCCGTTCAGCGCCATCGTCGCACCACGCCCGATCGCATGGGTCTCGACCCGCGGCGCCGACGGCCATGACAACCTCGCGCCCTATTCCTTCTTCAGCGCCGTGGCCTACACCCCGCCCCAGGTGATGTTCTCCACCACCGGCGCCAAGCCCGACCGCCTGCGCGGCAAGGACACGCTCGGCAATATCGAACAGACCGGGGTTTTCTGCATCAATACGGTAGACGAAGAGAGCATGGCGGCCATGAACGCCACCTCTGCCGCCTTCCCCGCCGGTACCGACGAATTTGCCGCCGCCCATATCACCAGGGCTGCCTGCAAGGAGATCGCCTGCAGCCGCGTCGCACTCGCGCCCGCCGCCCTCGAATGCCGGCTCTCCCAGGTGGTGAAGGCCCGCGGCGATCACAATTACATCGTGATCGGCGAGGTGATCGGGGTGCATCTGCGCGACGATTGCCTGACCGACGGCCGGTTCGACCCCGCAGCCTTCGGGCTCGTCGGCCGGCTCGGCTACCGCGACTACGCGGTGCTGCGCGACACGGTGGAGATGGAGCGCCCCGGGGCCTGAACCCCGAACCGCGCCCTGGGTCAACCGGTCAGTGCCCGCCGAGAATCCCCGTCCGGACGGTGTAATCGGCGGCAATCTCATAGTCCGGGTCATCGTCCGAATCGACCATCAGATGCCCCGCCTTCGTCAGCAGCGCATGGCAGTCGCGCGACAGATGCCGCAGTTGCAGGAGCTTGCCCCGCGCTTCGTATCGCGCCGCCACCGCCTCGATCGCCTGCAACGCCGACTGGTCGACCACCCGGCTGTCGGCGAAATCCACCACCACCGAGTCCGGGTCGTTCTCGACGTCGAACAGCTCGGCAAAGCCCTCCGCCGACCCGAAGAACAGCGGCCCCTGGATGCGGTAGACCTTCTGCCCGTCCTTGCCGGTATATTCATCCGCATGGATCCGCCGCGCGTTCTGCCAGGCATAGGCCAGCGCCGACACGATGACCCCCACCACCACCGCGGTGGCGAGGTCTTCGGCCACGGTCACGGCCGTCACCAGCACGATCACGAAAGCGTCGGTCCGCGGCACCCGCAACAGGATGCGGATCGAGTTCCACGCAAAGGTGCCGATCACCACCATGAACATCACCCCCACCAGCGCCGCCAGCGGGATCTGCTCGATCAGCGGGCTGGCGAACAGGATGAACGACAACAGGAACAGCGCCGCCGCGACCCCGGCAATCCGCGTGCGCCCGCCGGATTTCACGTTGATCATCGACTGGCCGATCATCGCGCAGCCGCCCATGCCGCCGAAGAACCCGGTGAGGATGTTGGCCGAGCCCTGGGCCACGCATTCCTGACTGGCCCCGCCCCGGGTGCCGGTCATCTCGCCGACGAGGTTGAGGGTCAGCAGGCTTTCGATCAGCCCGATCGCCGCGAGGATCACCGCATAGGGCAGGATGATCCGCAGCGTCTCGAACTCAAGCGGCACCGCGGGGATGTGAAACGCCGGGAACCCGCCCTCGATCGAGGCCATGTCGCCCACCCGCGGCACGTCGATGCCGAAACCGATCACCACCGCCGCCACCACGGCAATCCCCGCAAGCGGCGCCGGCACCGCCCGGGTGAGCTTCGGCATCGCCCAGATCACCGCCATGGTCAGCACCACGAGGCCGAGCATGACAAACAGCGGCCCGCCGCTGAGCCATTCGCCGCCGCCCACACCATGGCCGGTCGCCTCGACCGTGCCGGGCACCTTGAACTGGCTGAGCTGCGCCAGAAAGATCACGATCGCGAGGCCGTTGACAAAGCCCAGCATCACCGGATGCGGCACCAGACGGATGAACTTGCCCCAGTGCAACACCCCGACGGCCACTTGCAGCAGCCCCATCAGCACCACCGTGGCGAACAGATATTCCACCCCGTGTTCCGCCACCAGAGACACCATCACCACCGCCAGCGCCCCGGTGGCGCCCGAGATCATCCCCGGCCGCCCGCCAATCAGCGCCGTCACCAGCCCGACGAGAAACGCCGCATAAAGCCCGACCAGCGGATGCACCCCCGCCACAAAGGCAAAGGCCACCGCTTCCGGCACCAGTGCCAGCGCCACGGTGAGGCCCGACAGTACTTCGATGCGCAACCGCGCGATCGTCAGCGCCTCGCCGGGGCCGCGGGGCTCGGGGCGGATACGGTCGGCATAGCGTGCCAGCAGAGCTCGGGCCACGTGGGACTCCTCCTTGACGGGATCAATGGGACCGGTGAACCCGGCCGAACGCGCCCCCTACACCCGCCACCCGCCAATGACCACCCCCACCGCGCCACATCCCGCTTTGCCCGCCCGCTGTCACCCCGGGGCCACGCCCCTCCCCTTTCCTGGCCCAGATCCTCAAACCCGCCCCGGCGGGCCCGTCAGAGGCGCCGGAGCGGGTCAAACCGCCCCGATCCCCGACGAAACCCGCCATGCGTGCGCGCCTTTCGAGTTGATTTCCCCGGACGGTTTTGCAACCCCTTGACCAACGGACAGGGAGGCAGACATGGAACGCATTATCGGCGTGATCGGCGGCTCGGGGCTTTATCAGATCGGCGGGCTGGAAGATGCGAAATGGGTGCGCGTCGACACCCCCTGGGGCCCGCCCTCGGACGAGCTTTTCACCGGCCGGCTCGACGGGGTGAAAATAGTCTTCCTGCCCCGCCACGGCCGCGGCCATGTGCATTCCCCGACCTCCGTGCCCTACCGCGCCAATATCGACGCGATGAAACGCCTCGGGGTCACCGATCTCGTCTCGCTCTCCGCCACCGGCAGTTTCCGCGAGACCATGGCGCCGGGCGATTTCGTGCTCGTCGACCAGTTCATCGACCGCACCTTCGCCCGCGAAAAGAGCTTCTTCGGTCCCGGCTGCGTCGCCCATGTGAGCGTCGCCCACCCGACCTGCCCGGAGCTGTCGAAAGCCTGTTTCGAAGCCGCCGAAGGGGTAACCGTGCATATGGGCGGCACCTATCTGGCGATGGAGGGGCCGCAATTCTCGACGCTTGCGGAATCGCGGATGTATCGCGAGACATGGGGCGCCGATGTGATCGGCATGACCAACATGCCGGAGGCGAAACTCGCCCGCGAGGCCGAGCTCTGCTACGCCAGCGTGGCAATGGTGACCGATTACGACAGCTGGCACCCCGGCCACGGCGAGGTCGACGTGACCGGGATCATCGCCACCCTCACCGCCAATTCCGCCGCCGCCCGCAAGCTCATCGCCAACCTTCCCCGAGCCCTCGGCACCACCCATGACCTCTGCCGTCACGGCTGCGACCAGGCGCTGACCCATGCGGTCATGACCGCGCCCGACCAGCGCGACCCCCGGGTGGTCGCGAAGCTCGACGCCATCGGGGCCCGGGTGTTGTGAGGCGCGGCCCTGCGGCGGCGTTCGCCTTTGCCCTGGCATTGCCCTGGGGCGCCACGGCTGATCCGTTGGCCCTGCCGGGCCGCCTGAGCGACGCGGATTTCTACCGCGCGGCAAGTTGCGGCGCGCCGCCCGGGGAACCGTGCACCGGACCGCTGCTGCGCTGGAACACCGAAAAACCGGTCCGCGTCGCCCTGCGCCCGCTTGCCCCCGCCTATGCCGGGCGGCGCAAGCCCCGCGCCGAAGCCGCGCTCACCCGGGCCTTGCAGGAACTCAACGCCACCGGCGCGGGTTTCCGCCTCACCCGCGTCGGCGCCCGCGACCTTGCGGAGATTTCGGTGTATTTCCTGGGTGTTGCGCCCGGCGACACGATCGCCGGCACCGGGATTGGCTGGGTCGACGGTGCGGCGATCGGCGAGGTCTCGACCCGGCTCGCCGTCGACCCGGAGACCGGCAGGATCCGCGCCGCGGCGGTGCTCGTTTCCACCGGCCTCGCCACCGCCGCCTATGAGGCGGCACTGCTCGCCGCCCTCACCGGGGCCATGGGGCTCACCGCCGAGATCAGCGCCCCCGCCTATAACGGCCGCTCCACCCTCGCCCGCCAGGGCACCGCTCCCATACGCCTCGCCCCGCAGGACGCGGCGGCACTGCGCCTGCATTACCCGCCGGTCCGATGATCCCGGCCACTCCAGCCCTTCCAACTGCCCTCCCCTGCCCGCCTGCGGCGCGCAGTTCGCCTGCGGCGGGCGGGGCGCCTGCGGTGCTGCCCCCGGCCAGGCCGACCGGTGGCGGAATGCCGCGCAGCGGGGCAGCCGTTCCTGTTCTACCCTGTCGCCAAGGCGATGATTTCCAACCCGAAGTGAGGACGCTCTCATGAAACCCACCAATGTCCGGGACTACATCCGCACGATCGTCGACTTCCCGCATGAAGGCATCCTGTTTCGCGATGTGACCACGCTGTTCAACGACCCGCGCGGGTTCCGGATGTGCATCGACCAGCTGTTGCACCCCTATGCGGGGGAACAGATCGACAAGGTGGTCGGGCTCGAAGCGCGCGGCTTCATCATCGGCGGCGCCATCGCCCACCAGCTGACCCTCGGCTTCGTGCCGATCCGCAAGAAGGGCAAGCTGCCGGGGGCGACGCTGTCGGAGAGCTATCAGCTCGAATATGGCGAAGCGGTGATGGAAGTGCATGCCGATGCGATCCAGCCCGGCGAGAAGGTGCTGGTGGTGGACGATCTGCTGGCCACCGGCGGCACCGCGGCCGCCGGGATCAAGCTGATCGAACGCCTCGGCGGCGAAATCGTCGGCTGCGCCTTCATCGTCGATCTGCCGGAGCTTGGCGGGCGCAAGGTGCTGGAGGCGCTCGGCATGGACGTGCATGTGCTCTGCGAATTCGAAGGCGCCTGAGTCAGCGGCCGGTTTTCGGCGGAAACCGCATATCCGTAAGGGTTTTGGAAAGGGTCTTGCCTACAAGCACCGCAGCCCGGGAATGCGGGCCGCTGTTTGCAAACCCACGCAAGAGCCGTGGGCGCCCCGCCTTCCTCCCCCGGCGGGGCGCTTTGCCTTTCGCCGTTTTCGCCCGCCTGTATCGGGGTTTCGCCCAGCTGTGTCGGCAGGCGCAGGGTATCTGTCGGCAGGCGTACGGCCTCGTGGCCGGGTCCGGCGTCACCCCCGCCGGCCCCCGAAGCCCCGCAGCATGCCGGGTTCGGCAGCCGCCGCGCCGGGCCCTGATCTTCCTCCGTGGTGTCACAGCCCGAAAAGCGCCGCCCCGCTGCCCGCTCTCGCACAGCCAGCGTTCGCCGCGTCAGCCACCCCTCACCCGTCCGGCAGCCCCATCACGCCCGGGTTCATGATGCCCTGCGGGTCGAGCGCGGCCTTGATCGCGCCCATCGCAGCCAGCTTCGCCGGGTCGCCGTAGCGCACGAGATCGCCCGCCTTGAGCCGGCCAACCCCGTGTTCCGCCGAGAAGGAGCCATCGAATTCGGCGACCAGATCGTAGATCGCCGTCGCCAGTTCCGCGGATGTGCCGGGCGGATAGTCCGACCGCGCGCCACCTTCCGTCGGGAACACATTGAAATGCAGGTTCCCGTCGCCGAGATGGCCGAAGGCGTTGATGCGGAAACGTCCGAGCCGCGCCACCCGCTCCGGCGCGGCACGCAGGAAATCCGGGATTGCCGAGAGCGGCAGCGAGATGTCATGCGACGAGATCGCGCCGATGCGCCTGTTGGCTTCGGGGATCTGCTCGCGCATCTGCCACAGCCGCGCGCGTTTGGCGCCGGTGCCGATCACCCCGTCATGCGCCAGACCCGCCGCTTCGGCCGCCTCGAAGAGTTCGGCCAGCGCCATTTCCGGGTCGTCCTCGGGCCCGAGGCCAAGGTCGATCAGCACCGCCCACCCCGGCACCGGCCTGAGCGGAGACCGCGCCGGGCATCCGGTTTCCTCAAGGAAATGCAGCCCCTGCCCCGAGATCAGTTCGAAGGCCGTGAGCCCCGGACCGACGCGCGCGCTGGTGAGCGCCAGCAGCGCCAGCGCCGCGGCGGGGCTCTCGACGGAGATCAGCGCCGCCGCTTCGCGGGCCGGGCGTGGAAACAACCGCAGCACCGCCGCGGTGATGATGCCAAGCGTGCCCTCGGAGCCGATCATCAGCCCGCGCAGATCGTAGCCGGTGTTGTCCTTCCTCAGCCGCTTCATCCCGTTCCAGATCGAGCCGTCCGGCAGCACCGCTTCGAGGCCGAGGCACAGCTCGCGGGTGTTGCCGTAGCGCAGCACGTTGACGCCGCCGGCATTGGTGGCGAGGTTGCCGCCGATCCGGCAGGACCCTTCGGCGCCGAGGCTGAGCGGAAACAGCCGGCCGGCCTCCGCCGCCGCCGCCTGAATGTCGGCCAGCACCGCCCCCGCCTCCACCGCCATTGCGTTCTCTTCCGGCCAGAGGCCGCGGATCGCCCGCATCCGTTCGAGCGACAGAATCATCGGCAGCGGCCCGTCGGGCATCACCTGCCCGCCGACGAGGCCGGTCCCCCCGCCATAGGGCACGATGCCGACGCGGGCCTTGGCGGCGAGGCGCACGAGGCGGGCGGTTTCTTCGGTGGAGCGCGGCGCCACCAGCACCCCGCCCCGCCCCCTGAAAAAGCCGCGGCGCTCTTCGAGATAGCCCGGTGTCAGGGGCCGGCGGACGCCCTCCGGCAGGCGGGCGGCGAAGCTTTCATCGGCGGGGTTCAGGGGGGCGCGGGTCATGGGGGGAGTGTGCCGGTTTTGACGCGCCGGGCAAGGGGGCTCCGCCGTCGAAGGCGGAGGGGGAAGGCGCCCGAAGCGCCTCCCCCGGGAAATCACGCGAAGGACCAGCGCTCCATCCAGCGCTCGCCGTCCACGTCCAGATGCGAGGAGAAATCCCCGCCGGTGTCCACATCCTTGCCGGTGGCAAAGACGAAATTGGCAAACATCGGGATCACCGCGCCGCCGTCTTCGTTCACGATCACCTGCATCTCGTAGTACATTTCCCGGCGCTTCGCCTCGTCGAGCTCGGCCCGGGCCGCGACCAGCAATTCGTTGAACCGCGCGTTGTCCCAGAAGGTATCGTTCCACTCGGCGCCGGCGGAATAGGCGGTGGTGAACATCGCATCTTCCGTCGGGCGGCCGCTCCAGTAGACGGCGGAGAAGGGATCCTGCATCCAGACATCGGCCCAGTAGCCGTCGTTCGGCACGCGGTTGACGTTGATGTCGATCCCCGCCTTTCTGGCCGAATTCTGGAACAGCACCGCCGCATCGACCGCGCCGGCAAAAGCGGCATCGGCCGCCGAGAGGTCGACCCTGAGCCCGTCGAGGCCGGCCTGCTTGAGGTAGAATTTCGCCTTGTCGGGGTCGTAGGCGGTCTGGGTCATTTCATCGTTGAAGAACCGCTGGCCCCGGCCGATCGGATGGTCGTTGCCGACCGAGCCGTAGCCGAACAGGATCTTTTCGACCAGCTCTTCACGGTTGACCGCGTATTTCAGCGCCCGGCGGACATTGACGTCGGTGAACGGATCCTTGTTGGTCGCCATGGCGAAGGTGTAGTGCTGGTTGCCGGCCACCGAATGCACGTTGAGGTTCGGCGCGCGTTCGACGAGGGCAATGGTCTTGAGGTCGAGCTTGTCGGCGGCATTGACGTCACCGGAGACCAGCGCCGTGGTCCGGGCGTTGACGTCGATCACCGAGAGAATTTCAACCGTGTCGAAGAAGCCGCGATCGGGGTTCCAGTCGTTTTCGTTGCGCGCGAAACCGGCGCTCACACCGGGCTCGAAGGAGGTGAGCTTGTAGGCGCCGCAGCCGATGCCCGAAGCCCAGTCGATGCCGTGATCGTCGCCCGCGGGCAGGATCGGGAAGTGATAATCGGTGAGGATGGCCGGGAAGTCGGCATTGCCGCTTTCAAGCTCGAACACCACCGTATCGCCGTCGGCGCGGATGTCGCTCACCGCCTCCAGCAGCGGCTTTGCCGCCGAAATCGACTCCTCGCCACGGTGGAAATTGAGCGAGGCCACCACGTTTTCGGCCGTCACCGGGGCGCCGTTGTGGAAGGTCACGCCGGGGCGGAGCCTGAACGTCCAGGTCTTCGCGTCCGGGCTCGCGTCCCAGCTTTCGGCCACGTTGCCCTCGATCGACCCGTCGCGGGCGAAACCGGTGAGGTAGCCGTTGATCCCGTAGCTCGTCGCCGACATGAAGCCGTTTTCGAAGGTCGCCGGGTTCAGCGTGTCGGAGGTCGAGCCGTGGCCCTTGGCGATGCGGAAATGCCCGCCGCGTTTCTGCGCCGCGCGCGCGGGGCTGACCCCGAGGCCGGTCGCAGCCAGACCGGTGAGCGCGGCCCCGCCAGCGAGGATCGAACGGCGGGTCGGATGGAAGCGGGCGGACCCGAAATGAGATTTGGACATGATGCTCCTATTGGATTTGCTTTGTTTGCGCGCTCCCGGGGGGGGACACGCTCCCCGGGGGGCGAAGACGCCGCAGGTTTCCCAAAAACGACATTGTGTGTCGTATATAGCCCGCAAATCCCGCCATGGGAACCGGCTTTGCCCGGGCCAGCGCGATGGGTCGGGCCTGGCGCGGGCAGCCGGGAGGGGTGTGAGGGGCATACCGCCCGCTTTCCCGGCCGCTCCGGCGCGGACAAACCGGATGAGCCTTCTTCGACGTCTGACGCAGGCCGGTCCGCGAAACCGGACATCTGCTTCTTACCGCCGCAATGAGGCGGTGCAAGCTGTTGTTCTTACATATCAATATGACATATTCATTTTTCCGGTTTTCCGGACTAATGGACAGACAGCGCGGCCCGTCCCGGGGCACGCCGTCACCCCGATGACGCAGGGCTCCACCGCCGCCCCCAAGGGCCATCCGCCAGGCCGTGGCCAGCGACCTGCCATGACCGTGCGGCGCCGGTCCGGGCGATCCCGCAAAGCCCCCGCCCGCGACAGATGGCCCGAAAACGACACCACCGCCCCCCGCTGCGCCGAAAAAACCGGTGCCTGTGGGGTAGATACCCGCAACGTTTCGTGTTTTTCTCCGGCCATGTCGTTTTTTGGCCATTTTTCCGCGCCCGCGGCCGCAGACCGGCCGGACGACACCGGCCCGCATGGCTCTGGGCTGTTCAGAACGGGTCGGGGCGAGGAATGTCAGGGCCGGAAAACAGAGGCGCCACAACGGGGAGTGACATGCCAGGCAAGGATCGGGAACTGATCGGCCGGATCACCGGGGCAAGCCGCGCGGGCCGGATTTCGCGGCGCGGCTTCATGAGCTGCGCGACCGCCGCCGGGCTGGGCACGGCCTCCGCCGCCGGGCTGTGGACCAGCGCCGCAAGGGCCGCACCGCGCCGCGGCGGCACCTTTCGCTGGGGCTGTCACGACGGCAACACCGCCGACAGCCACGACCCCGGCACATATGTCAGCCGGATGCAGATCCACACCGCCCACACCCACCGCTCCTATCTGACCCAGATCAACGGCGACGGCTCCCTCGGCGGCGACCTCGCCACCGGCTGGGAAGGCTCGGCCGATGCCTCCCGCTGGACCTTCACCCTGCACCCGAAGGCCGTCTTTCACTCCGGCCGCCCGGTCACCGCGCGCGATGTGGTGGCCTCGCTCAACCACCACCGCGGCGACAGCACCTCCGCCGCCAGGCCGCTGCTCGCCGATGTGGCGGAGATCGCCGCCGACGGCGACCACACGCTGGTGGTGACGCTGACCGGCGGCAATGCCGATTTTCCCTGGGCGATGACCGATTATCACCTCGCGATCTGCCCGGCGCAGGACGACGGCGGCATCGACTGGCAATCGGGCGACGGCTCCGGCCCCTACCGGCTGACCGGTGGCGAATGGGGGGTGCAGTTCGATTTCGAGCGCCACGAGGGCTGGCACGGCGAGGGCGCCTGGTTCGACAAGGTCCGGCTCATCGCGATCAACGACCCCAACGCCCGCCAGACGGCGCTGGTCACCGGCGATGTCGACGCGGTCACCGCGATCGACCTCAAGACCATGGCGCTGCTCGAACGCAACCCCGATGTCACGGTGTTCAACGTCCCCTCGGCCCGGGCGATCACCCTGCCGATGCATTGCGACACCGCGCCGTTCGACGATCTGCGGGTGCGCCAGGCGATGAAATACGCCATCGACCGCGACGAGATGATCGACAAGATCACCTTCAGCACCGCCACGAAGGCCAACGACTTCCACCATGCCCCGGCCCAGCCCTACTGGCCCGACGGCATCCCGCAGCACGATTACGACCCCGACCGCGCGAAAGCGCTGTTGAAGGCGGCGGGGCACGAGCGGCTGTCCGTCAGCCTTTCGACCGCCGAAAGCCTGTTCTCCGGCGCGGTCGACATGGCCGTTCTCTATGCCCAGCAGGCCGCCGCCGCGGGGATCGACATCAATGTGCTGCGCGAACCGAACGACGGCTATTACACCAATGTCTGGCTGAAAAAACCCTTCTGCATCGCCTCCTGGGGCGCCCGCCCGACGGCCGACATGACCTATACGCTGGCCTACACCTCCGGCGCCGCCTGGAACGAAAGCCGCTGGCAGAACCCGCGGTTCAACGATCTGCTGGCGATGGGCAAGCGCGAACTCGACGACACCAAACGCGCCGAAATCTACCGCGAGATGGCGAAGATCGCCCATGACGACGGCGGAACGGTGATTCCCTTTTTCAACAATTTCGTCTATGGCGCACGTTCCAGCGTCGCCACGCCCGCGACCCTCGCCCCAAGCTGGGACAGCGACGGCGCCCGCGCCGCCAGCCGCTGGTGGTTCGCGGCGTGATGCGCTGACAGACATGATCCGGCGCCCGCCGCGCGCCGGCCCGCTTTTCGTTGTGCCGGAAACCCGGGAGCCCGCGCCCCGCCCGGCACCACAGCCAAACCGGCCCCGCACAGGGCCGGAACAACAAGAACAAACGGGGGAAGTTCCATGAGTTCCTTGCTCTCGCTCGTTGCCAGACGGCTGGGATTGGGCCTGGTCACACTCCTGGTGGTCTCGGTGCTGATCTTCTTTGCGGTCGAGCTCCTGCCGGGCGATACCGCCCAGGCGATCCTCGGCCAGGCTGCCACACCAGACACGGTCACCGCGCTCCGCAAGGAGCTCGGCCTCGATCAGCCGGCCTATATCCGCTATTTCGAATGGCTGGGCGGCGCCCTTACCGGCGATCTCGGCAAATCCGCCATCCCGCCGCATGAACCGGTGATTTCGGTGATCGGCCCGCGTTTCGTCAACACGCTGTTTCTCGCCGCTTATGCGGCCGTGATCGCGGTGCCGATCGCCATTACCCTCGGGGTGATCGTCGCGCTGCTGCGCAACACGGTCTTCGACCGGGTCGCCAACGTGCTGACGCTGACCTCCATTTCCAGCCCGGAGTTCTTTCTCGGCTATATCCTGATCCTCTATCTGGCGGTGAAAATGCCCATATTCCCGGCCCTTGCCAGCCTCTCCGACGACATGACCCTCGGCGACCTCATGTACCGCACCTTCCTGCCGGCGCTGACGCTGGTGCTGGTGGTCACCGCCCACATGATGCGGATGACCCGCGCCGCGATCATCAACCTGCTGGCCTCGCCCTATATCGAAATGGCACGGCTGAAGGGCGTGCCGCCCTGGCGGGTGATCGTGAAACACGCGCTGCCCAACGCCTGGGCGCCGATCATCAACGTGGTGGCGCTGAACCTCGCCTACCTCGTCACCGGCGTGGTGCTGGTCGAGGTGGTGTTCGTCTATCCGGGCATCGGCCAGCTGCTGGTTGATGCGGTCGCCAAGCGCAACTTTCCGGTGGTACAGGCGGTGAGCCTCATTTTCGCGGCCACCTTCATCCTGCTGAACCTCGCCGCCGATGTCGGCGCGATCATCACCAACCCGCGCCTGCGGCATCCGAAGTAAGGGGCGATCCCATGAGTATTTTCGTCATCGGGTTCTATACCCTGCTGATCGCCGCCTCCACCGCGCTGGCCTGGGCGAAACAGGACCGCTGGTTCATGACGGTCTTCGGGCTGACGCTGTTGTCCTTCCTCGCCGGCATCATCGGCGGCGCCGGGGCGCTGCGTGCGATCGCGATCTTCCTCGCGCTGCTGGCGGCGGCAGCGGGCATCTCCTATACGTTCAGGGAATTCCTGATCCGCATCGCCACGCCCAACCTTGCCAGAGAGCTGCGCACCGCGCCGCTCACCGCCTCCTTCGGCATGTTCGTGATCTTCACCTATGCCATCGCCGGCATCTTCGCCCCCGTCGTCGCCCCCTTCGGCGAGGCAGAGGTGATTTCCTCCGCCTTTGCCCCCGCCGATGACAAGATGCTGCTCGGCGCCGACCAGCTGGGCCGGGACATGTTTTCGCGGCTGATCTATGGCGCGCGCAACACCGTTGGGCTGGCGCTTGTCGCCACCACGCTCGCCTTTCTCGCGGGCGCCCTCGCCGGGCTGCTGGCGGCGGTCAAGGGCGGCTGGGTCGACCAGCTTCTGGGGCGTGCGGCGGATGTCATCATGTCGGTGCCGTCGCTGATCTTCTCGCTGCTGATGCTGTCGATCTTCGGCACCAACCTCGTGGTGATCGTGATCGTGGTCGCCATCATCTATTCGCCACGCGTCTTCCGCCTCACCCGGGCGGTGGCGGGCAGCATCGTGGTGATGGATTACATCGAGGCCGCGAAACTGCGCGGCGAGGGCGACTGGTATCTGATCCGCCGCGAGATCCTGCCCAATTCCACCGCGCCGCTGGTGGCCGAATACGGGCTCGAATTCTGCTTCGTGTTCCTGCTGATCGCCGGCCTCAGCTTTCTCGGCCTCGGCATCCAGCCGCCCACGGCCGACTGGGGCTCGATGGTGCGTGAAAACGCGACGCTGATTTCCTTCGGCGACATCACGCCGCTGATCCCCGCCGCGGCAATCGCGCTGCTGACGGTGGCCGTCAACCTCGTGGTCGACTGGATGCTGTTCCGGTCGTCGGGCCTCAAGGAGCATTGAAAATGGGCAAGTTCAAGCAAAGCGACATTCTGCTCAAGATCAGGGATTTGCAGATCCAGGGCTATTCCGACGAGCAGTGGATCGACATCATCAAGGGCGTCGATCTCACCCTGCACCGCGGCGAGGTGCTCGGGCTGATCGGCGAATCCGGGGCGGGCAAATCCACCATCGGCGCCGCCGCCATGGGCTATGCCCGCGACGGCACCCGGATCTCGGGCGGCACCATCGAGTTCGACGGCATCGAGCTCACCACCGCCACCCAGGCCGAGAAACGCGCGCTGCGCGGCTCGCGCATCGCCTATGTGGCGCAATCGGCGGCGGCGAGCTTCAACCCCGCCCACAAGATCATCGACCAGCACACCGAGGCACCGGTGCAATACCGCATCAAGAAGCGGATGGAAGCCCAGGAAGACGCGATGGAGCTCTACGAGCGCCTGCGTCTGCCGAACCCGACCGAAATCGGCTTCCGCTATCCGCATCAGGTCTCGGGCGGCCAGTTGCAGCGGGCGATGACCGCCATGGCCATGGCCTGCCGGCCGGATCTGATCATCTTCGACGAGCCCACCACCGCGCTCGACGTCACCACCCAGATCGAGGTGCTGGCGGCGATCCGCGACATTGTCGACCAGTTCAACACCGCCGCGATCTACATCACCCATGACCTCGCGGTGGTGGCGCAGATGGCCGACACCATCAAGGTGCTGCTGCGCGGCGAGGAGGTCGAACAGGCCCCGACCGAGGAGATGCTGGAAAATCCGCAGGAAGACTACACCAAGTCGCTCTGGGCGGTGCGCAGCTTCAAACGCGAGCAGAAGGCCCGGCCCACCGACGGCACCCTGCCGATCATCTCGGTGAAGAACATCGACGCCGCCTATCCCGGCGGCGACAAGGTGCTCGAGGACGTATCCTTCGACATCTACCCCGGCATGACCGTGGCGGTGGTCGGCGAATCGGGCTCCGGCAAATCCACCACCGCGCGCTGCATCACCGGGCTGCTGCCGCCCTCAAGCGGGCAGATCTTCCACAACGGCGAGCTTCTGCCGCCGAAATACACCAGCCGCAGCCGCGACCAGCTGCGCCAGGTGCAGATGATCTATCAGATGGCCGACACCGCGCTGAACCCGAAGGTGCCGATCTTCGAGATCATCGGCCGGCCGGCGCAATTCTATTCCGGCCTCAAGGGCACGGCGCTGAAACAGCGGGTGGACGAGCTGCTCGACCTGATCGAGATGGAGCCGTCGCTCTATTATAACCGCTATCCGCCGGAACTGTCCGGCGGCCAGAAACAGCGGATCGGCATTGCCCGGGCGCTGGCGGCGGAGCCCGATTTCATCATCTGCGACGAGGTGACCTCGGCGCTCGACCAGCTGGTGGCGGAAGGCATCCTGAAGCTGCTCGACCGGCTGCAACGCGAACTGGGGCTGGCCTACATGTTCATCACCCACGACCTCGCCACCGTGCGCTCGATCGCAGACGAGGTGGTGGTGATGCAGAACGGCCGGGTGGTGGAACAGGGCCCGAAAGACGAAATGTTCACCCCGCCGCATCACCCCTATACCGATCTGCTGCTGAGCTCGGTGCCGGAAATGGACCCGAACTGGCTCACCACGGTGCTGGAAGAACGCGGGGTCGACAATATCGGCGAGAGCGCCAGGGTCTGAGGCCGGGCCGGCGGGGGCTCATCCTGCGCGAATGCCAGCGCAGGGTTCCGCGTTGGGCCAGCGTTCTGCAAAGGCCGCACGCACGCACGCGCTCCGAGTGCCGCACCCCTTCCGCCCGGCCCCGGCCTCGCCCCACCGGCGAGAACTGCCCCGGTCGGCGGCGTATTCGGGCTCGGGCGGCAGCACATTGACGCAGCGCGAGTTCGTCGGGATGGGTTTATCCGGGCAGGTTTGTCGCGGAAACGCCCTCAGACAATTACCGAGGCCGTCACGCCCAGCACGGCGAGGAGAATGGCATAGATGCCGACGAGGGTCGCCAAGCCACCGCTGCGGCGCTGGTGCTCCCGGATCAGTTGGTCGCGTGTCAGCATGTCCACCTCCATCGGCCCGGAGGGCAAGAGCCCTTGAGCGAAAACCCGTGTTATCCGTCCGGCCCCGCTACACGCGGATATTCCCCCGATCAACCGTCATTTTCATGCAGACCGGCGAATGCAGGCGGTTATCCGCCAGCGTTGCAGGGATTCCTGTTCACGTCTCAGGTTACAGAATACTGCCGCTTTGGAGGGCGAGACCCTCAGGGAACGACACTGGCGCGCCGGAATGCGTCAGATTTTGCCCCAAATCACGAGAATCGGCTTCAAGCTTTCGGGGCGTCACCCGCGTTTCACATGACAGACAATGTGTTGTCATTGCGTCAACACTGTCTTACCCGGCGTCCGTTCGCCCCCGGCGGTCGGCGCGCAGGTTGGCGTAGAGCACGTGATTGCGCCAGCGGCCGTTGATCTGCAGATAGCTCTGGGCCACGCCCTCGTATTTGTAGCCGACCTTCTCCAGAAGCCCGCGGGAGGCGGCATTTTCCGGCAGGCAGCCGGCTTCGAGCCGCGACAGATCGAGTTCCGTAAAGGCGTAATGCACCACCGCCGCCAGGGCCTCGCGCATATAGCCCGCCCGCGCATGTGGCGCGCCGATCCAGTAGCCGGTGGTGCCCGCCTGAGCCGGGCCGCGGCGGATATTGTCGAGGGTGAGCGCGCCGAGCAGGGCATTGTCCGCGCGCCGGATCAGGAACAATGGCAGCGCCGTGCCCTGATTGATCGACCGGTTGGCCCAGAACACCCTGTTGCCGAAACTTCTGCGGCTGAGGTGGTCCTTCGCCCAGGTGGGCTCCCAGGGGGTGAGAAAATCCCGGCTGCGGTCGCGCAGTGCCGCCCAGTCGGCATGGTCGCCGTGCTGGGGGGGGCGCAGGGTCATCCGTTCGGTCTCGATCCGGACCCGTTTTGCCCGTCCGAACATCACGCCGCCAGCCTTTCGCGCAGTTCTTCAAGGCCCGGCGCGGCTTCGGCGGGGCCGTAGAGCGCCAGCGCCGATCCCGCCTGCCCCAGCAGCGTACCGGCGAAGTCGCGCACCTCATGCAGGCCGACCGCGTCGATCTGCGCCACGGTCTCTTCGAGCGGGATCACCCGGTTCCAGATCGACACCTGGCGGGCCAGCCGCTCCGCCCGCGCCGAGGCGCCTTCGAGCCCCATGAACAGCCCCGCCTTCATCTGCGCCCGGGCCCGGTCGATTTCGGCGGCGCTCAGATCTTCGGCGGCGCGTTTCAGCTCGTCGACGGTGAGCGCCGCGAGATCGGCGATCTGTTCGGCGGAGGTTCCGGCGTAGATCGTCAGCATCCCGGTGTCGGACCAGGCCCCCGCCTGGGCATGGATCGTGTAGCACAGGCCGCGCGCTTCGCGGATCTTCTGAAACAGCCGCGACGACATGCCGCCGCCCAGCGCCCCGGCCCAGGTCTGGGCGGTAAACAGCAGCCCCTCGTCGGCATAGGAGGGGCCTTCGAAGCCGAGGGTGAAATGCACCTGCTCCAGCGTCCTGAATTCGCGCCGCTCGCCGCCGATGAACCCCGCGGGCTCCATCTGCTCCGGCCCGCCGGGGGTGAGCGCGCCGAACGTGGTTTCGGCGAGCTTCATGATCTGGTTGTGGTCGACCGCCCCGGCGGCCGCGAGGATCATCCGTTCCGGCCGGTAGTGCTCGGCGACGAAGCCCGCAAGATCGTCGCGGGTGAAGCCCCGCACCCGCTCGGCGGGGCCGAGGATGCTGCGGCCCATGGGCTGGTCGGGGAAGGCCGCCTCCTGCAACCAGTCGAAGACGATATCGTCCGGCGTGTCGAGCGCCTGGCCGATCTCCTGAAGGATCACCCCGCGTTCCATCTCGATCTCGGCGGGGTCGAACACCGGGTTCAGCACGATGTCGGACACCACGTCGAAGGCCAGCGGCACGTCTTCCTTCAGCACCCGGGCATAGAAGGCGGTCACTTCGCGCGAGGTATAGGCGTTGAGATAGCCGCCGACGTCTTCGATCTCCTCGGCGATCTGCAAGGCCGAGCGCCGTTTGGTGCCCTTGAAGGCCATATGTTCGAGGAAATGCGCGATGCCGTTCTGCGGCGCGCGCTCGTGGCGGCCGCCGGCGGTGACCCAGAGGCCGAGCGAGGCCGAGGCGAGGCCGGGCATATGTTCGGTGACGACGCGGACGCCGTTGGGAAGGGTGTCGAAATGGATCACGACCGGCGGCGCTCCCGGATCAGCGCTTCCAGCGCGCCGAGATCGTTCGCCACCCGCGTGAGCCGCTCTTCACGGTCGAACAGATCGGCCATGGCGGGCGGAAGCGGCGCCTCGACGCCGCAGGCGTCCTTCACCGCGGCCGGAAACTTCGCCGGATGGGCGGTGGCCAGCGTGATCATCGGGGTGGCGCCGAGGTGTTCGTCGGCCACTTTCACCGCCACCGCCGAATGCGGACAGATCACCTCGCCAGTGGTCTGGTGGATCCGCCGGATGGTCGCCATGGTCTCGGCCTCGCTGGCGGAGCCGGACGCGAACTGGTCGCGCAGGAAACCGATGGCGCCCTGAGAGATGGTGAAGCCGCCTTTCGCGAGGTCGGCCATCTGGCCGGCCACCGCGCTGCCGTCGCGGCCATAGGCGTCGAACAGCACGCGTTCGAAATTGGACGAGACCTGAATATCCATCGACGGCGAGATCGAGGGCACCACCTCCGCCGTGGTATAGGCGCCGGTCCGCAGGGTGCGGTGGAGGATGTCGTTCTGGTTCGTGGCGATCACCAGCTTTTCGACCGGCAGGCCCATCCGGCGGGCGATATAGCCCGCGAAGATGTCGCCGAAATTCCCCGTGGGCACGGTGAAGCTCACGGGGCGCATCGGCGCGCCGAGCGAGGTGGCGGCGGTGAAGTAATAGACCACCTGCGCCAGCACCCGGGCCCAGTTGATCGAGTTGACCCCGGCAAGCTTCACCTCGTCGCGGAAGGCGAAATGGTTGAACATGTCCTTGAGGCGCGCCTGAGCGTCGTCGAAAGTGCCGTCGATGGCCAGCGCATGAACGTTGGCCTCATCGGGCGTGGTCATCTGCCGGCGCTGCACCTCCGACACCCGGCCGTGCGGGTAGAGGATGAACACATCCACATTGTCGAGCCCGCGAAACGCCTCGATCGCCGCCGACCCGGTATCGCCCGACGTGGCACCGACGATGGTGATCCGCTCGCCGCGCTTCGCCAGCGCCGCCTGAAACAGCTGGCCGATCAGCTGCATGGCGAAATCCTTGAACGCCAGCGTCGGCCCGTGGAACAGCTCCAGCAGGAAGTGGTTGGGGCCGAGCTGGGTGAGCGGGGCGCGGGCCGGATGGTCGAACCCGGCATAGGCCCGGGCGATGATGCCGCTGAGCTCGTCATCCGTGAAACTGTCGCCGATGAAGGGCCGCATCACCCGGAAGGCGGCCTCCTCATAGGGCAGACCGGCAAGGGCGGCGATGGCCTCACCGGTCATGGCCGGAATGCCCTCCGGCACGTAAAGCCCGCCGTCACGGGCAAGCCCGGTGAGCATCGCCTCTTCAAAGCTCAAGACCGGGGCCTGTCCACGGGTCGAGATATAGCGCATCGTCCTGTCCTCGTCTGCTCCGGGGCTTCATACGCCAAAGCGCAAAGCCTGTCATCACGATCCATCGGGCCGCGGGCATAATCCCGTGATGACAGAACCGGGAGGCCGCCGGGCACAGGTTCATGCCACCGGAAGAGACCGGAAGGGGCGCGCTGCTGACAGGATGCTGTCAGCAGGGCTGTGTCATGGTCGGACAAGACACAGCAGCACCAGCAGGAGACACCCCATGAAACGCACCGGACACTGCGCCTGTGGCGCGGTTCGCTTCGAAACAACCGCCGAGCCCATGGCCGTCGGGGCCTGTCATTGCACCGATTGCCAGAAAGCCTCGGGCGGTGGCCCCAATTATGTTGCTTTGATCCCGCGTGACGCCTTCCGTGTCACCCGGGGGGCGGCAAAAGCCTATGTGGCAAAAGGCGGAAGCGGCAAGGATGTCCGCCGCTGGTTCTGCCCCGATTGCGGCACGCCCCTGTGGAGCGAACCCGCCGACCAGCCCTTCTACACGGTGAAGCTGGGCGCTTTCGACGGGCAGGATCTGGTTCCGGCGATGCATGTCTTCACCGCATCGGCCCCGGAATGGCACCCGATCGACCGCAGCAAACCCTGCTTTGAACGCGGACCGGACGCGATGTGAAACCCGGCGGGTGCCATGCCTGTCCCGCGCTCAGACCGCCCGGGCGTGACAGAGACCACGACCCCGCCGCCGCCAAAGCTCTGGCAGGCGCCGCTGCCACCCCCGCGCCGCGCGCGTCTGCCGCCACGGCGGAGGCGCGGGTTTTGCGTTGTCTCCTCGCGGTTTTGAACCCATATAGTGACGCCAGCCAAGGCATTTCCGCGCGCATCCGCCACCCTTCGTGGCCAGGCCGCAGGTGAAAGGACGTCATGACCGGTTCCCCCCCCTTCCGCCCGTTCGAAACCCATCTCGACGAGACGCGCAGCCTCGCGATCCTCCGGGCCGCAACAAAGGGGGGGGAAGACGGTGAATTGTTCCTCGAACGGCGCCGCTCGGAGGCGCTGGTGTTCGACGACGGCCGCCTCAGGACTGCAAGCTACGATGCCTCCGAAGGCTTCGGGCTGCGCGCCGTCAACGGCGAAACCGCGGGCTATGCCCATTCGACCGAAATCTCCGAAGCGGCGCTGAAACGGGCCGCCGAAACCGCGCGCCTCGCGGTCGGCACCGGGGGCGGTTCCCTCGCCCCCGCGCCCGCGGGCACCAACCGCAAACTCTATACCGATGCCGACCCGATGGCCGACGCCAGCTTCCCGGTGAAGGTCGAGACCCTGCGCGAGATCGACGCCTATGCCCGCGCCAAGGATTCCCGCGTGGTGCAGGTCTCGGCCACCATCGCCGCCAGCCTGCAAGAGGTGCATATCCTGCGTCCCGACGGCACGCTGGTCTCCGACACCCGGCCGATGGCGCGGGTCAATGTCTCGGTCATCGTCGAACAGGACGGGCGCCGCGAATCCGGCGGCCATGGCAGCGGCGGCCGCGCCGGGCTTGCCGATCTGATCCGGCCCGAACACTGGAAGGCCAGCGTCGACGAGGCGCTGCGCATCGCGCTGGTCAATCTCGACGCCGACCCCGCCCCCGCCGGCCAGTTCGACGTGGTGCTCGGCGCCGGCTGGCCCGGCATCCTGTTGCACGAGGCGGTGGGCCACGGGCTGGAGGGCGATTTCAACCGCAAGGGCACCTCGGCCTTCTCCGGGCTGATGGGCAGCCGGGTGGCGGCAAAGGGCGTGACCGTGGTGGACGACGGCACCATCCCCGACCGGCGCGGCTCGATCACGGTGGACGACGAGGGCACCCCCTCGGGGCGCAATGTGCTGATCGAAGACGGCGTGCTGGTCGGCTACATGCAGGACCGCCAGAACGCCCGCCTGATGGGCGTCGCCCCCACCGGCAACGGACGGCGCGAAAGCTACGCCCATGCGCCGATGCCGCGGATGACCAACACCATCATGGAGGCCGGGTCCGCCACCCGTGAGGAGGTGCTGTCCGAGCTGAAGGACGGGCTCTATGCGGTGGGGTTCGGCGGCGGTCAGGTGGATATCACCAACGGCAAGTTCGTGTTCTCCTGCACCGAGGCCTACCGGGTGAAAAACGGTGTCATCGGTGCACCGGTGAAGGGCGCGACCCTGATCGGCGACGGCCCGGCGGCGATGAAGCAGATCCGCGCGGTGGCGAACGACATGGCGCTCGACCCCGGGATCGGCAATTGCGGCAAGGCCGGACAATGGGTGCCGGTGGGCGTCGGCCAGCCGACGCTGCTGATCGGCGGGCTGACGGTGGGCGGCTCGGCGGCCTGAGGAGGGGCCCGCCTGCGGGCCATTCCGAAGCCGCTTCAAAGTTGCGGGCACCGGCCACAGGCCCTTTGGCGCGGCTCGGTCTTGGCTTGCACCCCCAACGTGCATCCCTTCGGAAATTTCCCGTTTCCCGGTAACCAAGCGTTAACCCTCATGGGGCATGTTGGCGGGGCAAGAGACGGAATCAGGTGAGACTTTGGATCTTTTCCCTTCCCCCCACCCCCTCACCCCACCCCACTGCGAGGAAGATGTCCTCGCCTGGCTCCGGCTCTTGCGCTCCCGCCGCGTCGGGATCTCCACCTTTTTCCGGCTGATGCAGGACCATGGCTCGGCGGCGGCCGCGCTCGACGCCCTGCCCGCCATCGCCGCCGCCGCGGGCGTCGAGCGATACCGCATCTGCCCGCTGCCCGTGGTCGAACAGGAGCTCCGCGCCGCCCGCCGCGCCGGGGCCACCCTCATCGCCTATGGCTCTCCGGCCTACCCCACCGCGCTCATGGCGATCCCCGATCCGCCCCCGATCCTCTGGGCGGTGGGCGATCTGTCGCTGTTGCAGCGCTCCCGCGCCGCGCCCCCTGGCGCCTACCCTGTCGCCCCCCCTGTCGCCCCCCCTGTCGCCCCCCCTGTCGCCCTTGTCGGCGCGCGCAATGCCTCCTCGCTCGGCCTGCGCATGGCACGCAAGCTCGCCGCCGATCTGGGCGCAAAGGGCCATGTGGTGGTCTCCGGCCTCGCCCGCGGCATCGACACCGCCGCCCACAAGGCCGCGCTCGACACCGGCACCATCGCGGTGCTCGCCAGCGGTGTCGACGTGATCTACCCGAAGGAAAACACCGCCCTTGGCGAGGAGATCGGCCGCGTGGGGCTCAGGCTCTCCGAAGCGCCGATGGGCACCTCGCCGCAGGCGCGCCATTTCCCCGCCCGCAACCGGATCGTCTCCGGGCTGTCGCGGGCGGTCGTGGTGGTCGAGGCGGCGGTGCGCTCGGGCTCGCTGATCACCGCCCGCTGCGCCCTCGACCAGGGCCGCGACGTGCTCGCCGTGCCCGGCCATCCGTTCGACGCCCGCGCCTCGGGCTGCAACCTCTTGCTCCGCGACGGCGCCCAGCTGGTGCGCCATGCCGGCGACGTGACCGAGGCGCTGGAGGCGCTGCCGGACGCAGACCCCGACATCGGGCCGGGTTTCGCCGAAGCGGAAGCCGCCGAACCGGGCCCGACCGTCCCCGCTCCAGCCGCATTCAAGGCCGGACCCGCCGCCGGGGCGCCCGGCCAGGGGCCCAGCCAAGCACCCGGTCACCAGCCCGAGGAGACCGCCGTGTTGCACGACATGATCCTCACCCGCCTCGGCCCCTCGCCGCTCGCCGAAGACCAGTTGATCCGCGATCTCGCCCTTCCCGCCGCCGCGATCACCCCGGCACTGATCAACCTCGAGATCGAAGGCCGCATCCAGCGCCAGCCGGGCGGGATGGTGAACCGGCTCGACTGAACCCCGGGCCCAGCGCCACCACATCCGCCCCCACTGCATCCGCCCGGCCCGCAGCTCTGTGCCCGGCCGGCCGGCGGATGGGCGCGCCGCGCGACGCCCCCCGCGCGTGGCAACCGACCCCTCCCGTGGCCGGGCACACTCCACCACGCGCACCCCGGCGCCCGGGTCCAGCCCCCCGCTCCGGCCACGGCGCGCTTCGCGCCGTACACCGCTCGTCCGGCGCCGGCACGGCGGGCACCATTGACAACCCCCGCCTTCGCCACCCATGTAACGCCCCCATGCCCCCCCGTGGCGAGTCGAAAGGATTTCCATGCCCGTCGTCGTTGTCGAAAGCCCGGCCAAAGCCAGGACCATCAACAAATATCTCGGCCCCGGTTACACCGTGCTGGCGTCTTACGGCCATGTGCGCGACCTGCCGCCGAAGGACGGTTCCGTCGACACCGAGCATGATTTCGAGATGAAATGGGAGGTCGGCGCCGACTCGCGCAAGCACGTCAAGGCCATCGCCGACGCGCTGAAACACGACAACGAACTCATCCTCGCGACCGACCCCGACCGCGAGGGCGAGGCGATTTCCTGGCATCTGGAAGAGACCCTGCGCAAGCGCCGCGCCATCAGGAAAGACACCGCCGTCAGCCGCGTGGTGTTCAACGCGATCACCAAATCCGCGGTGACGCAAGCAATGCAGAACCCGCGCGAGGTCGATACCCCGCTGGTCGACGCCTATCTCGCCCGCCGCGCCCTCGACTACCTCGTGGGCTTCAACCTCTCGCCGGTGCTCTGGCGCAAACTCCCGGGCGCGCGCTCGGCCGGACGGGTGCAATCGGTCTGCCTGCGGCTGATCGTCGAGCGCGAAATGGAGATCGAAGCCTTCGACCCGCGTGAATACTGGTCGGTCGAGGCCGAACTCGCCACCCCGCGGGGCCAGGGCTTCACCGCCCGGCTGGTGAGCCTCGCCGGCCGGAAACTCGACCGCTACGGCCTCTCCGACCGGCCGCAGGCCGAAATGGCGGTGCAGGCGGTGGCCTCGCGCGCCCTCGCGGTCACCGCGGTCGAGGCCAAACCCGCCGCCCGCAACCCGTCGGCGCCGTTCATGACCTCGACGCTGCAACAGGAGGCCAGCCGCAAGTTCGGCTTCGGCGCGCGCCAGACGATGAACGCGGCGCAGCGGCTCTACGAGGCGGGGCATATCACCTACATGCGGACCGACGGTATCGACATGGCCCCCGAGGCGGTCGCCGCCGCGCGTGACGAGATCGCCAGCCGTTACGGTAAAGACTACGTGCCGGCCAAACCGCGGCTCTACAAGAACAAGGCGAAAAACGCCCAGGAAGCCCACGAATGCATCCGTCCGACCGACATGAGCAAGGACGCGGGCGCCCTCGCCCGGCTCGAGGCCGACCAGCGCAAGCTCTACGATCTGATCTGGAAGCGCACGCTTGCCTGTCAGATGGAGGGCGCCCGGCTCGAACGCACCGCGGTGGAGATCGGTTCCGCCGACGGTCAGGTGGGCCTGCGCGCCACCGGTCAGGTGGTGCTGTTCGACGGTTTCATGCGGGTCTATGAGGAGGGCCGCGACGATGACGCGAAAGCGGCTTCGGGCGACGACAGACGCCTGCCGCAGATGGCCACGGGCGAGGCGCTGACCCCGGTCGCGGGCGCGATGCGCGCGGGCTTCGCCAAGACCCTCGACAGCGACGACCCGCTGATCGAAACCGCACCCCCCGCCCTCAACCCCCGCGCGGTGCTGAGCGACGACGCCGCCGTGCTCGGCCTCCAGCACCACACCCAGCCGCCGCCGCGCTACACCGAGGCCTCGCTGGTCAAACGCATGGAAGAGCTCGGCATCGGCCGGCCCTCCACCTATGCCTCGATCGTCTCGACGATCCAGGAGCGCGAATATGTCCGCAAGGACCAGAACCGCCTCTACCCGGAAGACAAGGGCCGGATCGTCACCATCTTTCTGCTCAATTTCTTCCGCCAATATGTGGGCTACGAGTTTACCGCCAATCTCGAGGAGGAGCTCGACGGGATCTCGGCCGGCGAGCTTGATTACAAGGCCGTGCTGGCGCGGTTCTGGCGCGATTTCTCGGCCGCCATCGGCGAGACCTCGGAGCTGCGGATCTCGGAAGTGCTGTCGCGGCTCGACGAGGCCCTCGCTCCGCAGCTTTACCCGCCAAAGGAAGACGGCTCCGACCCGCGCGCCTGTCCGCTCTGCGGCACCGGCTCGCTGCATCTGAAAACCTCGCGGACGGGCGGTTTCGTCGGCTGTTCCAACTATCCCGACTGCCGCTACACCCGCCCGATCGGCGGTGAGGACCAGGGCGGCGACCGGGTGCTGGGCGAGGATGAGGGCGACGAGATTTCGCTCCGCACCGGCCGTTTCGGCCCCTACGTCCAGCGCGGCGAGGTCACCGAAGACAACAAGAAACCGCCCCGCGCCTCGCTGCCCAAGGGCTGGGATCCGGTCACGCTCGACCTCGAAAAGGCGCTGATGCTGCTGTCGCTGCCGCGGATCGTCGGGATGCATGACGGCGCCCCGATCAAGGCCAATTTCGGCCGTTTCGGCCCTTACCTCATGCACCAGAAGGAGGGCGAGGCAAAGCCGGTCTATGCCAATATCAAGGATCCGGCGGATGTGTTCGAGATCGGCATGAACCGGGCGGTGGAGCTCATCGAACACAAGCGCGCCAACCCGGGGCGCGGCCGGGCCTCGGCGGCGAAACCGCTGCGCGAGCTTGGCGAACACCCCGAAAAGGGCGGTGCGCTCAACGTGATGGACGGGCGTTACGGGCCTTATGTGAAGTGGGAAAAGGTCAACGCCACCCTGCCGAAGGACATGACCCCCGAGAGCATCACCCTCGATCAGGCGGTGCTGCTGGTCGATGAAAAGGCCGCGAAGGGCAAGGCGCCCACCCGCCGGAAGGCGGCGGCGAAGAAGCCCGCTGCCAAGAAGGCGCCTGCGAAGAAGCCGGCGGCGAAAAAGGCCCCCGCGAAAAAGGCGGCGGCGAAGAAGCCGGCAGCAAAGAAGGCACCGGCGAAAACCGCAGCCGCAAAGAAAGCGCCCGCCACGAAACCGGCAGAAGAATAGGCGCTCCGGCCGGAGGCGGGCGGCGCAAAGCGCTGCCCCCGGCCATCCCGCAGGCCATCTCACGGCCATCCCCTGGGCGACCCCCGGACAAACCCGGACGGCCCCGCCGGTCTACTTCACAGGTGCCGCCAACGCCGCCTGGGCGGCGCGTTGGGCCTCGATCCAGCCGTACCAGCTTTCCATGCCCTCACCGGTCAGCGCCGAGACCGTGAGCACGCCGATCTGCGGGTTCACCCGCCGGGCATATTCAACGCATTTCTCCACGTCGAAGGGCACATGGGGCAAGAGATCGGCCTTGTTCAGCACCATCAGCCGGGCGGCGGCGAACATGTCCGGGTATTTGATCGGCTTGTCGTCGCCTTCGGTGACGCTCAGGATCACCACCTTCGCCGCCTCGCCGAGGTCGAACCCCGCCGGGCAGACGAGGTTGCCGACATTTTCGATGAACAGCACGCTTTCGGGCTCCGGCGGCAGCGTCTTCAGCGCCCGCGCCACCATGTCGGCGTCGAGGTGACAGCCCTTGCCGGTGTTGATCTGCACCGCGCGGGCGCCGGTCTCGCGGATGCGCTCGGCATCGTTCGAGGTCTGCTGGTCGCCCTCGATCACCGCGACGGGCAGGCGTTCGCCGATTTCCCGCGCAGTGCGGGCAAGCAGGGTGGTCTTGCCGGAGCCGGGCGAGGAGACGAGGTTCAGCGCCAGCACACCTTTGGCCGCGAGGTCTTCGCGGTTGTGCCGGGCGATATGGTCGTTTTTCGCGAGGATGTCGCGCTCGATCTCGACGATCCGGCGGCCCTCCATCCCCGGCGCATGGGCGCCGCCGAGCGGCCCCCCATCCGGCCCGTGATCATGGTGATGATGGTGGTGGCCGTGGGAATGGGAATGGTCATGGCTGTGGTCATGGCCATTGTGGTGATGGTGCTGCCCCTCACCCTCGACGGTCACATCAGCCGCCCCACATCCGCAAGTCGTGCACATCGCGCCTCTCCTTCTGTTGCCGGGTCACCGCCCGGCGCATCCAATCAGTCTCTGCCCCGTCCCCGGGGCGCAGGCAGTCTCCGCCCCGTCACCGGGGCGCAAGCAAACTCCACCCCGTCACCGGGGCGCAAGCTCCAGCCGGCAGGCAACACAGGGGTCGATCGCCAGCACATGCAGTTCCGCGGCCACCGGATCGGCCGCCGCCCCCACCAGACCGGCCGCAACCGGGCCGTTCGCGGCAAAATTCGGCTCGGTCGGCGCCTCGGTGCGGCAGCGGGTCACGAGGCCGCCGGCGATGGCAACCCGATGGGTGAGCGGGCCGCGGGCGGTCGCCACCGTCGCCTCGCCGGTGCCGCTGTCGCGCAACGCCGCGCGGGCCGGGGCCGGCCCGGCGGCCGCAAGCGCGGCGGCGATCTCGCCGGGCAGGGTCTCGAGCGCCGCGCGCGCCGCCGCGAGCCGGGCGGCGAGCCCGGCGCCATGGGCGGCCCGGGCCGCCGCAACCGGGGCAAGGCTCCAGCCGCGGGCGAGCACGCCATGTTCGGGGGCCATCCCGTCTGGCAGGGCGCCGTAACCTTCGAGCCCGCGCCGGGCGAGCGCCTCGGCCAGCGGGTCCGCCAGCGCCGCCGCGTCGATCACGGGCGCAGAGGCCCTGCCCCCGGCGATCCCGGCCCCGGGCTGGCGCCAGCCGGACCCGAGCACCGCCGCCTCAAGCCCATGTTCCGCCGCCATTGCCGCCCGCACCGCTTCGGGCGCCAGCGGCAGACCCAGCACCCGGGGCCAGTGCAGCGCCAGCCGGGTGACGATCTGGGTCAGCATCTCGGCACGCCGCAGGGCATCGCGCGCCGCGCTCACCCGCGGGTCGGGCGCGATGGCGAGGGCGGTTTCCACGGCCATCAGCGCGGCCACACTCTGGGCGCTGCCACAGAGCGAGAAGATCCGCCCGATCCGGGCGCACATCTCCCCGGCCGGTTTGCCCTCGAACACCCGCGCCGCCGCCACCGGCCGGGTGGAGCGGATATCCACCGCGCGGATCCGCGCGTCCTCCGCCCGCACCCCCACCCTGTCCGCCCCGCCGACCGTGAGACACACCCGGATTTCACCCGCCATGTCGGCCAGATCGCTCATCGCGCCACCGTTTCATTCAACTTCCGTTATATATAGCCCGGGCGCGGCAAAGACCCAATGCGCCGCCCGGTCGCGGGGGCCGAATCGCTTCCTTTGCACCGCCCCGGCCCATATGTTTGCCGCAACGCCACAGCCACAGCAGGGACGCCGCCGATGACCACCCCGATCTGGACCCCCACGCCCGCGCGCATCGAAGCCAGCGTGCTCACGGATTTCACCCGCTGGCTCGACGAGACCAGAGGCGTGAAGCTTGACGGCGGCGAAGCGCTGCACGCCTGGTCGGTGGCGGAGCGCGGCGCATTCTGGTCGGCGCTGTGGGATTATTTCGGCGTGATCGGCGACAAGGGCACGGGCAGCGAAACCGGCCAGTGGATCACCGGCGAGGGCATTCTGGAGGAGCATTTCTTCCCCGGGGCGAAACTCAATTTTGCCGAAAACCTGCTGAAGCTTGGCGGCGCGGCGGATGACGCCGAGGCGCTGGTGTTCCGCGGCGAAGACAAGGTGGCGCTGCGCTGGAGCTGGGGCGAGCTGAAAGCCCATGTCTCGAAGCTGCAACAGGCGCTGGCGGCCGAGGGCGTGGGGCCGGGCGACCGGGTCGCGGGGCTGCTGCCGAACCGCCCCGAAAGCATCGCCGCAATGCTCGCCGCCGTCTCGCTCGGGGCCACATGGTCCTGCGCCAGCCCCGATTTCGGCACCCGCGCGGTGCTCGACCGCTTCGCCCAGATCGAACCCAAGGTGCTGCTGACCACCGATGGCTACTGGTACAACCGCAAGCGCATCGACATTTCCGGCAAGCTGGCCGAGGTGTTGCCCGGCCTGCCGAGCGTGAAAAAGACGGTGGTGATCGACTATCTCGGCGAGGCCGAAGCGGTGGCGGCGCAGCTGCCCGGCGCGGTGAGCTACGCGGATTTCACCGCCCCCTTCGAGGCCGGCGAGATCTCCTATACGCGGGTGGATTTCGACCATCCGCTTTTCATCCTGTTCTCTTCGGGCACCACCGGCGCGCCGAAATGTATCGTCCACCGCACCGGCGGCGTGTTGCTCCAGCACCTCAAGGAACTGGCGCTGCATGGGGACGTGAAGCCCGGCGACCGGCTGTTCTATTTCACCACTCTGGGCTGGATGATGTGGAACTGGCTCGCCTCCGGCCTCGCCCGCAGCGCCACGCTGATGCTCTACGACGGCTCCCCCTTCGCGCCCGGCCCCCGGGTGCTCTGGGATTATGCCGAACAGGAGCGGTTTACCCATTTCGGCACCTCGGCCAAATATATCGACACGCTGCGCAAGTCGGGCTACCGCCCGTCGGACGGGCTGGAGCTCGCGGCGCTGCGCACCCTCTTCTCCACCGGCTCGCCGCTGCTCGCCCACGGGTTCGAGTTTGTTTACAGCGCCGTGAAGCCCGATCTGCACCTCGCTTCGATCTCCGGCGGCACCGATATCGTCTCCTGCTTCGTCGGTGGCGACCCGACCCGGCCGGTTTACGCCGGCGAGATCCAGGGGCCGGGCTTCGGGCTTGATGTCGATGTCTGGTCGGCCCCGGGCAAGGCCGCCGCGCCGGGCGAAAAGGGCGAACTGGTCTGCGCCGCCGCCTTCCCGGTGATGCCGCTGGGCTTCTGGGGCGACGAAGATGGCAGCCGCTACCGCGCCGCCTATTTCGAATTCTTCGACGGGGCCTGGTGCCAGGGCGACTACGCCGAACGCACAGAGGCGGGCGGCTTCATCATCCATGGCCGGTCGGACGCCACGCTCAACCCCGGCGGGGTGCGCATTGGCACCGCGGAAATCTACGCCGAGGTGGAAAAGTTCGCCGAGGTGCGGGATTCGGTGGTGATCGGTCATGATACCGGCGGCGACCAGCGGGTGGTGCTGTTCGTGGCCATGGCCGAGGGGCATGAGCTGGACGAAGAACTGGTCAAACGCATCAAGGCGGGCATCCGCCAGGGCTCCTCGCCGCGTCACGTTCCGGCGGAAATTCTCGCCGTGCCGGACGTGCCCCATACCAAGTCGGGCAAGATCTCCGAGCTTGCGGTGAAGGACGTGGTGCACGGGCGCGAGGTGAAGAACAAGGGCGCGCTCGCCAACCCCGAAGCGCTGGACGACTTTCCGGAGCTCTGAAACCTGCCTGCGCAAAAGCGGGCACCGGTTTTCGCTGGTTGGCATGCAAAACAAATGGCAGAGCGCGCGCCGTGTGAATGCCGCCGTGCGCATGCCAATGAACGCGGGCGCGCTCTGAACGAGCGCGGAAACGCCTTCGGGAAAGGCGTTCGGAAGCGGTCTTGAAACCGCTTCCGCCTTGCTACTCGACCAGAATCGCGCGGAAATCGTTCACATTGGTGAGCGTCGGCCCGGTGATGACCTGCGCCCCGATCGCCTCGAAGAACCCGTGCCCGTCGTTGTCATCGAGCCGCGCGCGCCCCGAGATGCCAAGGGCGCGGGCCTTTGCCAGCGTGTCCGGGCCGATCACCGCCCCGGCGACCTCCTCGGTCCCGTCCACCCCGTCGGTATCGCAGGCGATCGCATGCACCCCCGCCAAGCCATCCAGCGCCACGGCGAGCGACAGCAGGCATTCCACATTGCGCCCGCCGCGCCCGCTGCCACGGAGGGTTACCGTGGTTTCGCCTCCGGACAGGATCACGCAGGGCCGCCCGAAAGGCTGGCCCCGCGCCGCCACCTGGCGCGCGATCCCCGCCAGCACGATCCCCACCTCCCGCGCCTCGCCTTCCAGCGCATCGCCGAGGATATGGGCCGGATAGCCCGCCGCGCGCGCCACCGCCGCCGCCGCTTCGAGCGACGCCTGAGGGGTGGCGACAAGATGGGTCTCGGTGCCCGCAAGCCGCGGATCGCCCGGTTTGACGCTTTCGAACGCCCCGCTCTCCAACCCCTCGCGGATCGGCTGCGACACGCGCATGCGGTAGCGGTCCAGCACCGCGAGCGCATCGGTACAGGTGGCCGGGTCGGGCATCGTCGGCCCGGAGGCGATCACGCCCGGATCGTCGCCCGGCACGTCGGAAATGAGCAGGGTGACCACCCGGGCCGGATGGCAGGCAACCGCGAGACGTCCGCCCTTCACCGCCGACAGATGCCGGCGCAGGGTATTCATCTCGCCAATGGTCGCACCGCTTTTCAACAGCGCGCGGTTGATCCTGGCCTTTTCGTCGAACGCGATGCCCTTGGCCGGCAGGGACAGCAGCGCCGAACCACCACCGGAGATCAGGCACAACGCCGTGTCGCCCTCCCGAAGCTCTTCGGCAAACGAGAGAATGCGCCGCGCCGCATCGCGCCCGGCGGCGTCGGGCACCGGATGCGCCGCCTCGACAATTTCGATCCCCTCGCAGTCCACCGCGTGGCCGTAGCGTGTCACCACGATCCCCTCGAGCGGGCGTTGGTAGTGCAACTCCGCCGCGCGGGCCATCGCAGCCGACGCCTTGCCTGCGCCGATCACCACCAAACGGCCGGTCTTCGGGGACTCCGGCAGGCAGGGGGGGACGCAGGTTTCGGGCCGCGCCGCCAAGACGGCCGCCGCGAACATCCGGCGAAGGAGCGCTTCGGGCCCGGTTGTGGGATTGGCTGTGGGGTTGAGTGTGGATCCGGTTGCGGAAGGAATCACGGGGCGGGCCTGCTGAGTTGACCGGCGGGCTGTGCGCCGCTTTGTCTTGCGCCATCCGCCCGGACGGCACGGCGGGGCGGGCACAGGTAAACCACCTAGACCACCGCCCCGCCGCCTGTCCAGCCCTGAAGCATTTCAGGCGTTTCAGGCACGCGACCCACCACAGCAGCAGCGTCAGAGCGGCAGCGGTCCCGGTATCGCCCGTGCCCCGGCAACACTCCCTTGCCCGGCTGGCAACCGGGACCGCTCCCGCAGGCCTGCCCCGATGCTCATCGCACCACCTCGGCCGGCACGCCATGTTGCACGAGGGTGTAGCACGCCCGGCCACGCCGTTTCGACTCATAGAGCGCGGCGTCGGCATCGCGCTGCATCCGTTCGGGATCGGGGCGGGCGTAGAGCGAGGAGGGCGCAATGCCAATGGAGGCGGAAATGCGGGCCTCGCCGTCGCCGCAGGGCACCGGTTCCTCAAGCCGTTCGATCACCCGCCCGGCCAGGGCACCCAGCTGTTCCGCATCCATCATGTTTTTGAAAACAATGACGAATTCATCGCCCCCGACCCGCGCGACAACATCTTCCGCACGGGTGAGTTCGTTGAGGACCCGGGCCACGCTCTCCAGCACGAGATCGCCTGCCGCGTGACCCAGCGTATCGTTTACCGCCTTGAAGAAGTCGAGATCGACATGCATCAGCGTAAACGGGGTGCCCCGGGACACAATCCGCGCGAGCGCCTGGTCGAGCGCGCGGCGGTTATAGAGGCCGGTGAGCGTGTCGGTCAGCGCCTCGGCCTGCGCCACCGCCCTGGCCCCCGCAAGCCGCCCCGCGGTCTTGCTCGCCTCCTCCATCGCCGCGGCATTGGCCTCGACGAGATAGAGCAGTTCGAGCGTCAGGTCGGTGGCGGCGAAATCGGAGCCGGCAAGGCCGAACCGCGCGACCGCCTCCACCACGGCAATTCCAAAGGAGAGATTCAGCAACACCCCCTCGCCGCCTGCAAGGCAGATCGCGGTCGCGGTGAGCGGGGTGCGGGCGGCATCGCGCAGACGCAGAGAAATCCTGGTGCCGGAGGCCTCGCAAGCCGCGTTGATGTCGGCCCCGGCCGGCCTGCGCAGTTCAAACAATTCGTGGAACCCGGCCCCGGCCAGAACCCTTCCGGGGCAGACCTTGGCCAGCGTCGGCCCGGCATGGAGCATTGTACCGTCCGGCGCGACCAGAACATGCATCGGCATCAGAACGTCGAGCCCGTCGGGGGCGAAGGAAACCAGTTTCATTCCACCGCCCTTTCCGCGACCGGCGCGGCAAGGTCAAACTCGCGCCCCTCGGCAAATTCCGCGTCAGCCAGCTGGATGGTCAGGATCTCCGCCCCGCCGGATTCGCCCTCGTAGTCGATCAGCACCAATGCGCCGTAATCGTCCGCGAGCGCCCTCAGCAGGCCAAGGTAGACATGGCCGAACCCCTTGTGCGGCGAGTGGCAGGCGAGCCGGTAGGTGCCCCCGCCCTGCTCGCCGACCTCGATCTGCGGCAGATCGAGATCGGGCACCGCAAGGCGGGCACGGCCGCGCAGATCTTCCAGAGAAGCAAGAAAATCCTCGTAGTCCACGCCCCCGAAACGCAACAGGCGGCGGATCCGCTCCGCGGTGGGGCTGGCGACAAGGAATGTGCCGAAATCCTCGAGCAGCATGTCGGGCGGTTTGCCAAGCCGCGCGGAGGCGCTTTCAAGCATCTGGTAAGACAGCGCGTCATCATAGTGGAGCACCGCTTCGAAACTGTCGAACCCTGTGTCCAGATCTTCCACCACCGCCGCCCAGAGCGGCGCGCCATAGGTAACCTCCAGAAAGCTTTCGAACGATCGGTTGACGAGCCCATGCATGATACGCACCCCGGATACCCAAAACAGGATCACCCTAGGACAGAAGTGTTAACAGGAGCGTAAGCCCGGCCGGCGGATTGCGGTTTCTGACACCGTGGTTAGCGGTTGGCTTCAAAACTGCGGAAGATCTGAATTCTTACTTTAACTTTCAGTTTTACCACATTGATTGCCAGTGCTTTTCCAAACGAAGGCAAGCCCGCTGCATCACAAGCCCTCACAACGCCCTGACAGCCAGTCCGGCAGTTCGCCAATGTCGCGCAGCACCGCATCCGCCAGCGGCGCGAGAGTTTCGGCCCCCGCAAGCCCGGTCAGCACGCCGACGCAGCGCATCCCCGCTGCCCGGCCCGCGCGGAGGTCATGGAGACTGTCGCCCACCATCGCGACCCGCTCCGGGGCGACGCCGACCGCCCGCGCGAAGGCGAACAACTGCCCCGGCGCCGGCTTGCCGCCGTAACCGCTGTCGGAACCTGCAATGAAGTCGAACATGGTGCCGACGCCGGCGGCGGAGAGATGAGCGCGCGCCGGGGCCTCGGCGTCATTGGTGGCAACGCCAAGCCGCAGCCCCATCGCCCGGAGGCGGTCGAGCAAAGGCACAAGCGGCACCGCCTCCGCCATCGGCGCGCGGGCGGCCTCGGCGTTCAGCCGCCCGATCAACTCCTGCGCGGTCAGCCCCAGCACCGGAGCCACGCTGCCCGCCACCTCCTCAGGTGTGCCCGCGATCACCAGTGAGTCAGCGCAGAACCTGTGGGCCCGCCGATCGAAGCCGAGCACGCCCGCAAGCGCCTCCGCGAGACCCGCGTCACCCCCCGACCAATGCGCCAGCATGGTCTCGACCCAGGCGACCCAGGTGGCGTTGAAATCAAAAAGCGTGCCGTCCTTGTCAAACAGGATGGCATCGGCGCGCAGCGTCTTCATGTCCAGTTCACCTCTCCACCGCCGGGCAGCGCGTGGCGCGCGCGCATCGGGATGTCATAGGCGAGCCCTGCCGCATCGCAGAACCCGGTAACCCATCTGTCGTCCATCAGGAGAAAATCGAGCACGGCGCCGAGAAACGCCGGCTCCCCCGCCTGAGCCTTCAGATCTTCCGTTGACGCGCCGGAAGCCCTTAGAAAAACAGGGAAAATCTCGTCGTTCCCGGCCAGCCAGGCAAGCGCCTGCAAGCCCACGGTTTCGGCAATTTCCTGCTTCATGGTGCGGTTTTCCCCGGGCCCGGAAACCCTTTGTTAACGATTCTCGGGCAACATTAACCAAACGACCGCAAATCAACAGAGCGAAGCGCATCTATATGGTTGGCCGCATCCTCATCGCAGACAGTTCCGCCGCCAACAGGGTGATCCTGAAGGCGAAGCTCGAAGCGGCGCGCTATGTCATTCTCCAGGCCGCCAGCTGCGAGGAAATGGCGGACTGTGTCGCCAGGCAACGGCCCGACATGGTCATTCTCGATGCCCGCCTGCCCGGACAGGCGGCGCAGGGGCTGGACTGGCTGCGCGCGGCAAGAGGCGAGGCCGGAATGACCGAACTGCCGGTGATCGTGACCGATGCGGTGCCCGGCCGTGCCCAGCGGCTTGAGGCACTGGCGGCCGGCGCCGACGTTTATCTCGAAAAGCCCTTCGATGAGGTTACCCTGCTCGCCCTGGTGCGTCACCAGATGCGGATGCGGGTGATGCACGAGGAACTGACCCGGCGGCAGGATACCGCCAGAGAGCTGGGCTTCACCGAGATTCTGCCCGACCCCGGGCGAATGCCGCGCGTGGCGGTGATCGCGCCGGACCCCGCCGAAGGGCTCGCATGGCGCGGCGCGCTGGCGGAGCGGCTTGACGCGCGGGTGCTGGTGATCGACCGCAACGGCGCGCTCGACCGCTGGGCCGAGGGCGACGCGCCCGACGCTTTCGTCATCGGCGCCGGGCTCGCGCACGACCGCGACGGGCTGATGCTGGTGAGCGAGCTGCGCTCGCGTCCCGCCACCCGGCACGCGGTGATCGTGATCCACGACAGCGCGGCCAATCCCGACACAATGCCCTCCGCCCTCGACATCGGCGCCAACGCGGTCACCCAGGGCGGCTTTGACCCCGAAGAAATCGCGGTCCGGCTGACACCGCTGATCGCGCGCAAACGCGAAGTGGACGCGCTGCGCGATTCGGTCGATGCGCGCCTCAGCCTGGCGGTGCTCGACCCGCTCACCGGGCTTTACAACCGCCGCTATGCCGAGACCTACATGCGCCGGGTAATCGCCCAGGCCTGCCAGACCGGCCAGCCCTTTGCCCTGATGCTGCTCGACCTCGACCGGTTCAAGCGGGTAAACGACAGCTACGGCCATATCGCCGGCGATGAAGTGCTGATCGAGACCGCGCGGCGGTTGCAGGCGAATGTGCGCGAGGTGGACATGCTGGTGCGCCACGGTGGCGAGGAATTCCTGATCGCCATGCCGGCGACGGGTTACGACGCCGCCTCTCAGGCCGCCGAACGGTTGCGGCAGGTCATCGGCGGGGCGCCGATGCGCACGGCGCATGGGCGCGAATTGCCGGTCACCGTTTCGATCGGGGTCACGGTCTGCACCGGCGCGCCGAACGAGACACATGACCTTCCGGGTCTGATCGAAGCGGCCGACCGGGCACTTTATGCCTCGAAAACCCACGGCCGCAACATGGTGCGTTTCGCCGGCAGTGCCGCCGCCTGACCCGGCGCGCGGATCCAAGGCATGTCGCGCAAAAGTGGACACCGGTTTTGCGCTTTCCGACATGCCGCAACAAACCGGCATGTCGCGCAAAAGTGGACACCGGTCTTGCGCTTTCCGACATGCCGCAACAAACCGGCATGTCGCGCAAAAGTGGACACCGGTCTTGCGCCTTCCGACATGCCGCAACAAACCGGCATGTCGCGCCATGCGGCGGCAAACCCCATTGGGCGTCACCCGCCCCCGAAAGCAGCGCAACGGCGGCTTCGCCTCATTGCCCTCTCTACGCGGAGGGACCGCCGTAAAATCCACTCACCAGCGCATGCAGGCGCATGTCGTTCCGGCTCTTTTCCTCGACCATCTCACGCACATGCGGCGGCACATCCGCGGCGGCGGGAGCGGGAATTGTGCCAGCGTTTTCATGGTGTTCGTGCAGCGGACCCTTCAGCCCGTGCGAGATCCGGAAGTGTTCCAGGCTTGCGCCCAGATGCTCTGTCGTGCCGATGAAGGAATAGTATTTCGTCAGCAGTTCCAGCGCATGATCGAAGTCATAGAACAACCCGATGAGGAGATGCGTCTGGTAGTCGATCTGCAGATCGCGCGCATAATCCTCGATCGTGGGGAAACGCGCGTTGAAGCTCTCGTTGTCCGGATGTTTGGGCGAGCAATTGTAATTGTAGTTCGACAGGAACCGCGCCAAGGGATCGCGGATGACGGTGGCGGACTTGATCGGCAATTCCTGATTGCGCCAGACCTGGATTTCGCCCCAGCCGAAATGCCCGATCAGCACCTGACGGCATTTGCGGTTGCTGCGTGCATACAGCGCCTGGCGGGATTTGCTGCGGAAAGACTGATGCACGTTCTCCCAACCCACGGAGTGAACCACATCAAAAGCCTCTTGCAGCGCCTTGCCGACGGACATGCCGGCCGTCTTCGGAATATGCGCAAACAGGATGATGTCGCTGTCATCGTAAAACGCATCCGCCGGAACCCGGGCCGGATCGAAACGATCTTCAAAAGCCCGCAGAATATCGCCGCTCATGTCGTCTCCCGGACCTTTTTGCCGGATCGTTTGCCGGACCACCTCCCGGGGCAAAACAGCCGCGCCAGCGGTGCGCGCCCCATGTGAGTATGGCCGTAGCTCAGGGCGGGGGCAGCTGTCAATTGCCGAAACTGCCGGGCGGCGCCCGTTTGCTGCCGTCCGCTTGCCGTTCCTGTCCCGGGCAAACTCCGGATCTCCCCCGGAGCCACGGCGCGGTGCCATCCGCCACGCCCTTCTGCGGGGCCGGAAGAGGCCCTGCACCGCCTGGCGGGGTCAGGGGTCAGCGTCTTCCCTGCCCGCTTCCGGACCGCGACCGCCCGGTGAACGGGTCACGGCACCGGGAAAGCACCGTTCCAGCCGGTCGGCAAAGGCGGCCCGGTCGCCGGCGCTCATCGCGGCGATCTGGTCGACCAGGATCGCCTGACCCGCAGTGACGCGCGTCTGAACCCGCGCAGTCTGTGCCGCCAGCACCTCGGCCGCAGCGGTGGGATCGAAAGGCTCGGCCCGCACCGCCGCCACGAAAGCACGCAGATCGGCAGCCAGCGCCGCCCTGTCCGGCCCCCTGCCCTGGCCGGAGGCACGAAACGCCTCGGCCATGTCCCGGCGCGCCGCAGGCGGCAGCGCGTCGAAGAAGGGCCCCAGCCCGCCGTCGCGCAGCAGTCTGCGGTCGGAGGATCCCATGTGGCGATGGTCGTGGCCACCGCGCAAGAATGCGCCCGCCACCATCGCCAGCACCAACATGTTGAGGGTGAGCGATAGTGCAAACAGCCGTTTCGGCCAGCGCCGGGCGGTTTGACGGGCGGGTCGCGGCGCGTTCGGTCTGGTGGTGGTCCCGGTCATCCTGTGCTCTCCTCGGCGAGGCCCTCGAAGCCCGAATAGCCTGGCAACAGGTCCTCGAGCTCATAACCCGTGTCGCTCACGGAAAGTCCGGGCAACAGACGCCCGCCCGCGAGAGTGTTGATCCGGTCGGGTGCGGCAAAGCCGATCCAGACCCCGGCGACCGCGGCCGCGCCAAGGCTTGCCAGCGCCGGCCAGCCGCCGATCCCGTCCAGAAGACGGGTCCAGACCCCCGGGCTCCGGGGGGCCGGCCGGGGACGGACGGGGTTTGGCATGCGCGCGTCGAGCTCCGCCTCGGCGTCGGCCACGATCCGGGCCATCACCCCGGCCCCGGGTTCCGGCGGCCGGGCTCGCCCGGCGGCAAAAAACGCCTCGAGCGTTTCGTCCGTAATCTCGGTCTCAGTCTTCGCCATATCCCAACTCCTCGCGCCGGCCGGCCAGAAGGGCCACCAGCGCCCGTTTGCCCCGGGCGGTCAGGCTTTCCACCGCCTCGACGCTGATTTCCAGCACCTCGGCGATCTCCGGATTCGTCAGCCCCTCGAGATGCCGCAGGGTCACCGCGGCCCGCTGGCGTTCCGGCAGCCGGGCCAGCGCCCGCTCCAGCGCCCGCGCCCGGTCGGCCTCCAGCAGGGTCGCCACCGCGGAAGGCGCGCCGGACGGCGGCTCCGGGATCGCGTCGAGATCGACCGGGCGGCGTTTGCGCAGACGGTCGATGCAGAGGTTGTGCCCCACATGATACGCCCATGTGCTCACCCTGGCTTCGCCCGGACGCCATTTCGGCGCGGCTTTCCACAGCCGCAGCATCGTCTCCTGGGTCACGTCCTCGGCCTCGGCCCTGTCACCCAGAAGACGCGCCGCCAGCGCCATGACCCGCGGCGCCAGCCGCGCCGTCAGCAGTGCCGCCGCCTCGCGGTCGCCCTTGCCATAGGCGATCAGCAAGGCCTCTTCGGGCGGGTCCGGATCCGGGTCGACTGCCATGGCCATCGTCTTCGGTTACCCTCGACTGTGCGCCGCCGCAACCGGACGGCAGGAAATGCCCGGGCGCGTTTCGAAAGTGGAGGCCCCGCCCGGGCCGGTTTCAGCGGTGGCGGCCGGAGCCGTCATGACCGTCGCCGTCACAGCCTTTGTGGCCTTTCCAGCCGCCATGCCCCCCGTGCCCCCTGTGGGCCACGGCCCTGTCGAACTCCCCCTCCGACCAGGCGTTGTCATCATCGGTATCGAAACGGTCGATCAGCGCCGCGACACCCTCCGCCGGCACCAGCTCATCGCCCGACAGCACGCCATCACCGTTGGTATCGCGCGCCGAGATCATCCGCCCGGCCCGCTTCGCCGCGATGGCGGCCGGATCGGCATGTTCGCCCTGCCAGCCCCGGCCAAAACGGTGCCGGCCGCGGTCTTTGAAAGCGGCGGCGAGTTCTTCCGCGCTCACGCGGCCGTCGCCATCGGTATCGACCTCGGCCACCATCCCGGCCACCCGGGCCTCGGCGCGGGCGAGCAATTCGGCCTCGGTGATCCGGCCATCGCCGTCGGCGTCAAGATCGCCGAACTGCACCTCGAACACGCCCCCCAACGGCCCCGCAAACCCCATGCCGCCCGGTCGCCCCATGGGCCCCTTGCCGCCAAACCCCATCGCGGGCGCGGAAACGGTGAGCATCACGGCGCCGGCGGCAAGACCGAGGGCAGCAGATCCGATAACGTTTTTCATGTCATTTTCCTTTTCGCTCAGAGTGGTCCGGGGGCGGCCTCTGCGGTTTCTTTGACCCCACCGCCCCGGTGTCGTATCTCTGAAACGCAAGCGCCCGGCGGTTCCGTCGCCGGGGATGGTGTTTTTTCGGCCGACCGGCGGTATCCGGCCGCAGGGAAAGCCGGAATGGCAAAGCGAAGGAGGCGACATGAGCGGTGAAGAGGTGCGGATGCGCGATGCGGCAACGCTGATCGTGCTGCGCGATCCGGGCGGGGCCGAGCCGCGGGTGCTGATGGGGCAGCGCGGCGCGTCGGCGGCCTTCATGCCCAACAAGTTCGTCTTCCCCGGCGGCGCACTCGACGCGGCGGATGCCGATGTCACCGTCACCGGCGCCGCCGCCGAACCGCTCGCCAGCCATCTTGCCGAGGCGTCTGCCGCCGGGACCGGCCCCGCGCTGCTCGCCTGCGCGATCCGCGAGCTCTGGGAGGAGGCCGGGCTGGTGCTCGGCACGCCCGGCGACTGGCCGGGCGAGGTGCCCCCCGACTGGGTGGATTTCGCCGCCACCGGCCATGTGCCCTCGGCCGCCGGCTTCGCCTTCGTGTTCCGCGCCAGAACCCCGGTGGGCCGTCCGCGCCGGTTCGACGCCCGCTTCCTGCTGGTCGATGCCGCCCGGCTCGCCGGCGACCCGGACGATTTTTCGCGCGCTTCCGACGAACTGTCGCATCTCCACTGGGTGCCGGTCCGCGACGCAACGCGTTACGATCTGCCGTTCATCACCCAGGTGGTGCTGGCCGAGGTCGCCGGACGCCTCCCCGACCTCTCGCCCCCCGAAACCGTGCCGTTCTTCCGCAACGACGACGAGGCGCTGCATTTCGACCGTTTGGGCGGGATGCCGCCGCCGGGGTGAGACGGGCCGGGGGCATCGCGCCTGCAAGACAGCCTGAATCCTGAAACCACGAGACTCCCCGGAAACGGGCTCGCGACACCGGCAGAACACTGTGCGCCGCGAAACTCGGGCGCTGTCACACCACGGCGCGCCATTCCATTAGTCCGGAATACCGGACTAATGGAAGCGCTGTTTTCACATTATATTTCAATAATTTATACAAAAAATTACCCCGATACCCAAAGGCCGCGCGGCCACGCCCTCACCCGCCAACACGCGCATTTCAGCCACAGCCCGCAGCACTATTCGGATCGGGTTTGGACAGCGCCTTCGCCATGGAGTAAGGTTCAATTTATGCAATTCGAAGGACCAGCCGAATGAGCTATGAATACAAGGTGGTGCCCGCGCCGACCCGCGGCCGAAAGGCCCGGGGCGTGAAAACCCCCGCCGACCGTTTCGCCCTCGCCCTCGAAACCGCGATCAATGCCCTGGCCGCCGAGGGGTGGGAGTTCCAGCGCAGCGAAACGTTGCCGGCCGAAGAGCGCCATGGGCTCGCCAAACGCACCACGGTGGACCAGAACATGCTGGTGTTCCGCCGCCCGGTCGCGGCAGAGGAGACGACCCGCCCTGAACCCGAAGTCAGGGTCAAGACCCCGGCCCCCTCCGAACCTGCCGCACACCCAGGCCACAACACGCTCGACAGGATGATCGAGCACGAAATCGCCGCCGCCCGCGCCCCCCGCCTGCCCTCCGCCGGAGAGGCCCAGGAACCCCCCGATGCGCCGATCAAGGCACCGGGCGCCCACCGCGACCAGACCGGCACGACCGGCTAGCGCGAGCCGCACGCATCCGCATTTGCCCGGCGTGCTCTGTCGCTTTGTTTCGCATGTCGAATGCGCAAAACCGGGGCCGATTTGCGCGCGACAGGCTCACATCCGGGCCTCAGTCCGAAATCTCCAGCGCCAGGGCGTGAATCCGTGACATGATCCCGTCGCCCAGCGCCTCCTGCACCGCGCGGTGGCGCGCGATCCGGCTCATCCCGGCAAACCCCGGCGCCGCGATCCGCACCCGGAAATGGCTGTTGCCCGACCCGCTGTGGCCCGCATGACCCGCATGATGGTGGCTCTCGTCGATCACCTCGAGGACGGTCGGCGCGAAAGCCGCCTCCAGTCTTACGCGGATTTCAGCGTCAAGGCCCATTTTTCGCCTCCCCCCTCTTCAAAGATTCGCCAGATGAATTAAACTCCTGCGTCCGAGTCGAGAAGAGTGAGAGCATGGACAAGCCCGACCCCTTTGGCTTCGACATTTCCGTGTCGGCCTCGAAGAAAAAAAAGACCCGAGGCAGGCGCGGCATGTCGGGGGCGTTCGAGACGTCGCAGCGGCAATGCGAGCATCCCGGATGCACCGAGATCGGGCAATACCGCGCCCCCAAAAGCCCCGACGAACTCGACGAGTACAAGTGGTTCTGCAAGGAACATGTCCGCGAATACAACCTGAAGTGGAACTTTTTCGATACCAGCAGTGAAGAGGCGATCGAAGCGCAGGCACAGAAAGACCGGGTCTGGGAACGCGAGACCAAACCTTTCCGCAAATCCGCCGAACAACGCGCCTGGAGCCGGCTCGGCGTCGACGATCCGCACCAGGTGCTGGGCGAAAACGCCACCCGGAACCCCGGCCGCGCTGTCACCGGCTCGAAGAAACTGCCGCCCACCGAACGGCGCGCCATCGAGATCCTCGAAGCAAAAGACGACTGGACCAAGGCCGAGGTGCGCAGGGCCTACAAGGCGCTGATCAAGGTGCTGCACCCCGACATGAACGGCGGCGACCGGAGCCAGGAAGAACAATTGCAGGAAGTGGTCTGGGCCTGGGATCAGATCAAGGACAGCCGCAACTTCAAGTGACACCGGGGGCCGCAACGGTTCCCGGCGCGCCACCGCCCAAAAGCCTCACCCGGCCGCAAACCCCGTGCCGTCGAGTATTTGACCCAGGAAAACGGCATGAACGCGCCGAGATAGCCCAACGCCCGGAACCGCCCCGGGCGCCCCTCTTTTCCTGGTACAAATACTCACGACACAGCACCCGCCAGGGCGCCCGGCGCCAGCCTCTCAGCCTCCTCTCTCAGACGCCCTCGGTGTCGATCTTCACCACCGCGCCGCAATGCTTGCAATGCACCGCATCACTGTCATGGCGCGACAACCCGCAGGTCTGACAGGTGTATTTCACCTTCGAGGGGCGGAACAGCGCCGTCGCCAGTTGCAGAAACAGCGTGATGCCGACGATCATCACCAGCACCGAGATCAGCCGCCCGGAGGTGCCCTGCAGCGTGATGTCACCAAAGCCGGTGGTGGTCAGGGTGGTGACGGTGAAATAGAGCGCGTCGGCGTAATTCCTGATGTCGTCGTTATGGCCGAATTGCGTGGCGTAGATCAGCCCGGTCATCACGAACAGGAAGACCACGAGGTTGATCGTCGCGAGAATCACGTCCTCGTGCTCGCGGAAATACCGGAAGTCCTGCTTCAGGCGGAGGGTGATCTGGTAAGTGTGCAGCAGCCTCAGGGTGCGCAGCACCCGCAGGAAGCCGAATCCCTCGCCCGTGACCGGGGCAAGAAAGGACACCATCGCAACGATATCGGCCCATGTGGTGAGGCGGGTGAAATAGCGGGCCTTGTTGCGCTCGATCGCGAGGCGGATGATGAAATCGGCAAGGATCAGCACCCCGAACACCGCGTCGGCGATCTCCACCGGTCGGGTGTGCTCGAAGAACGACGTCACCACCACGAAGGCGATGGTGATGATATCGAAAGCCAGCACCCCATAGCGGAAGCGATACGCCCGCCGGGTGTTGCCGTAATAGAGTTCGCGAAACAGCTTGAGCATCTCGGGGCTCCTCTTCCGCAGCCTATGGCGTTTGACGAAATACCTGACACAAAGAGCATCACCTAACGCGTTGAAACCTATGATTTCAGGCAGCGTCAGGTGAGTCAGGTTTTCGCATGACGCTTTATATGAGCAAACCGGAAGCGGATTTCCAGACATGTCGTGCCCTGCCGGCCGGCCTCCGGGGCGGCACCGATCCGGCCCCCCCTGCATGGTCCCCGCCCCCTTGCACCGCCTCCGGGATTGGGGCACCAACAGGTGAAAGGCAAGCGCGGGACGAAGGGATTACCAATGGACAAGGGCATGAAACCGACCGAAGACATCTCGGTCCGCGAGGCTTTCGGCATCGACACCGGCATGATGGTCAAGGGCTTCGAGGAGCCGGGCGACCGGGTGCCGGAGCTCGACCCGACCTACAAGTTCGACCCCGACACCACCCTCGCCATCCTCGCCGGCTTCGCCCACAACCGCCGGGTGATGATCCAGGGCTATCACGGCACCGGCAAGTCGACCCATATCGAACAGGTCGCCGCCCGGCTCAACTGGCCCGCCGTCCGCGTCAACCTCGACAGCCACATCTCGCGCATCGACCTCATCGGCAAGGACGCGATCAAGCTGCGCGACGGCAAGCAGGTGACCGAGTTTCACGAGGGCATCCTGCCCTGGGCGCTGCGCAACCCGGTCGCCATCGTGTTCGACGAATACGACGCCGGCCGGGCGGACGTGATGTTCGTGATCCAGCGGGTGCTGGAGCATGACGGCAAGCTGACCCTGCTGGACCAGAACGAGATCATCACCCCGCACAAATATTTCCGCCTGTTTTCCACCGCCAACACGGTGGGTCTGGGCGACACCACCGGGCTCTACCACGGGGTGCAGCAGATCAACCAGGCGCAGATGGACCGCTGGTCGCTGGTGGCGACGCTGAACTACCTCAGCCACGACGCGGAAGTGTCGATCGTGCTGGCCAAGGCGCCGCATTTCAACACCGAGGCCGGGCGGCGCCAGGTGAGCCAGATGGTGTCGGTCGCCGATCTCACCCGCACCGCCTTCATGAACGGCGACCTCTCGACGGTGATGAGCCCGCGCACGGTGATCAACTGGGCCTGGAACACCGAAATCTTCCGCTCCGTCGGCTATGCCTTCCGGCTCACCTTCCTCAACAAATGCGACGAGCTCGAACGCCAGACCGTGGCCGAATTCTACCAGCGCTGCTTCGACGAAGAACTGCCGGAAAGCGCGGCCAGCATGAGCCTGGGGTGATGGCACGGATCGACCTCCCGGAGCCGAAAGTCTGGTGGCAAGCCATCCCGGCCTGGCCCGCAGGCCGGCAATCGCAGCCGTATTTCGCACTGCGGCGGGTCTGGGCCGACCATACCATGGGCGGGGCCAGAGGCATCTGGCGGCCGCGCTCGGAAGACCACCAGACCGTCGTCCTGTTCCAGCCCTTCGCGGCCTTGCCCGCGCGCGTCTGGTTCCCGGCCCTCTCGCGGGCGCTTGCATTCGATCCGGTCGAACCCGATCAGGTGCGCATCGCCTATCTGCACGAGGAAACCGTCCCGCCGCACCGCGCCGGCTTTCATGGGCGCGATTTCGTGATCGCCGACATCGTGCTGTATTGGCGCAAGGGCGATGCGGACGGGATCATGGCCTTCGAAGTCAAACGTCAGACCGGCCCCGGCCCGACCGAACAGGATTTCGAAAAGGCCAGGACCTATGTCGAATTCGCGTCGATGCAGCAGGTGGCGCGCCGCGACCCGGTGTTTCTGGTGTCCGACCGCCATGTGACAAAGGTCAGAGGGCAATGGCCGCATGTCGCCTGCTGGTCGGAGGTGCTGGCCGCCCAACTTGCCGCCGCCGGGGCCGTCGCGGGCGACCACCCCGCGCTGCGGGCCATGCCCGGCCTGATCGAAGATCTGTTCTCCGCCTACGGCATCGGCCGGGCGCCCGCCTTGCCGCCACCCGACCCGTCTGCCCTTTTCGCGGCCGCATCCGCCGAGGGCGCCCCGCCAGACCTTGCGGCGCTGGCGGCGGGGCTGGCCTGGACGGCCCATTGGCGGCGGGGCGAGACGGGAGCGCCCCTTCCCGATGCGCTCGGCTGGTTGCGCGGAGAACCGACAGAAGACCAGCTTCGCCGCGCCAGGTGGCAAAAGCGGCCAGACCGCCGGGTGAACCGCTGGTCGCCCGGCTGGACCCCGGCACAGGAGCGGAGCTTGCCCCTCTGACAACCGAAACCCCGCCTGCCTGCGCCCTTTCCCGCGTGGCGACGAACCCTTGCCCGGCCCATGGCCGCATTCCGCCGCTTGCCGCGGACGCGCCCCGCCCCGCAGGAGCCCGCACCAGCCGGACCTCGCCGCCCTGCCCCGCCGGTTTCGGGAAGCAGGCCGGCCAGACGGGTTTTCGGTCGCGCCCGGCAGGCCCCCAGGCCGCCAAATCCAGAAAACCCGACTTGTACACAGGTTTCGCACGTCCCCCCGTTGTCACTGGCCGGCACTTGCCGCATCCTTCGCATATGAGCCTTCCATCCGACACCGACCGCGGGGGCGCGGCCAGATCTCGTGTCATGGAGCCCCCGGTGCACAAGTTGAGCGCCCGCAACCCGGCCCGCGCCGCCCTGGCGGCCCTTGCATGCGCGTTCCTCACGAGCGCCCCGGCGGGCGGTTCGGCCCCGAAAGACGTCGCCTTCGACGCTCCCCCGGACGCGCTTGCCCCTCTCACCCCGGAAATGGCCACGCTCGACCCGCTGGCGACCGAAGCCCGTTGCCGCTCCTTCCTCGCGGCGCTCTACCACCGCCATCGCGCCCTGCGCTCAAACCCCGCCTGGGCGCCGGACGATCCGGCAACAGGCCCGCTCGAATGGGTGCTCGAAGCCTTCTTTACCCTGCCCCCCGCCTCCCCGGGCGTGCGCGCCGCAGACGCGGCCGCGGGCGATCTCACCCGCGCCTATCTTGATGCTTTCGGCCCCGGCAACCAGGCAGACGCCCTGTTCCACGACCCGCTCTACCGCAACGACAAATCGGTCTGCGACGGCGTGCTCGGCCTGCCGCAGGACTGACCGGACCCCGCCCTCCCTTTTCCTGGCTCAGATACTCCGGGGGTCCGGGGGCAGCGCCCCCGGGCGGTCGCCCGCGCCAGCGGGCGAAACCCCTCAATATCCCGCGTCGCGGTCCACCAGATGCAGCAGTGGCTCCCCCGCCTCGCCGCGGCGGATGTTCTCCGCGATCACCTTCACCGCCGTCGCCACCCGGGTTTCGGAGGCGATATGCGGGGTGACGGTCACCTTCGGGTGGGTCCAGTAGGGGTCGGTTTCGGGCAGCGGTTCGACCCGGAAGGCGTCGAGCGTGGCATGGGCAATATGCCCGGCATCGAGCGCCGCCAGCAGCGCCGCGTCGTCGATCAGCGCGCCGCGGCCGGGGTTCAGCACCACCGCGCCTTTAGGCATCCGCGCAAGCGCCCGCGCGTCGAGGAGGCTTTCGGTGGCCGGGGTGGCGGGCAGCAGCAGCACCAGAATATCGGCGCGGGCGAGGGCTGCATCGAGCCCCTCCGCGCCCGCGAAACAGGCCACGCCTTCCAGCGCCTTCTGCCGCCGCGACCAGCCGGCCACATCGAAGCCGAGCCCCGCCAGCGCCCTGGCACAAGCCGCGCCAAGCACGCCAAGGCCGAGGATCGTCACCCGGCGCTCGGCGGCGAGCGGCGGCGCCTCGGGTGCCCAATGCGGGCGCTTGCGACAGATATGGGCATCCATCCCGAGATGGTGGCGCAGCACGTGGCCGGTGACCCATTCGACCATGCCGCGGGTCAGCCCGTCGTCGACCATCCGGGCAAAGGGCATGGTGAGCGTCGGGTTGGAGATGATCGTCTCGACCCCGGCCCAGAGCCCGAGTGCCGCCCGCGCGCGGCTGTAGGCCGACAGATCCACCAGGCCTTCGACCGGCGCACAGACGATGTAATCCACCTCTCCCGGGGGGTGATCCTCGGCGAGATCCGCCGCGATCCCTGCCTCCTCCAGCGCCCGGGCGAGCGGGCCGCGGTAGGCTGCGAACCGCTCCGGCCCGGCGATGAATTGCACTTTTACGATCATTTTGACCGTGCCCGGTGAATATGTGCCGATTGAACCAGTCCAAATCCAACCATCAGCACCAGCATCGCCGATCCACCATAGCTCACCAGCGGCAGTGGCACCCCAACCACCGGCGCAAGCCCCATGACCATCGACATGTTGACCGCGAAGAACAGGAAGAAGGTCGCCGCGATCCCCCAGGTGACCAGCGCCGCGTAGCGATCCTGGTTGCGCAGCGCCGAAGCCACCGCCACCACGATGATGCCCATATAAAGCGCCAGCAGCGATGCCGCGCCGACAAAACCGAATTCCTCGGCCAGAGAAGTGAAGATGAAGTCGGTGTGTTTCTCCGGCACGAAGTTGAGCCGCGACTGGGTGCCTTGCAGGAAACCGCGTCCGGTCCAGCCGCCGGAGCCCAGCGCGATCTTCGACTGGGTGATGTGGTAGCCGTCGCCGAGCGGATCGCGGCCCGGGTCGAGAAAGGTGTCGATCCGGCTATACTGATAGTCGTTGAGAAGCTGCCAGGGCTGCCCCCGCGACACAAACACCGCCGCCACCGCGCCCACCCCGCCGGCGCCGACGGCCAGGAAGTAAAGCCAGTGCACCCCGGCGAGAAACATCACCACCGCGCCGCCCGCGACCAGAAGCAGCGCGGTGCCAAGGTCCGGCTGCATCAGGGTAAGACCGGCGGGAAGCAGGATCATCGCCAGTGGCAGGAGCACCCAGAAGGGCCGCGAGACCTTTGCCGTGTCAAGCCAGTCGTAATAGGCGGCGAGCGCCATGATCAGGGTGATCTTGGTGAGCTCCGAGGGTTGCAGCCGCAAGGGCCCGATCTGGATCCAGCGCTGCGCCCCCATCCGCGCGTCGCCGAAGACGGCCACCGCGACCAGCAGCGCAAGCGAGATCAGAAAGGCGAGCCCCGAGACATTGCGCCAGAACCAGACCGGCACGAAGCCGATGGCAAACATCAGCCCCAGCCCGAGGGCGAAACGCTGCATCTGCGGTTCGGCCCAGCGCGACAGATCCCCCCCCGCGACCGAATAGAGCATGCCGAAGCCGATCCCCGCCACCGCCGAGAGCAGCAGGACCAGCGCCCAGTTGACATAAAGCACCTTCCGCAAGCCCGTCGGGGTCCACTTCAGGTTGTACTCCAGAAAGCTCACACCCGGCTCCTCCCCTGCGACGGCGCCTGCGGCGGGCGCAGGACGAGCGCGTCAAACCGGGCGCGGATGGTGTTGCGCTGCGACGGCGGATAGGCCTCGAGCGGCGGCACATCGTCGTAATAGGCGGCGAGCAGCAGATCGCGGGCGATCGGGGCGGCCACGGCCGAGCCGCCGCCGCCATGTTCCACCACCACCGCCACGGCGACTTCGGGGGCCTCTGCCGGCGCATAGCCTACAAACAGCGCGTGGTCGCGCCGTTCCCAGGGCAGATCCGCGTTGGAGGTCACCCCGGCCGCGCGTTCCTCCGCGGTGATGTTGCGCACCTGGCTGGTGCCGGTCTTGCCGGCGATGCGCAGCCCCTCCGCCACCACCCGCGAGGAGATCGCGGTGCCCCTCTGGTGATTGGTCACCTCGTACATCCCCTGGCGGACAGCGGCGAGGTGGCGCGGGTCGATCCCGAGACTTTCGCGCCCGCGCACCGGTTGCTCCACCCCGTCGACCGCGCGCACCAGCCGCGGCGCGATCGCGGTGCCGGCACCGATCCGCGCCGTCATCACCGCCAGTTGCAACGGCGAGGCGAGCACGAAACCCTGGCCGATGGTGGCGTTGAGCGTGTCGCCGATGACCCAGTCGGCGCCGCGCACCTCGCGTTTCCAGGCCTTGGTCGGCACCCGGCCCGCCGCCACCGAAAGCAGCGGCAGATCATGCGCCACCCCGAGCCCGAGGCGGCGCGCCATCGCCGAGATCCGCTTGATCCCCACCAGCTGGCTGAGCTCGTAATAATAGACGTCGCAGCTCTCGCGCAGCGAACGCACCAGATCGACCTTGCCATGACCGCCGCGCCGCCAGCAGTGGAACCGCCGCCCCGACACTTCCACATGGCCATTGCACCGGAAGGTGTCGTCCACGGTGATCAGCCCCGCCTCCAGCGCCGCCAGCGCGGTCACCATCTTGAAGGTGGAGCCCGGCGGGTAGACACCCTGGGCCGCCTTGTCGGGCAGCGGGCGGTAGGGGTCGTCGAGCAGCGCCTGGTAATCGGCGCTGGAAATGCCGCGGACAAACTTGTTGGGGTCGAAGGCCGGGGCCGAGGCCATGGCCAGGAGATCGCCGTTCCGCGGGTTCAGCACCACCGCGGCGGCGCTTTCGCCGGCAAGCCGGGCCTGGGCAAAATTCTGAAGCGCATGGTTGACCGTAAGCTGCACATCCGCTCCCGGAGTACCCTCCCCGCGGTCAAGCTCGCGCATCACCCGGCCGGCGGCATTGACCTCGATCCGGCTGGTGCCCGCCTTGCCCCGGAGCCGGTCTTCGAGCTGCGCCTCGACGCCGAACTTGCCGATCTCGAAGCGCGGGATCTGGAACAGCGGGTCGGGGTCGGCGATCCGGGAAAGGTCGTGGTCCGACACCGGGCCGACATAGCCGACGATATGGGCGAAATCCGCGTCCAGCGGATAGTTGCGGCTGAGCCCCATCTCCGGATAGACGCCGGGAAGCGCAGGCGCGTTGACCGCCACCCCGGCCACATCCTTCCAGCTCACCCGGTCGGCCACGGTGACCGCCACGAAAGGGCTCACCTTGCGCATTTCGGCCAGCGCGGCGGCAATGTCCTCCGGGCTCATCGGCACGATCTTTGCCAGCCGCGCCAGCACCGCTTCCGGGTCGCCCGCATCCTCGCGCACCATGACGATGCGGTAATTCTGCTCGTTGCCGGCGATCAGCACGCCCTTGCGGTCGTAGATCAGCCCGCGCGAGGGGGGGATCAGCCGGATGTTGATCCGGTTCTGGTCGGCAAGCATCCGGTAGGCGGCGGCCTGGTCGATCTGCAAGAACCGCATCCGCCCCACCAGCACGCCCGAAAAGGCGAGCGCGGCAGTGCCGAGCAACAGACCCCGGCGGGTGAGCCTGCGGGCGGCGCGTTCGCTATCCTGCTGCGATCGTCTCATACCAGCCTCATACCAGCCGCACCTCGCTTGCATGTTTGCCAGGCGCAATCCGGTGCACCCGGAACCCCCAGACCGACAGCGCCGCCACCGCCGGGTAAGCCGCCACGTTGATCACGAAACCGATGGCCGAAAGCGCAAAGGGCGGCTGGCCGACGAAGAATACCGCAAGCAGCAACCGTTCGGCCACCAGCATCAGCCCGAGAACCACCGCGACCGTGAACCACTCGGCCAGAAAGCTGCGTTCACCAAGTCCGGCGGCGCGGGCGCGCAGCGCTTCGAGCCCAAGCACCGCGAGGCCGGAGGCCACCCCCGGCGGGCGCAGATACAGCAGTTCGCTCACCAGAAGCAAGGCGGCAAACAGCAGCACCGGCACGAAATCGGGGCGGTGTACCACCCAGGCAAAGCCCGCCAGCACCACCAGATCGGGCGGCGGCCAGCCGCCGGCGCTGCCGCCGGTGGGCAGGATCCGCAGAAACACCACGGCGCTCGCGAAAACGCCGAACAGGGCGGCATAGGCCCAGCGGTGAAGGGTGACCGGCGAGATCATTCGTCGTCTCCCGTGTCGCCGGGCCCGCTGGTGGTTTCGTCTGTGGTTTGGCCTGTGGTTTGGCCTGTGGTTTCGTCTGTGGTTTGGCCTGTGGTTTCGTCTGCGGTTTGGCCTGTGGTTTGGTCTGTGGTTTGGTCTGCGGCCCCGGCCGCTCCCCCCGGCCTCACCGCCGCACGCCCGTCAGCCACCGGCGCCAGCGCCGGGTGCATCACGATCAGCCCGCCCGCCTCGGTCACCGCCTCGCCCGGATGCGAGCGCAGCACCCGCAGAAACTCGAGCCGCCCGTAATCGGCGGCAAGCTGCACCCGCAGCCGTCCGTCGGCCCCGGCCACCACCGCGCCCACCAGAAGCCCCGCCGGAAACACCCCGCCGTCGCCCGAGGAAACCACCCTGTCGCCCGGGCGCACCGCCTCGCGGTCGTCGAGAAACTCGAGCGGCGGGCGGGCGGTGTTGTCGCCCGACAGCAGCGCCTTCTGCCCCGAGGGCTGGACCGTGACCGGAATCCGGCTCGACGAATCGGTCAGCAGGATCACCCGCGCGGTCTGCTGGCCGACGCCGGAAATCCGCCCCACCAGCCCGAGACCGTCCATCGCCGCCCAGCCGTCGACCAGCCCGTCGCGGGCGCCGACATTGAGCAGCACCGACTGGCGGAACGGCGAGCCGCTGTCGGTCAGCACCCGGCCGGTAACATAGGAGAGCCGGGCATCGAGCCGGACGTTGTTGAGATCGAGCAGCCGGGCGTTTTCCTCTTCAAGCTGGACGGCAGCTTCCTTCCACGCCTTCATCCGCTGCAATTCGCGGCGGAGCTCCTGGTTCTGCTCGGCAAGCCGGGCATAGCTCTGGAAGCCCTCCACCAGCTCCACCGCCCGGGTCACCGGCACCAGCGCCCATTCCATGTTGGGCACCACCGCGTCGACCACCTGGGCGCGGAACCGTTCTACCCGGGGGCTGTCGATCCGCCACAACAGAAACAGGGCAAACAGCGCAAACACCAGCAAACCCACCAGGATCCGCCTGACGGGGGTCACGAAGTCTTCCGATTGCCGCCGGGTCTTCGCCATCGGCCCTCCCGCGCGTCCGCGAGCCGGTCACGGCCCGCGCTCAGCTGTCGTAGTCGATCACGTGACGCAGCTGCTTTTCATATTCCAGCGCCCGTCCGGTGCCGAGCGCAACGCAGTCGAGGCTCTCATCCGCCACCGAGATCGACAGCCCGGTCTGCTCGCGCAACGCCAGGTCAAGCTCACCGAGCAGGGCACCGCCGCCGGTGAGCATCACCCCGCGGTCGACGATGTCGGCGGCGAGGTCGGGCGGGGTGGTTTCCAGCGCCACCATCACCGCTTCGCAGATCTGCTGCACCGGTTCGGCCAGCGCCTCGGCGATCTGCGCCTGGGTGATCTCCAGTTCCTTCGGCACGCCGTTGAGCAGATCGCGGCCGCGAATCGTCATCGCCACACCGCGCCCGTCGTCGGGCATCCGCGCGGTGCCGATGGCGGTCTTGATCCGCTCGGCGGTGGTCTCGCCGACCAGCAGGTTATGCTGGCGGCGGAGGTAATTGACGATCGATTCGTCCATCCGGTCGCCGCCGACCCGCACCGAGCGCGCATAGACGATATCGCCGAGGCTGAGCACCGCCACCTCGGTGGTGCCGCCGCCGACATCGACCACCATCGACCCGGTCGGATCGGTGATCGGCATCCCCGCCCCGATCGCCGCCGCGATCGGTTCCGCGATCAGCCCGGCCTTGCGCGCGCCCGCCGTCAGCACCGAGGTACGGATCGCGCGTTTTTCCACCGGAGTCGCGCCATGGGGCACACAGACGATGATCTTCGGTTTCGAAAAGGTGGTGCGTTTGTGCACCTTGCGGATGAAATGCTTGATCATCTCTTCCGCGCTGTCGAAATCGGCGATCACGCCTTCGCGCATCGGCCGGATCGCCTCGATGCTGCCGGGCGTGCGGCCGAGCATCAGCTTGGCGTCCTCGCCCACGGCGAGCACCTTCTTCACGCCGTCCTTGACATGATAGGCCACCACCGAGGGCTCATTGAGGATGATCCCCTTGCCCTTCACATAGACCAGCGTGTTGGCGGTGCCGAGGTCGATCGCCATGTCGGACGTGAACAGGCCGCTGAACAATGAACGCATAGGTCGGTCTTTCGGTGTGATCGTGGTCGGACGGGGCTGGCGGGCCGGTCGAAGGGCCGCGCTTTCGGGGCTGTATAAAGAGCGGCAGGTGCGGAGGAAAGGCCCGCGCACCCGGCTGCGGGCAGATTCTCGCTTGGCTTGCCGGACAATCGCGCGCGGCGCACGGAATTGTCATCGCTCCGGGGGGGCCGCCGCCAGAGCCGCCGGGCCTCAACCGCCCGCCAGCCGCTCCGCCGCCCGGCGGGTGCCGGCGCCGACAACGCCGTCAATCGCGCCTTCATAGACCCCGCGCAGCGCCAGCGCCTCCTGGAAGGCGCGCGCGGTATCGTAGTTCCAGTCGAAAGGCGCGCCGCGGCGCAGATCCTGAAACGCGACCTCGCCGCTTTCCATCGCCGCGATATAGGCCGCCGCCGCCTGTTCGGGCGATTGTACCACGCCGCGGCCGGTCTCGAAGAGCACGCCCATTGCCGCGATCGCCGCCGGGTGGCCGGTATCGGCCACCATCTGGGTGAGCCGCGCCTGTTCGCCGGGGTTTTCGGGCAGGCCGGAGGCCGGATCGCCGTAGAGCCCCGCAAGCTCCAGCGCGGCTTCGACATTGCCCGCCTCCGCCGCGCGGGTAAACCACTCGGCGGCGCGGACCGGGTCGGGGATGCCGAGGGCCGGATCTGCCCGCCCGGGAATGCCGTCACCGTTCAGATAGGTCTGGGCCAGCCGGTACTGCGCGAAGTGATAGCCCGCCTCGGCTGCCTCTTTAAGCAGGTCGACCATCCGGGTGGAATCCTGGCCCACGCCAGAGCCCGCACGATAGAGCATCGCCAGCGAGGTCATCGCCGCCGGATCGCCGAGCGCGGCGCCCTTGTCGAGCAATTCCACGGCTTTCGCGATGTCGCGGGTCACCGGCTGGGCGCCGAACAGGTAGAAATCGGCCAGCCGCGTGTCAGCCGGCCCCACCCCGCCCCCGGCGGCCTGTTCGAAGAGCGCAAAGGCGGCGGCATAGTCGCGTTTCGCCATGGCGATCTCGCCGGCGAAAAACAGCACCTCCGGGGCGGGACGCATCCCTTCCGCCGCGGCCTGGCAGGCTTCGGACACCCCGGCGAGCCGCTCCAGCCTGGCACTCTGCGCGGTCTTCGACACCGGCACGCCGGCATCCGGCGCGCCCAGCGCATCCAGACAGACGATCTGGTTGGGATCGGTCATCGTCTTTTCTTCGAAATCCGCCTGGGGGTCGTCGGCCAGCGCCGCCAGCACCGCCGTTTCCTCGCGCGACATCCGCTCCTCGCCGATGCCGGCAAAGGCGAGGTCCGGTGCGTGCAGAGGCGTGCCCGGCATCAGATCGGCCACCGCCACCGACAGCCCGACGATCCGGGCGACTGTCCGGATTTCGGCCTCGCGCGGCTCCTCGTGAAGCCCCGGGGCCAGCGGCACCACAAGCTCGAACGCCGCCACATCGCCCGCCACCGATTCGAGAACCGGGGCGAGGCTCAGCGCCGCCCGCGTCATCGCCTCGCCCAGTTCCGCATGAGACGGCGAAGCCAGCCCGCGCCCGGTGTCTTCGCGGCTGATACGGACGAATTCCTCGCCCGGCCCGTCCGCATCCGGCAACACCCTGCCACCAAGCTCGGCGCTCGCCACCACCGCATCCGGGTCGGGCACAGCCTGGAGCGGCACCTGGGCCGGGTCCGCCCCCGCCACCTCGACAGCAGGCACCGGCTCGGGGGCTTCCGCCTCCGGTTCCGGCGCGATCGCTGGCGTTTCGACGGCGCCGTCGGCGGTATCGCGCGCCAGACCCGCGCCGGGCGCGCTGGCCGCGCCGGTCGCGTCTTCCGCAACGTCCGGCAGGCCGGCTTCGGGCTGCACCGCGCCACCGGCGCCGGGCGTCTCGGCCACCTCCGGCTCGGGCATGGCAACGATCCCCGGCTCCGCGGTCTTGGGATCGGTTCCGGCCATGGACGACGCCGCCAGCGGCGCCGCCGGTTCGGGCAGGCTCACCGAGCCTTTCTCGGGGGCGGATCCAAGCCCCGTTCCGCCCGCCGTTCCGCCAAGACCGGCCCCGCCCTGGGCCACCATAATCGTCGGCCATGCAACCGCCGCCGCCGCGATCACGAACTGGAAGATTCTCACCGGGGATACCCCATTTTGGAAAGCGCTGCGTCATGGGTATCGCGGCAGACCCGCTATGTCCATGAAAAGAGGGCTTTGGGCGGTCTTTCGCCGTTGCCCCGGGAAAACCCCGCCGCTACGCTTCGGCAATTGCAAATGCAGCAGATCTGGGGCCGGAAAGGTCCGAAAGGGGCAGGTTTGACGTCTGAAGCTCACAGCGATCCACCCGCCGTGCCAGACCTCCGGGTCTCGCTCGAGGGCGATCTCACGGGCGGCACGCTCGCGCTCGAAGCCTTCTGGCACGGGCTGCGCGACGACTGGCGCATGATCGCCCTCGCGCCCGCGGCGCTGGCCGGCACCCCCGGCACGGCGGCCAGGATCCTCGCGCGTGCCCGCCCGCCCGCCGCCGAGGCGCTTCCCCTCGCCAGCCATGTCATCGCGCGGATGCAGGCCGCCCGCGCCGAAGGCCGGCGGGTGGTGCTGACCGCCACCGGCCCGCGGGAATTCGCCGAAGCCGTCGCCGCCCGGCTGGACTGCGTCGACGCGGTGGAGATCGTCGGCACGGCGCAACCGGCCATGCCGCCAACATCGCCGCCACCCGCCGGCCCCGGCGCCGGCGCCGCGCGCCTCGCCACGGTCCTGCGCGCCATGCGGCCGCACCAATGGGTCAAGAACCTCCTCGTCTTCCTGCCGATGATCGCCAGCCACGGCATCGGGCCCGCCAATGCCGGCCGGACCCTTCTGGCCTTTGTCTCCTTCTGCCTCGTGGCCTCCGCGGTCTATGTGCTCAACGACCTGCTCGATCTGCGCGCCGACCGTCGCCACCCGACCAAGCGGCACCGTCCCTTCGCCTCCGGTGCCCTGCCGCTTTCGGCCGCGAGATGGCTGCTGCCGGGATTGCTCGGCGCGGGGCTGGCGCTGGCCGCTCTCGGCGGACCCGCCCTTCTCGGGGTGATGCTGGTCTATGCGGCGGCCACCAGCGCCTATTCGCTGAAGATCAAGGGGACGCTCGGGGCCGATGTCATCTTTCTCGCGCTGCTCTATACGTTGCGCATCGTCGCCGGTGCCGCGGTGACCGGCATCCCGCTGTCGATGTGGCTGCTGAGCTTTTCGGTATTCCTCTTTCTGTCACTGGCGGCGGTGAAGCGGCTGTCGGAACTGGTCTGTCTCGAGAACGACGGCGGAAACGGACGCGCCTCGGGGCGGGCCTACCGGGTCGAAGACCGCCCGGTGATGGCGATGATCGCCACCAGCGCGGGCTTTCTTTCGGTGCTGGTGCTGGCGCTCTATATCGACAGCCCCGAAGTCACCGCACTCTATGCCAACCCGCAGATCCTGTGGGGGCTCGGCATCGGGCTGCTCTACTGGATCAGCCGGACGGTCCTGTTCGCCCATCGCGGCGCGATGGATCAGGATCCGGTGGTGTTCGCCCTGACCGACCGGATCAGCCGCTACACGGCGCTGGCCTTCGGGCTCATCTTCATCGCGGCGATTCTCGGGTAGCGGGCGATTCTCTGCCGCCCCGGGCCTGAACCACAGGCCCGCAACCGCCTTGCAGCGGAAAACTGCGGCCTCACGCCGCAGTTGGCGGAGGTTTCCCGGTGCCGCCGGGAGGATTCCAGCGGAATCTTGCGCAACGCGGCGCAACAGCGGCAAATGGGCGGGTCGGATTATTGTCATCTTAATATTGAATCGCTACGCCCCCGCGCATGACAGAAAAAACTATCCACAGGGGGCAGGCCGTATCGGGAGATGCCGCGCAGCCTGCCCGCAAGGCGGGTTTTGCGCGCCTTGCCCTGCTCACAAGCGGTGCCGTCAGCGGTCTTGCCGCCTCCACACTCGCGGGCTTCGGCCTCGTCGGGCTGTTGTTTCCTCATGCCGGCCTTCCCGGAACCGGTGGCGCCGCCGTGACCGCCGCCGCCTATACCCGTGCCCCCGCCACAGCGCCTGCGGTGGAGGTCGCGCGTCTCGCGCCGACCCCGCTGTACAGGCCGGTGCCGATGCCGGTCCACAGGCCGCAGCCGGCAGTCACCACGGCTGCCCCTGCCGCAGACGCTGGCGCTGTCCCGGACGCCACCGCGGCTGCCCCTGCCGCCGCCCCGGACGCCACCGCAGACGCCACCCCCACCTCTGCTCCCGCCGGTTCCCCGGTCAGGATGGTGCTGGCCAATCCCGACCGGATGGCGCTGCCCCCACACAAAACCGCCCGCTTCACCGCCCCCGAGTTTCCCGAGCTTTCCGCGCAAGACCTCACCGTCCCTGCGCCCGAAACCGCTCAAACGATTGTGGCCCAACCGGTTTTCGACTCGCAACCCGTTGATGTGCCGCCAGTTTCCGGGCCGCTGTCCGCCAGCCCGCCGCCCTTCGAAGACCTTGAGGCCATGATGGCCACCAACGCCCGCGGCATTGCCCCGGCTCCCGAAAACCGTTCTGAAAGCTCTGCGCAACCGCAGGTCTTTGCGGCACTCGCCCGGAGCGATGCCGGGATCCGGGACAGCGCCAGCCTGCTCGCCGCGCCGGAGCCCCCGGCCGAACCTGGCGCCGCGACCGGGATGGCCGCCCCGCCGCGCCCGGCACCCCGCCCCGAGGGCCTTGCCGAACGCATCGCATCCGCCACCGAGCCCGCCACAACCACTGCCACCGCGACGACCGCCGCGCCGCTTCGCTCGATCCGGCCCAACCGGCGCCCCGCGCATATGGAACAGATCGTTCTCGCTTCAGTCGGCCCGGCCACCCCGGCCCCGCAAGCCGCCACCGACCCCGCCCCGGCTGCGGAGGCGGAAGCGGAGGCGCCCGCCGGCATCGTGGAGGTTGCCTCCCGCTCCGGCGGGTCCGGCCTCTTCTCCGGCGGCGACACCGGCTGCGGCCGCTCGCTCGCGCGTGCCATGCCCGCGCGGCGTGGCGGTGCCACCGGCTCGGCCTTTTTCGCCGCGCTCGCCGGGGTCTCCGGCCCCGAGCGCGACACCAGGGCGATCGCCGAACTGGCCCACGGCAACATGCCGGACTTCCTGCGCGACCTTCAGCCGGTTGTCTTCAAAGGCCGGGACGATCGCGGCCAGGAGACCGAGATTGTCATCTGCGTGACGCCGGACTACCTCGCCCTCGGCTCCGACACGGATTTCGTCCGCGTCCCGCTGGGCCTGCCCGCCGCCGCACATATCGCCGGTGCCTTCGACATGACCCTGCCGACCCCGCGCATGGTCGATGCGATCTATGCCCAGGCCGGGGTAAAGCTCTCGCCCGCGCCGATGACGCCGGGGGCGCAGATGTCGTCCACCAGCTACTTTGTGACACATAACGCCACCATCGAGGGGCAGCTGCGGGGCCGGCGCGGTCTGACCGCCGGCCACAAGAAAGACGTGGTGATGGCGGCCCGCATGGCCTCCGCCCCGGGCCGGGTGGCGATCTACGGCTGGCACCGCTCGAACGGCGCTCCGATCCAGCCGGTAAGCACCGTCCACGGCGCGAATTATGCCGATTACAGCCATGGAATCCGGCTGGTGAGCAAAACCGCCTATCTCAACGGCCGCGCGGTCGCCCTCGGCGACTTGCTTGCCTCCAGCCGCTACGCCCACCTGCTCAACAAGGAAGGCCCGATGCCGGGACCGGTGATCCGCATTGCCTCCAGATGAGACCGCCCCGGAGGCGCCTCTCATCCACTCGCATTCACCACATACACGGCGACATACACGACGCTGCGTTGAGGGGCGATCGGGATTCGGCCCTGAAGATTCCCTGGCACCGGGATCTTCGCGATGTCCGAAACCCTCCCCGCCCCTCTGCCGGAAACGGTCCGGCCACGGTCCGGACCGGGCAAGACGCGGCCAGACAAGCCTCCGGGGCGGAAACCACCTCGGTTGGAAAAGACCGGTCCCGCCGACGCAATGCAACGGAACACCCCTGACGCCATGTGCACTCCCGGTGTTGACGCGAAGGCAAAACACCCCCACTCACGCCCCATGACAAACCCGGCTGCGCGTCCCACGGTCAGCTGCGAACTGACCCGTTTCGAGGCAGAGCATCTCGAGAGCGCGGTTGCCCTGTCGCAGGCAACCGGATGGGCGCATCGCGCCGAAGACTGGGCAATGCTCCTGTCCCTGTCGCATGGGCTTGTCGCAATTCACGCGGGGCGGGTTGTCGGCACGGCCCTGCGCGCGGACTTCGGGCACGGAATTTCGACCGTCAGCATGGTGATTGTCGATGCGGCCCTGCGCGGTCAGGGGTTGGGGCGCAGGATCACAACGGCGGTCATCGGCGATGCGCCGGGGGCGCTCCGGCTGGTGGCAACGGCATCCGGCAAACCGCTGTATGAGACGCTGGGTTTCGAAACGGTCGGGAGGGTTGCCACGGTCCGGGGGATTGCGCGGGCCGCCGGTGCGCTCCCGGGCATCCGACACGCGCGCGCCGAAGACCTGCCCCGGATCGCGGAGCTTGAAAGCGAAAGCTTCGGTGGCGACCGCAGCGCGCTGGTCGCCTGGTTCCGGACCAACGCAAGCCTTGCGGTGAGCGGGCGCAGCGGTGCTATCAGGGGGTTTGCCGCCAGCCGCCGGTTCGGCAACGGGCATGTGATCGGTCCGGTCGTGGCGCAGAGCGCCGGTGAGGCGCTGGCTCTGGTCGCCCATCTGGCCGATGCGTTGCAGGGGCAATCCGTGCGTCTGGATGTCAGCGAAGGGTCTGGCCTTTTGCCGGGACTGGAACAGATCGGCCTCAGGGCGGGCTGTCCCGCGCCGGTCATGCAGCGCGGAACGGTGTCGGCCACCTCCGCGCGGCACGCTTTGGTCAGCCAGGCACTGGCCTGACACCGCTGAGCCGCCCCGCGCCCCGCGTATTTCCGGCTTGCCTTGAGATACCCGACAAATTACCTAGAAATGGCTTCGGTTCCGGTGTGCGCACCGGATGAAAAGGGAACGCAGTGCGGCCTGATGGCCAAGTCTGCGGCTGCCCCCGCAACTGTCAGCGGCGAGCCTGGCGGAAATACCACTGGCGCGGCCCACGCGCCGGGAAGGTCCGCGCAAGCGATGATCCGCAAGCCAGGAGACCTGCCGGAGAGATCATCCTGTCCGGGTGCGGGGCGTGCCCGGGGCAACGGTTCATCCCGTCGCGGTGGCACAACTCATCGTCTGCGAGGGGCACCCTTCGAAGACAGCTAAAATGCCGTTGACGGTCTGACAGGCGCAGACCGGGCAATGGGCGGTTGCAAAAGGCGGCCTTGCGCCGGCGCGGAGCGTCGCGCGGGCCCGGCTGCACCGGCACATCGGACACTAAGGAGGAACCCGAGATGTCCCTTTTCTCAAGATTTGCAATGACGGCCCTCGTCGCGCTGGCCCCCGCTGTTTCGGCGCTGGCCCAGGAGGGCAGCCTCACGATTGCCTCGAGCTACGGCCCCGAAACTGAAGTTCCCGATCCGCGCGCCGGGCATAACGGCTGGATCTCGAACCAGGCCGGGGTGACCGAAACCCTGATGGGGATCGACTATGATCTGAACCTCTATCCGCGCCTGGCCGAAAGCATCGAGCAGGCCGGCCCGACCACGTGGCGGGTGACCCTGCGCGAGGGCCTGAGCTTCCACGATGGCACCCCGGTGACGGCACAGGCCGTCATTGACGCCTTCGCGCCGGTCTCGCAGGAGGGCAACCCCGCCCACAACGGCCGCGTGGCCAGGCTGCTGGATCTGGCGGGGATGTCCGCCGACGGCGACCGCGTGGTGGTGTTTGAAACCAACAGCCCGAACGCGGCCTTCCCCTGGACCCTCTCCGAACCGGGGCTCGCGGTGCTTGGCGCCAGCTCGGACGCCTATCCGATCAATGCCACCGGCCCGTTCGTGTTCCGCGAAGCGGTGCCCGAACAGCTCTACCGCGTCGAGGCCAATGCGGATTACCGCCTCGGCGCGCCGGGTCTGGCAGACGTCAGAATCGTCTATTCGAACGATCCCGCCGCCAATGCGCTGGCTTTCGAGGCCGGCGAGGTGGATATGGTCATCAACTATCCCGAAACCGATTTCGCGCGGATACAGGAAACCGGCGCGCTGGGCTTCTCGGCCCCGACCGCGCGGCTGTATTTCTACACGGTGAATGCCGCCAGCGGCCCGATGGCCAATCCGCTGATCCGCCGCGCGGTGTCGCTGGCGATCGACCGCCAGGGCATTGTCGAGGCGGCGCTTTCGGGCGTGGCGGGCGTGCCCGCGGGCACGGTCTTCCCCGCCGGCAAGGCCTGGGCGGCAGACATCCCGGCAGCCCATGACACGGCACAGGCCGAGGCGCTGCTGGCCGAAGCCGGCGCGGTCAAGGAAGCTGGCCAGTGGATGCTGGATGGCGAACCGCTCGAGATCGACATCGTGACCTATTCCGGCCGCGCGGCGCTCGCCCCGACCGCCGAGTTGACGCAAGCCTTCCTGCAAGCCCTTGGCATCGCGGCGAATGTGAGCGTGGGCGAATACGGCGCCGGTGCCGATGCGATGGCGGCGGGCGAGGCGGACATGTTCCTGCAAGCCTGGGTGATGACCCCGCAGGGCGACCCCGGCGCGGTTCTGGAAACCCTGCTGAAATCCGATGGCGGCTCGAACGCCGGCCACTACGCCAACGCCGAACTCGACGCGCTGCTGGAAAAGGGCCGGTCGAGTTTCGACCCCGCGGCGCGCGAAGCGATCTATGACCGGATCCAGCAGATCATCGCCGCCGAGGCCGCGTTGATCCCGGTCTTCCATGTCAGCCAGCTGGTGGTCGCCAGGCCCGGCCTGACCGGCTATGCGGTCCACCCGACCGAGACCTACTGGATCACCCACGAAACGAAGTTCGCTGAATGACGCTTCATGTGTCCGGCCTGAGCGCGGTGCGTTCGGGCCGGACCATTCTTCACCCCACATCGCTGGACATCGCCCCGGCGGCGCGGATCGGGCTGGTCGGGGCGTCGGGGTCCGGCAAATCCACGCTGGGACATGCGCTGGTGGATGCCCTGCGCGCGCAGGGCAGGCGCGTGGCCCATGTGCCGCAAAGCCCGGACGAAGCGCTCGACCCGCTGCGCTCGATGCGGTTTCACTGGCGCGAGGCGGAGGCGGCGCTGGGCCTGCGCCATGACGCCACGCGCCAGCAGGATCTGTTCGGGGCGCTGCGGATCGGCAATGGCGATCTGCGCAAACGCCCCTGGGGCTGGAGCCGCGGGATGCAGCAGCGTTTCGTCATCGCCATGGCGCTGCTGGGCTCGCCCGAGCTGATTGTGCTGGACGAACCCACCTCGGCGCTCGATCCGGTGGTGGCGGCGCTCACGATGGACCTTCTGGACCGCTTCCTGGCCGGGCGGGACACGGCGATGCTGCTGATCACCCACGATCTCGGCCTGGCGGCGCGGCGGGTGTCGCGGCTGATGGTCATGGAGGGGGGACGGATCGTCGAGACAGCCGGGACTGGGACGCTCCTGAACGCCCCCCGAACCGAGGCCGCCCGCGCCCTGTCGGCGCACAGATGCTGGTTGGCGGTCTCATGCTGAGGGTGGAAGACATGACCGTGCGGCGCGGCACTGTCACCGCGCTGGAAGGCATCTCGCTCGCCATCCCCCCGGGCCGGACGCTGGCCGTGGTCGGCGAAAGCGGCGCCGGCAAGACCACGCTGATCGCCGCCATCCTCGGCCTGCTCAGGCCCGCGGCGGGCACGATCCTGTGGAACGGAGCCCCAGCCCCGCGCTGCCGCCCCGCGCTGGTGATGCAGGAGCCGCGCGCCGCCTTCAACCCGGGCCTGCCGCTGCGCCGCTCGGTGATGGAGCCGGTGGTTGCGCGCAAACTGCCCCTGCCCGGGGAGCGGCTGGAGCGGCTTTGCGCCGAACTGGACCTGACGCCCGACCTCCTTGACCGCAAACCCGGTGAAATTTCCATCGGCCAGGCCCAGCGGGTGGGCATCCTGCGGGCGCTGATCGCCTCGCCACCGCTGATCCTGTTCGACGAACCCCTTTCGGCGCTCGATGCGGTGACGCAGAAACGCACCGCAAGGCTGATTGCCGGGCTGCAACGCGAGGAAGGCTTCGCCGCGCTGATCGTCACCCATGATCTGGGATATGCCTGTGCCTTCGCCGATGACATCGCCGTTCTCAGGGCCGGGCGGATCGAGGAGCTCAGCACCCCGGACGCCTTTGTCGCCGGACCACGGACAGAGTATGGCCGCAGCTTGCGCGACGCGGCCATCGCGCTTGGCGCCCTGGAGGAAGCGGCATGATCCGGGCGGTTCTGGCCCTGACCCTGCGCGCGCTCGTGGTGGTCAGCGGCGCGGCGCTGGTGACCTTTGTGCTCTTGTGGAACGCGCCGGGCGATCCGGCGCTGGCGATTGCGCTCGCGCGCTTCGATACCATCGTCCCGGCGGATGTGATTGCGCAGGTCCGCGCCGAGGCCGGGCTGGACGCCGGGTTCTGGCCTGCGTTCAGGGCGTGGATCGGGCCGCTGATGGTCGGGGATCTTGGCCGCTCGTCGGTGACCGGCCGCGAGGTCTGGCCCGACCTGCTGCGGGCGATCTCCTACACCGTGCCGCTGGCGCTGGCGGGGCTGGCCATTGGCCTGACGATCGCCCTGCCGCTGGCCGTGGTGGCGGCGCGCAAACCGGGCAGTCTTCCGGACCGGCTGGCCATCGCGCTGGCCTCGACGGGCGCGGCGATCCCGGCCTATTGGCTGGGGCTGCTGCTCATCCTGCTGTTTGCGGTGCAACTGCGCTGGCTGCCGGCGATGGGGGCGCGCACGCCGATGCATCTGGTGCTGCCGGCGCTGACGCTGGGGCTTGGCGTGGCGGCATCGCTCACACGGATCATCCGTTCGGGCATTCTCGAAGCACGCGGACAACGCTTCCTGCCCGCCTTTCGCCGCCGCGGGGTCGCCCGCGGCGCGATCGAACGCGACCACGTCGCCCCGCACGCGGCCATCCCGGTGATCACGGTCCTGGGGCTGGAACTGGCCTTCCTGCTGGAAGGCGCGGTCATGGTCGAGGTCATTTTCGGGCGGCCCGGTCTGGGCGGCTTTCTGGTTCATGCGATCTCGGCCCGGGATTTTCCGAAGGTGCAGGCCGTCGTTTTGCTGACCGCGCTTCTGTTCGTGGTGGTCAACCTCGTCATCGACCTGGCCTATCAGCTTCTCGACCCACGGATCGGAGAACACGATGCGTAGCGTTTTCAGCCTTGCGGCGGTGTTCCTCGCACTGGCACTGTTCGGCCCGGTGCTGGCGCCGCATGACCCGGCCACCATCGACATCCCGAACCGTCTGAGCGGCCCCACGGCCATATGGCCGCTGGGCACCGATGCGATGGGGCGCGACATCCTCTCGCGCCTGCTCTGCGGGGCGCGGTGGTCGCTGGGGCTCGCCTTCGTGATCTCGGTCATCGGGCTGGTGCTGGGCACGCTTGCGGGCCTTGCGGCGGCACAGGGCGGCAGGCTGACCGACTGGATCGTCATGCGCACCACCGATACCTTCCTGGCCTTTCCCGAACTGGTCGCCGCGGTGGTGATCGCCGGGCTTCTGGGCGCCGGGACCGGCAGCCTGATCCTTGCGCTGAGCACCGTCGGCTGGATGCGCTACGCCCGTGTGGCGCGCGGGATCGGGCTCACGCTGAAAAGCCGCGGCTATGTCGTGCAGGCAAAGCTCGCGGGCCTTTCGCCGCTTGCCATCCTGCGCTGGCATTACCTGCCCGCGCTCATGCCCTCGCTGACCGTGGTCTGGACCGGCATGTTCGCCCGCGCCATCCTCGGCATTTCGGCGCTCGGCTTCCTCGGCTTCGGCGTGCAGCCGCCGCTGCCGGAATGGGGAACGATGCTGCTGGATGCGCGCATCCACATGCGCTCGACACCGTTGCAAATGATCTGGCCGGGCCTCGCGGTGGCGCTCAGCGTGCTGGCCATCAACCTCGCCGGAGATGCGCTGCGCGACAGCCTGGCGGAGCATCCGGGCTGAGGCAGCCCGCCCCCCTCAAACCGGTGCGCAGGCCTTCTCGAGCCAGGCCCGCGCAGCATCCGACACCCGCGGCCCGATCTTCGCCAGAACCTCCGCGTGATAGGCGTCGAGCCAGGCCCGTTCGCCCGTGCTCAGCATCTCCGGCAGGATCAACCGCCGGTCGATCGGCACGAAGCACAGGGTTTCGAAAGCCAGCATCTCGCGGTCGTCGCCACCGTCGAGCGGCTCCGCCTCCACCACGGCGATCAGGTTCTCGATGCGGATGCCGAAGGCCCCGTCGCGGTAGTAGCCCGGCTCGTTCGACAGGATCATCCCCGGCTCCAGCGGCACCTCGCCCGCCTTGCTGATCCGCTGGGGCCCCTCGTGGACGCTCAGATAGCTGCCGACCCCATGGCCGGTGCCGTGGTTGAAATCCCGGTGCGCGAGCCACAGCGGATAGCGCGCCAGAGGGTCGAGATCGCGCCCCGCGAGCCCCTTCGGAAACCGCACCCGGCTGATCGCGATCATCCCCTGCAACACCCGGGTAAAGGCCTCGCGCTCCACCTCGCCGACCGGCCCCACCGGCAGGGTGCGGGTGATGTCGGTGGTGCCGTCGTCATATTGCCCGCCCGAATCGAGCACCACCAGATCGCCGCGGGCGAGGCTGCGGTTGCTCTCGCGGGTCACGCGGTAATGCATGATCGCGCCGTTGGGGCCGGTCCCGGCGATGGTCTCGAAGCTGATGTCGCGCAGCTGCCCGGAGGCGCGGCGCTGGCTTTCCAGCTCGGTCACCAGGTCGATCTCGGTGAGGGTTCCGGCATGGGCGGTGGCATCATACCATGTGAGAAACTCCACCACCGCGGCGCCGTCGCGCAGATGTGCTTCGCGGGCGCCCTCGAGCTCGACCGCATTCTTGCAGGCCTTGGGCAGGATGCAGGGGTCGGCCCCCCAGTCCACCGCGATCCCCGCGGCCTCCAGCATCCGCGACAGCGCCAGCGGCGCGGTGGCCTTGTCGATCCGCACCGGCCCTTCAAGCTCCACCAGCGCGGCGTCGAACCGGTCCTCCGGCAACAGACGCACCTCCGGCCCGAAATGCGCCGCCAGATCGCCCGGCCGCTCCGGCTGGGTGTAGAAATCCACCCTTCCATCGTCATGCAGCAGGGCAAATCCCTGCACCACCGGGATGTGCGGAATGTCGCGGCCACGTATGTTCAGCAACCACGCGATCGAATCCGACAGCGTCAGCACCGCCGCCCTCTGCCCGGCCGCCACCAGATCGCGGGCCAGCGCCGCGCGCTTGTTCGCGTGAGCCTCCCCCGCAAATTCAAGCGGTTGCACCGTGATCTCGCCGGAGGGCGGCCGCGGCCGGTTGTCCCAGACCCGGTCGACCAGATTGTCGGCGGGCACCAGCTCCACGCCGCTGTCCGCCAGCGCGGCCTCAAGCTTTTCGATCTCGCCCGCGGTGTGAAGCCAGGCGTCGAACCCCACCCGCGCGCCACGCCCGAGCCGGTCGGCGAGCCACGGCCCGGGCTGGATCTCCGGCCAGTTCACCGGGGTGAAGGCCCCGAGGTCCACCTGACCCCGCACCTGATTGCGGTAACGCCCGTCGACGAATACCCCCGCCTCCGCCTCGAGCGCGATGCAGAACCCCGCCGAGCCGGTGAACCCGGTGAGCCATGCCAGCCGCTTGTCGCAATCGGCCACATATTCGCCCTGATGGACATCGGCCCGCGGCACGATGAAGCCTTGCAGCTTCTCCCGCGCCATCTCGGCGCGCAAGGCCGCGAGCCGCGCGGGCCCTTTCGACGGGTCTGCCGTGGTCTCGAAACTCTGAAACATGTGCCTCTCCTTCGCAGCCCCGCCTCCCCCTTTTCCTCGGGGGAAATACTCCGGGGGGTCCGGGGGGAGACCCCCCGGCGCCTGTTTACCAGATTATCCCGCCTTGCGGATCCCGAACACCCGCGCCCGCGCCCGCGGGTCGGGGTCGAACAGCCCGGCGAGCTGTTCGGTGATCGCGCCCGCGAGCTGCTCGGCGTCGGTGATCGTCACCGCCCGGTCGTAATAGCGCGTCACGTCATGGCCGATGCCGATGGCGAGCAGTTCCACCTGACGGCGGCGTTCGACGAGGTCGATCACGTCGCGCAGGTGTTTTTCGAGAAAATTGGCCGGGTTCACGCTGAGGGTCGAATCGTCCACCGGGGCGCCGTCGGAAATCACCATCAGGATCTTGCGCGCCTCCGGCCGGGCCACCAGACGCCGGTGCGCCCATTCCAGCGCCTCGCCGTCGATGTTTTCCTTCAACAGCCCCTCCTTCATCATCAACCCGAGGTTCGCGCGGGTCCGGCGCATCGGCGCGTCGGCGGACTTGTAGATGATATGGCGCAGATCGTTGAGCCGGCCCGGGGTTTGCGGGCGGCCTTCGGAGAGCCAGCGTTCACGGGCGCTGCCGCCCTTCCAGGCGCGTGTGGTGAAGCCGAGGATCTCGGCCTTCACGTCGACACGCTCCAGCGTGCGCGCCAGCACATCCGCGGTGATCGCGGCAATGGAGATCGGGCGGCCGCGCATCGAGCCGGAATTGTCGATCAAGAGCGTCACCACGGTGTCGCGGAACTCGGTGTCCTTCTCGATCTTGAAGCTCAGCGGCGTGGTCGGGTTCGCCACCACCCGCGCCAGCCGCCCGGCGTCGAGAATGCCTTCCTCGCGGTCGAATTCCCAGGAGCGGTTCTGCTGTGCCTGCAACCGGCGCTGGAGCTTGTTGGCCAGCCGCGACACCGCGCCCTTGAGCGGTTCGAGCTGCTGGTCGAGATATTTGCGCAGCCGTTCGAGCTCGGCGGGGTCGGCGAGCTCTTCGGCGCAGATTTCCTCGTCATTGGTGGTGTCGAAGATGGTGTAATTCGGGTCGGCCTCCGAAGGCGGCGGGGGCGCGGGGAGTTCGGCATCGGGCGCGGCTTCGGGCAGATCGGCCTCTTCGTCCGATTCGCTCTCGGCGAGATCGTCCATGGTGACCCTGGCTTCGGCCTGATCCTGCTGCTCGTCCCGGGCCTGTTCGGCCTCGGCCTCCATGTCGTCGGCGCTGTCGGCGCCATCGTCCTGCTGGTCCTGTTCCTGCTCTTCGGGTTCGGCCTCCTGGTCTTCGGCCTCGTCGGCGGCGTCCGGGTCGTCGCCGAGCTGGTCGCCATAGCCGAGATCGGCGATCACCTGGCGGGCGAGACGGGCGAAGGCGGCCTGATCGGCGAGGGCGTTGCTCGCACGGGCGAAGGTGGCGCCGGCCTGGGTCTCGATGAAGCCGCGCCAGAGGGCGAGCAGATTGTCGGCCCCGGCGGGCGCCGGCCGGCCGGAGACGGTTTCGCGCAGAAACAATGCCGCGGCCTCGGCGAGCGGCGCCTCTTCGGTGGAGGTCATCCTGTCCCAGCCGCGTTTGGTGGCCTCGTCGGCGATCTTGTGGTCGATATTGGAGGCAGTGCCCGGCATCAGCCTGGCCCCCACCGCCTCGCAGCGTGCCCGTTCCATCGCGTCGTAGAGCGCCAGCGCGGTGTCGCCGGCGGGGGCGAAACGGGCGTGGGTTGCGGCATCGTGGTGCTTGTGGCGCAGCGCCAGCGCGTCGGCAACACCGCGCGCCAGCAGCACCTCGTCGCGCGCCATGCGCCGGGTGATCTGCGGCAGACGCAGGGTTTCGCCCGACAGGCCGGACGGGTCGACCGTATAGGTGACGCTCAACTCGCGGTCGTCGGCGATCACCCGTGTCGCCTCGGCCAGGGCCTTCTTGAACGGGTCGGCGGGGTTGTCGGCGGCTTTGCTCATGGGCGTGAAGATGGGCGAAACCCAAGGGAAGGGCAAGCGGGCCCGGCATTCCCGGCATGAAACGGTGCAAACAGGATGCTGCTGCCGATCAGCCCCGCCAGAAGGCCGGATTTCACGCTGATTTCGGGCAGAAGAAAACCGCGAAACGCCACTTCTTCGCTCAGACCCTGCACGAAGAACAGGCCGAAAATGGCGAGCCACATGCCCCAGGCTAAGCTCTGATCGTTCAGCGACACGGCCTGGGTGCCCGGAAGCACGCCCACCAGCACGCAAAAGGAAACCATCGCCAGCCCGATGACGATCCCCTTGCCGTAATGCGCCAGCAGGTTTTGCACCGAAAACCCAGGACTGCCAAAGGCATGCCCAAGCAGAAACCGCGCCCTTGGCAGCACCACCAACAGGCTGAAGCGATCCGCCGGTGAGTCCATCCCCGATCGCCTGGAGACTGGCGATCGCCGCAATGCCGGCGAACAGCCCGGCGATGCGGCACGGCACGGTCAGGCCCGGCCCCGGGGCGCGGGTGCCGTGGTCAGCCGGTCCAGCGCCCGGGTCAGGGGCCTGACGTCATCGCCTTGGGGGCTGTCCGGCGTGTTTCGCCTTACCCTGCCGGAATGCCGAACACCGCGACAGCCAGTGCCACGGCTCCCAGCCCTCCGAACCAGACTGCGCGGCGGTCCTCCCCGCGGTGGCGGGCCATCATCATCGCCACCCCGCATTGCAGGGCGTAGAACAGCGCAAAGGCGCGGCTCGCCAGGGCCACGATCGACACCACATCCGTGCCCCAGATCACCATCACCGCCACCGCGCCGATCAGCAGATAGGCGTGTTTGGGGGTGACGTGCTTATGGGTGGTGTCGCTCACCAGCCCGCTGGCGCCGATACTGTCGGCCACCGAGGCGCTGAACTGGCTGGCCACCGCGCCCGCCGTGACAACATAGGGCAGCCAGGGCGACACGCGGCCGATCACGTCGATGAACCCGGCCACGTCGGCCTCGGAGGTGAAGAACGGAAACAGCGGCACCATCAGCACGAAGAACACCACATAGACGACGGTCGAGGTGATCTGGGCGCGGCGCATGGCCCTGATCCGCTGGTCCGCACCATACATCTGCCCCATGAAGCGTGTGGTCTCGAAGCCCTGCACGATGATCACCAGCCCCATCAGGAAGCGGATCGTGTCCCAGTCGAAGCTGTGGCTTTCGTGAGCCGCCGCACTCCAGCTATAGTCGGCAGGCAGCGCCACGCCGAAGATCATCAGCGCCACCAGAAGCGCCGCAATCGCCGCGAGGTTGGCGCTGACGGTGAACTCCTCGGCCCGCTCGACGCCCCCCAGACCCTTTGTCGCCCCAACCCCGCAGATGCCCGTGATCATCACCGTCGCAATCACCTTGCCCAGCAGCGGGTCGTCCCAGCCGACCAGCTTGAGCCCGAAGGCCGACAGCAGCACGAGGTAGTAGGCGACCGAGATGAAATAGGCCCCGATCAGCACCATATGCGAGGTGGTCTCGATGGATTTGACCGTGTGCCCGGCCTCGGCCTCTTCCAGTACCGGCTCGGCATGGGCGATGTTGTAGCGGATCGCCCCGCCAAAGAGATAGGCCAGCGCCGTCAGCCCGACCACCGCCGCCACGGCCCAGACCCCCAGCGCACTGGCCAGGAGCGGCACCGACACCAGAAACCCGCTGCCGATGATCGAGGCCAGCGGCGTGACCATCGCCGACCAGCCCCTGTTGCGGCGCACCCGCCCGCTGATCAGGATCGCAAAGGCAACAACCAGAACGGCGACAATGACGAAATCCAGCGTGTTCATCCTGCGGCCTCCTTGAGGGGGGTGACATCTTCGGGCGGGTCGATCTGTGTCAGGTAGACCGAACGCGACGGGAAGGCAAAGCCGGAGCCTGCGCCCTGCACGATCGGGATCAGCGCGAGGGCGAAATCTTCCTTGATTTTCAACCACTCCTCCCAGACGGTGGTTTTGGTGAAGCAGTAGATCATCAGGTTGATCGCGCTTTCCCCGAAACTGTCGATGCGCACGAACAGGGTGGCTTCCGGCGGCAGGCAAAAGCGTCCGTCCTCGCGCAGCCAGGTTTCAACCCCGGCGCGGATCTGCTCCAGCGCCTCGGGGGGCGTGGCGTAATCCAGCCCGACGGTCCAGTAAATCCGGCGGTAGGTCATGCGCGAAAAATTGGTCATGGCGTTGTCGGACAGGGCGGAATTGGGCACATAAACCGGGCTGAGATCGAAACGGCGGATGCGGGTCGAGCGGAAGTCGATCTGTTCGACCGTGCCTTCGACCACCCCGTCGACCTTGATCCATTCGCCCGGCGTGAAGCGCTTTTCGGTCATGATCAGCAGGCCGGAAATCAGGTTGGTGAACAGATCCTTCGCCGCGAGGCCGACCGCGATGCCGAACACGCCGAGGCTGCCGATCAGCGGCGCCACGGGAACGCCCCAGACGTCGAGGATAATCGCGCCGCCGGAGAGCAGCACCAGCACCCAGATGGCCATGCTGATCCAGTGCTGCACCGAGGTTTGCAGCCCGAAATCGAGCTTTTCCCAGATCGCTTCGCTGCGCGCCGCCAGCCGCGCCAGCCCCCAGAACAGCAAGGCAATCACCCCGGTTTTCACCAGCCTGCCCGCCAGTTCCGAGGCGCTGCCGCTCAGGTGTAGAATATGCAGTGCCACATACAGCCCGACGATCAGCGGCAACAGGCGCAGCGGCGGCACGATCGCATCCACCAAAGCCTTGCCGACGGCCCCGCGATGTTCCTTGCCACGCCGCGCCAGCCAGTTGGCCACGGGCCGCACCATCCAGAACAGCAGCAGCGAGGCCAGCATGACGAGGGTCGCATTGATGTAGTTCCCCCATGTCGCCCCGAAAGGCGCCGGACCGAACAGGGTTTCAAGTTCGGACGCAAACGTGTTCAGCAACTGCATATTCCCTCACAAGACCGGGCCGATGGTAGCGATGACGTTGTTCCAGATGCGCCGGAGGTAAGACCAGCCGCGCACGTCTTCCAGCGTCACTCTCCGGGCGCTGGCGATATAGTCCGCCTGCCGGGCCCGGATCGCTTCGGTGGTCTCCGTATCCTGCAACAGGATGTTGTTTTCGTAATTCAGATCAAAACTGCGCAGGTCGAGATTGGTGGAGCCGATCAGGCTGAGCCTGCCGTCCACCGTCAGGGTCTTGGCGTGGAGCAAACCGCCCTCGAACTCGTGAATCTCACACCCCGCCTCCAGAAGCCTGCGGTAGTAGCTGCGGCTGGCGGCGGCAACGATCCAGCTGTCGTTGCGCGCCGGAAAGATCAGCGTGACCTTCACGCCCCGCAGCGCCGCAGCGCAGAGCGATTCCAGCACCGTCGCGTCGGGCACGAAATAGGGGGTGGACAGGGTCAGGTCGCGGGCGGCACAGGCGATCAGAGTGGCAAAAAGCTGCGGCGTGGCGCCCTTGCGCTCGGTCGGACCATCGCCCATCACCTGCGCCGGGAAACCGCCCCCGGCGGGCTGCTCGGGCAGCGGGATCACATCGAGGCTCTCGCCGGTCGCCTGCATCCAGTCGCTGGCAAACAGGATCTGGTTTTGCGTCACCACCGGGCCGGTGAAGCGCAGCATGATGTCCACCCAGGGGGCGAATTTCGGCTTCACGCGAAATTCCGGGTCGGCCGAGTTCTGACTGCCGCACCAGGTGACCCGCCCATCCACCACGGTGATCTTGCGGTGGTTGCGCAGGTCGATCCGGCTGGTCAGGAGGGTGCGCAGCAGGTTGTCGAGCGGCAGCGCCACGGCCAGTTGCACCCCCGCCGTCTCCATCCGTTTCCAAAGGTCGGATTTCAGCAACGCCCGCGAGCCCAGCCCGTCGGCCATGGCGCGGCAGCTCACGCCGCGTTCTGCCGCGCGGATCAGCGCCTCGGCCAGCGCGGTGCCGGTCGTGTCGGTCAGCCAGATGTAATACAGCACATGCACATGGTCGGTGGCCGCATCAATGTCGGCCACCAGCCGCTCAAGCGTTTCACTGGCGTCCGCCATCAGCTCCGCCCGGTTGCCGGTGACCGGATGAAAGCCGTTGATCGACGCGGCATAGCGCGAGGCCGGGCGGAAATGCGGGTCCATCATGTCGTGATCCCCGCTGCCCATGAGCTGCACCGCCCTGGCGCGGATTTCGGCAAACACCTCATCATGGCGCTTGTCGGCCTTGTGGCCGAGGTCGATCTCGCCAAACAGGAAATAGACCACGCTGCCAAGAAAGGGCAGCACGTTCAGCACGATGAACCATGCCAGCCGGGCCGGAGGCGACAGGTCGTCGCGGATCAGGATGCGCAGGGTAAAGCCCAGCACCAGAAGGAAATGCCCAAGGGCGATCAGGAAAAGCACGGGATATCCTCTCTCGCGCCAAACACGGCGTCGTCACATTCCAGCACCACGGGCAGGTGACCGGATGCCCGCGCGGCAAGGGGGAATGAAGCACATGAGATGTGAAAGTGTCGAGGCCCGCAACGATAAACCGGCCCGGCATTGCAACGCGGCGTGAGGCACGAAACTGAACCGCGTCGGGTTTGCCGGAGCCGATCTGCAAACACCTGCCGATTGCCCCGTCCATGTTCCACGATCACATGGCCATGCGGGCGAACCCTGACCTGCTGTCGGATCGGGCCAGGCGCGACAAGGTCTGTGGCGTTCGCAAGGTCTGGCACCAGATGAAGCGGGAAGGTTTCGATGTCGCCAGATGCGCCGCGTGACGCGGCTGATGACGGATTCGGGCCTGTAGGGTGGGATCCGTGGCAAGAAAGCCAGGACAACGATAGCTGACAAGGCGCAGCCATGCCCGCTCGGCAAGGTGAACCCATCGGAAACATCCCGCCAGCAGAGGCCGAGGCAAACCACCACGCAACTCTGGAAACCCAGACCATGGCGGCGTAACTTGAAGCAACCAGCCTCCGGCAAACCCGGCGCGGTTCAGTCGGATCGTCAAAGGCCTGGTCACAAGGGATCGTGTTATAGTGAGATCGGCCACCGTCTTCGCATGAGGCCTGAACGGATACAGAGCGGCATCAGAGCCCTCTACGACAAGCATGGGACAGCGAGGACGATGAACGATTGCATAGGGATTGATATTTCCAAAAGCACTTTGGACTGCCACCGGTTGAGCGACGGGGCGTTTGACACGTTCGCCAACACCAAAACCGGGTTTGCGCAGCCGCGCCGCTGGATTGGAGCGACCGCACCGGCGCGCGTGATCTACGAGGCAACCGGCCCCTATCATGGCGCGTTTGAACGCAGGCTCGCCGGGCATCTGCCTTTGGTCAAGGTCAACCCGTTGCAAGCCCGCCGCTTTGCCCAGGCGCTCGGAACGCGTGCCAGTGATGAAGGCGCTTTGGCCCATGACATCCTGTGCCCGATCCCCGGCATCGGTGAACCGACCGCCGCCGCCATTTTGATCGAATGCCCCGAAACCGGGACGCTCGGGCGCAAACAGATCGCCAGCCTTGCAGGCCTCGCCCCGATGACCCGGCAATCGGGCCAATGGCGCGGGCAGGCGTTCATCCAGGGCGGGCGTAAATTCCTGCGCGATGCGCTCTGCATGCCGGCATTGGTCGCATGGTCACCAAAACGGGCTTGAGAAAGACGGATACTGTAACCTGAGGGCGAAGAAGCACAAGGCAAAACAGGCGGTCCGAGGACCGTCTGTTCGTGCGGGGGGCGGCCCCAAGGTTACCGCCGCCGCAGCATCCAGATGAAGAACAACCCGCCGACCAGCCCGGTGACGATGCCGATCGGCATGTCTTCCGGCGCCATGATCGTGCGCGCGGCGATGTCGGCCCAGAGCAGAAACACCCCGCCCGCCAGCGCCGACGCCGGCAACACCCGGATATAATCGCCACCGACCAGCATCCGCACGATATGCGGCACCATCAGCCCGACAAAACCGATCATCCCCGAAAACGCCACCATCACCCCGGTGATGATCGCCCCGGCAACAAAGACCGTCAGCCGGAATTTCCCCACTTCGATGCCAAGCGTCGAGGCGGTCTCGTCGCCGATGGTCATGGCGTTGAGATCGGCCGCGTGGCGCCAGAGCCACAGCCCGACCAGCACCAGCACCACCAGCGGGTAGGCAAGATGTGACCATTGCGCGAGGCCGAGCCCACCCAGCATCCAGAACACCACCGTATGGGTGGCCCGCGGATCGCCGAGGAAAATCAGGATGTTGGCCCCCGCCATGATGACAAAGGACACCGCCACCCCGGCGAGCACCAGCCGGTCGGCGCTGGTGGCGTCGGCCATGCGGGACACGCCGAGCACGATCAGCGTCGCCGCCAGCGCGCCGACAAAGGCCAGCAGCGGCACCGTCAGCAGCCCGAGGAACAGCCCGGTGTGCAACAGCGCCAGCACCGCGCCGAAAGCCCCGCCCGAGGAGATGCCGAGCAGATGCGGATCGGCCAGCGGGTTGCGCGTCACCGCCTGCAAGGCCGCCCCGACCACCGCCAGCCCCGCGCCCACC
>PDRW01000035.1 GCA_002746935.1 Rhodobacterales bacterium
GTTGGCATGGCCGTGTCCGGTGCCACCATGACCCTTTCCGGCAAGATTTCGGACGAACTCAACAGCATGAACCCGGCCACCTATCTGCAGCCGTGATCGGGAGCCGTGATCGGGGCGGGCAACCGCAATACGCATAGCGAAGGGCCGCGCCGCACGGGCGTGGCCCTTTTCCCTTAGCAAGCGGAACGGCCAGCACGAGGCCCAAGGCCGCACGGGGACCAGCCCGATCGCCGCCCAAATCACGGCGCAGTTGCGGCACGGGCGCTGAACGGGCGAGAATCCTCTGCAACACCATTCTTTGTGCAAGATTTGGCCCCATTCCACGGGCAGTTTACCAAAAAATCGGACGCCGGGCAGCCGGCATGTGAACGGATATGAACGGAAAGGACTAGCGACATGCGCTCGGTTTTCATCCTTGTGCTCGTGCTGGGCGTCGGCCTGGCCGGTTTCGCCGTCTATATGGCGAAAGGCGTGTTGGGCGACTACGAAGCCGCGCTGGAGGCCGAACGCGCGGCCCGCGGCAATATGGTGCCCACAGTAGACGTCTACGTGGTCAACGAAAAGGTCACCTACGGCCAGCAGATCACAGAGGAAAACATCCGCAAGGTGGGGTGGCCCGAAAACGCGATTCCCGAAGGCGCCTTTGCCTCGCTCGACGAACTCTTCCCCGCGGGCGAAAAGCGGTTCCGCACCGCGCTGCGTACGATGGAGAAGGACGAGGCCGTACTGGCGGTCAAGGTGACGGAACCTGGCCACGACGCAGGCGTTTCCTCGCGGCTCGGCGCGGGGATGCGCGCCTTCGCGATCAATGTCGACGCGACCTCCGGCGTTTCCGGCTTTCTGGCCCCCGGCGACCGGGTCGATGTCTACTGGACCGGCCGCACCGACGACGGCATGGAAGGCAACTCGCGTGAAGTGACCAAGCTGATTCAGGCCAACGTCAAGATCATCGCCATCGACCAGCGCGCCGATATTGACCGTATCGGTCCGTCGGTGGCGCGCACCGTCACGGTTGAAGGCACGTCGGAAGAGGTGGCGCGGCTCAACCTCGCGCAGCTTTCGGGCCGTCTGACCCTCGCCCTCGTCGGGCATGACGACACCACCGTCGCCGCCCCGATCGAGGTCGACCAGGACCAACTTCTCGGCATCGAACGCACGGTCGTGGCCAAGCCGGAAGCGCCGAAAGTGTGCACCGTGGTCCAGAACCGGGGCGGCGAGAACGTCGAAGTCAAGATCCCCTGCCCGACCAACTGAGGCCTGACAGCCCCGAAACGCACGGCAGGCAGAACCCAGCCACCCCGGCGCCCGACCGGGGGGCTGCCACCCCGAAAAGGAAGGCCGCTCCCCGCCAGTCGGGGGTCGGCCTTCTCCCTTTCCGGCATTCGTGACGGCGCGGATTTTCTGTACAAATCCGCCCTCCGCACCGCCCCTGTTGCTCTGCCGCCTCAGCCAGGTCATGCAAGGGCTGTATATGACTTGCAAAAAAGCGATTTCTGCCCCATTGTGCAGGCTAACTATTTTGTCAAGACCCGCGCGTCGCATCAGTTGACCAAGCGGGCAGTGCAAGATGAGCAGTGCGCACGACCTTTCGGAAACGGAGGGGCGGACGTTTAACCGGAACGGGGAGAACCCCGAAAGTCAGACTTGATCAGAGAGGCAGGATCACCATGACAGCGAAAGCAATAATACGGGCAGCCCTTGTCGGGCTCGCCCTCGTAATGGCCCAGGGGCTGGGCACGGCCAGCGCCGAGACGCTCAAGGTTTTGTCCAGCGCCACCACTGGTGCCCTCAACGTGCCGATGAACCGTGCGGTGGTGGTCGAAAGCGACCAGCCCTTCTCCACGGCTTCCATCGCCAACCCCGGCATCGCCGACATCAACTCGCTCTCCGAGCGCACGGTCTACGTGCTCGGCAAGGCGCCGGGACGCACCACGCTCACGCTGGTCGGACCGGAAGGCGGTCTGCTGACCAGCGTGGAAATCCGCGTCACCCCCGACGTCGCCGAGTTCAAGGAGCGTCTGCGGCAGATTCTCCCCAACGAGGCGATCGAAGTGCGCACCGCCAATGACGGCATCGTGCTCTCCGGCACGGTGAGCTCGATCAACGCCCTCGACCGCGCCCTCGACCTCGCCCAGCGCTACGCGCCGGACCGGGTGTCGAACCTGATGAACGTGGGCGGCACCCAGCAGGTGATGCTGAAGGTGCGCTTCGCGGAGATGACCCGCAGGGTGTCGAAAGAGCTGTCGACGGAGTTCGGCCTGACCGCCAACCTGTTCAACGGCGGCTACGGCGACAACCTCACCGGTGATGCCAACGTCGGCAGCAACAACGGCACCGGCACGATCGGGCTCACCCTCGGCACCAGCGCGCTGGGCCTGAACATGACGCTCACGGCGCTTGAAAACAAGGGCCTCGTGCGCACCCTGGCCGAGCCGAACCTCACCGCGCTCTCCGGCCAGGAGGCCAAGTTCCTGGCGGGCGCCGAATACCCGGTCCCGGTTGCCGACAAGGAAGGCAACATCACGATCGAGTACAAGCCTGTCGGTGTTCAGCTGACCTTCACCCCCCGGGTGGTCAACGGCAACATCATCAACCTGCAACTCGACACCGCGGTTTCGACGGTCTCCAGCAACACCGCCTATTCGTCTTCGAATCTCGCGGTCAAGGCCTTCGATCTGCGCAGCGCTTCGACCACGGTCGAGATGCGCGACGGGCAGAGCTTTGCCATCGCCGGCCTGTTGCAGGATGATTTCGTCGACAGCGTGGCCCAGGTTCCCTGGCTTGGCGATGTGCCGATCCTCGGTTCCCTGTTCCGCTCGACCGATTTCGAGCGCAAGCAGTCGGAGCTGGTGGTGATCATCACCGCGCATCTGGTCACCCCGACCCATGGTGCCGCGCTGATGGTGCCGACCGACCGGATCGTGCCGCCGAGCGAATACGATCTGTTCCTGAACGGTGCCACCGAAAGCGTGTCCCTGCCGACGCAGGGTGCCGCGGGCGAGGTTGCCCAGCAGGACTTCGGCGGTTCCTACGGCTACGTGATGGAGGATTGATCAATGGTACGCAGAACCACCAGAACCCTGCTGATCGCCACGTCGATCACCGCACTCGTCGCCGGCTGCGATCATGTCGCTGACACGCTCGAAAGCTATGGAGAAGCAGGCGCGGTGCCCGATCGCCAGCATTTTGGCGAGCCGAACTACAACAACATCGGCCACCACACCGGCACCCTCGTGCTCAACTTCGCCAAGCGCTTCCACGAAACCGTGCCCGACACCGTGACCTTCGCCTTCAACTCGGCGGTGCTCGATGAAAACGCCAAGACGGTGCTCCGCCGTCAGGCCCATTTCATCAAGCAGTTCCCCGAAGTGCGGTTCAAGGTCTTCGGCTATGCCGACGCGGTCGGCTCGAACGGCTACAACTACCGTCTCGGCATGCGCCGTGCCAAGACCGTCGTGTCCTTCCTCGTGGGCCAGGGCATCAGCCGGAAACGGCTGCAAGCGGTTGTTTCCTATGGCGAAACCCGCCCGCTCATCAACACGCAGGAACCCGAGCGGCAGAACCGCCGCGCGGTTACCGAAGTCTCGGGCTTCGTCGGCAGCGCACCGCTGATCCTCGATGGCAAATATGCCCAGGTGATCCAGCGCGAATATGTCGAAAGCGCGACCCAGCAGCCTGAGGGCACCGAAACGACAATCGCCGAGGGGGGAGGCGACTAAGCCCCTCGCCAACTGGCGAAACAAAACCTCACCGGCCGGCTGCAAAGCCGGCCGGTTTCGTTTTGGCCACCCCGTTTGGCCACCCTGCCCCCTCCCCTCCTGTTCCGCCGAGGGAAACAGCCTGAACAGCGTTTGTGCCATCGTCCCAATTGACCGCACATTTACGCGGGTTTTGCCCCAATCCTGCCGCCATTGGTTGCAATTTTCATACGCACACGAGCAGGCCCCGCGTACGAGTCGCCGGGCCCGGCCTTCCCGGTGTCCGCTGAACTGGCGACATGCCGACCGGGGGGGTTCGATTGAAAGGGAAAGGCAACATGAGCGGAAACGCAGCCGCGCTGGTCGAACCAGCCCCCATCGTCGCCTGCACCATCTCACGGGATGTGCAGGAATTTGACCTTTTGATTGAAGACATGGAGGCGGAGCTCGGCGAGAGTTGGGGTGATCTGTCCATCCAGGATGCCATTGCCTTTTTCGGTCAGCCCGATGCCGAGACCCTCCAGTTCATCGCCGTTGCGATGGACGAGGAGGACGAGCCGAACCTCGCCCGCTACGCCGAGGTGATTCGCAAGGCAACATCGCATGGCATCAAGTCGATCGTGATCGCCGAGGACGTGAGCCCGATCGCATTGCACCAGCTTCTGAAGATGGGCGCGGAAGAATTCGTCCCCTACCCGCTCCCCGAAGGTGCGTTGCGTGACGCCATCGAGCGCCTGCGCGCGCCGGCGCCGGAGCCCGCGGCGGTCTACCAGCCCCCTTCAACCATCGTCCACGGAGCGGGAGGCAATGCCGACGGCGTCGTTCTGGCGGTTCACGGGCTTGCCGGCGGGGTCGGTGCAACCACCTTTGCAATCAACCTTGCCTGGGAACTGGCCAATGTCGAAAAGGCCAACCCGCCCAAGGTCTGCCTGCTCGATCTCGATCTGCAATTCGGCACCGTCAGCACCTATCTCGATCTGCCGCGCCGCGAAGCGGTCTATGAGCTCTTGTCGGACACCGAAACCGCGGACGGAGACAGTTTTCAGGCGGCGATGGTGTCGTTCAACGACAAGCTTCAGGTGCTGACCGCGCCCTCCGACATGCTTCCGCTCGATCTGGTGAGCGACGAGGACATTCGCCGGATCATCACCATGGCGCGATCGAAATTCGACTATGTCATCATCGACATGCCAAAGACCGTGGTGATGTGGACCGAAACGGTGCTTCAGGCGGCACATGTCTATTTCACTCCGATCGAACTGGACATGCGCTCGGCACAGAACACATTGCGCATGATCCGGGCGTTGAAATCGGAAGAACTTCCGTTCGAGCGGCTGCGCTACGTGCTGAACCGCGCCCCGAAATTCACCGATCTCACCGGCAAGAGCCGGGTCAAGAGAATGGCCGAAAGCCTCGACATTTCGATCGAGATCCAGCTTCCCGATGGCGGCAGGCCGGTCATCCAGGCCGGCGACCACGGATTGCCGCTTGCCGAAAGCGCACCGAAATCGCCGCTGCGCAAGGAAATCATCAAGCTCGCCAAGTCGGTGCACGAAGTCAACCAGAACGCTGAAGTGGCTCACAAATAGGAGGCTTTCCCTTGTTTTCCCGTTACAAGAAGGGAGGCGGGAAACCCGCCGGAAACCCCAACATTCACGCGGTGCCGGGGAGCCAGCCTGCGCCGAATGCCGCTGTGGTGTCTGCCCCTGCCCCCAAGGCCGCGCCTGCGCGCGCGCAGCCTGACGACCGCGAGCGCAAGCGCCGCAAGCGGCTCGGCGAAATCAAGGTCGAGCTGCACAAGCAACTGCTCGACAACCTCAACCTCGCCGCGCTCGACTCCGCGTCGGAAAAGGATCTGCGCGCCGAGATCAGCGCCATCGCCTCGGAAGTTCTCGCCGAGATGAACGTGGTTCTGAACCGCGAGGAAAAGACCCATCTCAACCAGGAATTGTACGACGAGGTGACCGGGCTTGGTCCGCTCGAGCCGCTGCTGAAGGACGACACCGTCAACGATATTCTGGTCAACGGCCCGCATCAGGTCTTTGTCGAACGCGACGGCAGGCTGGCGCTGACCGATGTTCAGTTCAAGGACGAACGCCACCTGCTCAGGATCATCGACAAGATCGTCTCCGCCGTGGGCCGTCGGGTGGACGAATCCAACCCCCATGTGGACGCCCGCCTCGCGGACGGGTCGCGTTTCAACGCCATGGTTCCCCCGATCGCGGTCGACGGTTCGCTGGTCTCGATCCGGAAATTCAAGAACGACAAGCTCGGAATCGACGATCTGGTGAATTTCGGCGCCTTTTCCGAGGAAATGGCCGCCTATCTGCAAGCCGCGGTCGCCTGCCGGCTCAACATCATCGTCTCGGGCGGTACCGGTTCCGGTAAGACCACCACGCTCAACGCGCTGTCGTCCTTCATCGACAATTCCGAACGCATCCTCACCATCGAGGACACGGCCGAACTTCAGCTCCAGCAGGTCCATGTGGGCCGGATGGAAAGCCGCCCGCCCAACGTCGAGGGCAAGGGCGCCGTCACCCAGCGCGATTGTCTGCGCAACGCGCTCAGGATGCGCCCCGACCGCATCATCGTCGGCGAAACGCGGGGCGAGGAAGTCATCGACATGCTTCAGGCGATGAACACCGGCCACGACGGTTCGATGACCACGATCCACGCCAACTCCGCCCGCGACGCGGTGTCGCGGCTTGAAAACATGATCTCCCTGGCCGGGATCGAAATGCCGATCAAGGCAGTGCGCGCGCAGATCGCCTCCGCCGTCAACCTGATCGTGCAGATCAGCCGCCTCCAGGACGGCTCGCGCCGGATGGTCTCGATCACCGAAGTGACCGGTATGGAAGGCGACGTGATCTCGATGCAGGAAGTGTTCCGCTTCCAGCGTACCGGGATTTTGCCCGACAACAGGATTGCCGGCTATTTCACCGCCTCCGGTGTGCGCTCGGCCTATTCCGAACGGTTCCGCCAGTGGGGCTACAACCTGCCCGCCACCATCTTCGAACCCGTCGCAGCGGAGTAACACAGAATGATACTTTCCGCAGAACCTATCGTCTTTGTTCTGATCTTCATCGCTGTTCTGGTGCTGGTCGAAGGCATCTATCTCACCATCTTCGGCAAGTCGATCAGCCTCAACAACCGGGTCAACCGCAGACTCGAGATGCTCGAGAAGGGCGTGGACCGCGAACAGGTGCTCGAACAGCTCCGCAAGGAGATGCACCAGCATATCGAAGCCAAGGGCATCCCGCTCTATTCGCTGCTCGCCGACAAGGCCCAGAAAGCCAACATCGCCTTTACGCCACAGCAGATCATGATGCTGATGGGCGCGGTCACGGTGGTGGCCTATGTCGGCCTCACCCTCGGCACCTCCGCCGGATTCGGCGTGCGCATTCTCGTGGCCATCGTGATGGGCGTGGGCGGGGTCTATGTCTGGATCAACAACAAGGCCAAGAAACGCATTGGCCTGATCGAGGAACAGCTCCCCGACGCGGTGGAACTGATGGTGCGCAGCTTGCGCGTCGGCCACCCGTTCAGCTCCGCGATTCAGATCGTGGCGCGCGAGATCCCCGACCCGCTGGGCTCCGAAATGGGCGTGATCGCCGACGAAGCCTCCTATGGGCGCGATGTGGCCGAGAGCCTCAAGCACCTTGCCGAACGCGTGGACATGCAGGACATGCGCTTCCTCGCGGTCGCGGTGTCGATCCAGCAGACCTCGGGCGGCAACCTCGCCGAAATCCTCGAAGGCCTCTCCAAGGTCATCCGCTCGCGTTTCCGTCTGTTCCGCCGGGTCAAGGCGATCACCGCGGAAGCCAGATGGTCCGGCATCTTCCTGTCGGGCTTCCCGCTGCTCGCGCTGGTGATGATCAACATGCTCCAGCCGAACTATTATGACAAAGTGAAAGAAACCTCGCTGTTCATCCCTGCCGCGCTGGTCGTCGGCGCCTTCCTCGTGGCCAACATCTTCGTCATGCGGATGCTGACCAACATCAAGGTATAAGGCCGGAACAACTGAAAGGATCACGACCATGCTGACAGACAGTCTCGGTCCCCTCGGCCCGTTTCTCATCATCGGGGGCCTTGGGCTGCTGCTGGTGCTCGTCGCCTTGCCCACCCTGCTGAAACGCTATGAGGATCCGCTCGACAAGCTCAAGCGCAGCCGCACCCAATCCGGCTCGGGCAAGCGATCCCTGCGCTCCGCCGCCTCCGGGAAGCACGACAAGCTCGAGAGATACAAACAGTTTCTCGAACCGACCAATGCCGAAGAATATTCGGCGATCCAGCTGAAGCTGTTGCAGGCGGGCTACCCCGGCAGGAACGCGGTACGGACCTATCACTTTATCCAGATGATCCTCGGGATCGGCTTTCTGATCCTCGGCCTGGGCTATGCGGTCATGAAGAGCGCCACCGGCGACGTCAGCACCCAGCAGATGATCCTGACGGTTCTTCTCCCCGGCGGCATCGGCTATCTGGCGCCCAAATACTGGGTCACCCGCCGGGTCGAAACCCGCAAGGAAGAGATCCAGAACGGCTTCCCCGATGCGCTCGACATGCTCCTGGTCTGCGTCGAGGCCGGCCAGTCGCTCGATCAGGGGATTCTCCGGGTGTCATCGGAAATCCGCGCGGGCTTTCCGTCGCTGGCCGACGAATTCTCGATCGTCAGCAACGAGATGAAGGCCGGCAAGGACCGTATCCAGGTGCTGCGCGATTTCGGCGAGCGTTGCGGCGTGGCCGATGTGGCGAGTTTCACCACGGTGCTGGTCCAGTCGGCCACTTTCGGCACCTCGATCGCCGACGCGCTGCGGGTCTATTCGGGTGAGATGCGTGACAAGCGGGTGATGCGGGCCGAAGAAAAGGCCAACACCCTGCCGACCAAGATGACACTGGCAACCATGATGCTGACGGTGCCGCCACTGCTGATCATCCTGATCGGCCCGTCGGTTTACGAGGTCTACATCACCCTCACCGAAATGAACTTGTAACCCGGTCACACCGGCAGATCGGAAACGGCGCGCGGCGGGGGCAACCCGGCCGCGCGCTGCCCGCGATGGGCGGACCGCCACGGGAATGCAGCCACCTGGCCCGACAACGTCCTCCGGCCATTGCCCCCGATTCCACGACCCGTTACCATTGCCGCAACAGCCCGGAACGGGCGGCAGAGGCGGCAGGAGGCGGGGATGACCCCTGAAACATTCGTTGCAAGATACGGTTCGGGACAAATTGCAAAATCCATTCTCGCGGGCACTCTGGCGCTGGCTCTGGCAGCCTGCGCGGCTCCCGGCCTTGGACACCGCGGCGACGGCGTCTACGCGCCCGATGCAAGGCCGCTCCTCGGCGAAAGCGTTGACGGGCTGATCGTCGGGCACCGGCTGATGGACGCGGGCGAATACGATCTGGCGCTGAAGGCCTATACCCGCTCCGCCCTCGAACATGGCACCACGGTCGACGTGCTCTCGGCGCTGGGCTCGGCCAACCTCAAGCTCGGGCGCCTTGGCCAGGCCGAAGACCTTCTGCGCAAGGCGGTCAAGAAGGACGGAACCTTTGCCCCGGCCTGGAACAATCTCGGCGTCATCCTGGTCGAAACCGGCAAACCCGCCGAAGCCGCCCGGGTTTTCCGCATCGCCTACGGGCTGGACGGTGGCAAATCTGACTCGATCAAGCAAAATCTCACCTTGGCGCTCGCCAAAGTGGACAGCATCACTTATGATATACCCGAAAATGCGACGTTCGAACTGATGCGGCGGGGGCGTGGAGACTACCTGCTTCTGGCGCGCCAGTAACAAAAAACAGGAACGCGCAGTCCACGAGCAGGAAAAGGGCCCCAGGCACCATGTACAGGAATATTGTTTTGTCTCTCTGCCTCGGCAGCACCGTGGCACTTTCGGGCTGTGAAGACACGATGTCCGATGAAGAGGTTGAACGCGCCGTTGCCGGCGTCAACGTGATCGACGAGTCGAACCTCAACGATGTGATGATGACGGCCGCCGACCCCGAAGAAGCGGTCGCCTATTTCACCCGCACCCATGAGCAATACCCCGACCGGGTCGATATCCAGCGCGGCCTTGCCAAAAGCCTGGTGCGCGCCCACCGCCCCGCCGAAGCGGCGAAATACTGGACCATGGTCACCGAGAGCGGCCAGGGCACGATGGAAGACCGGGTGTCGCTGGCCGATGTGCTCATCCGCGCGGGCGACTGGGACCGTGCCAGAACCGTGCTGAGCCAGATCCCCCCCACTTTCGAAACCTATGACCGCTACCGGCTTGAAGCGATGGTGGCCGATGCCGACAAGGACTGGTCCAAGGCCGACAGTTTCTATCAGACCGCCGTCGGCCTCACCATCCAGCCCGCCCGTATTCTCAACAACTGGGGGTTCTCGAAGCTCGCACGCGGCGATTTCAAGGGAGCCGAGAAGCTGTTTCTCGAAGCGCTCACCTATGATTCCTCGATGTTCACCGCCAAGAACAACCTGATGATGGCCCGCGGCGGCCAGCGCAAATACGACATCCCCGCGATTTCCCTGTCCCAGGTCGAACGTGCGCAGATGCTCTACACGCTGGGGCTCGCGGCGATCAAGCAGGGCGATGTGTCGATGGGCAAGACCCTTCTCGAAGAGGCAATCGACACCCATCCGCAGCATTTCGACGAGGCCGTCCGCTCCCTGCGTGCCCTCGAAAACGGCACCCGGAAAGGCTGAAGCGATGCTGTTGACCGACCAGTCTGCCGTGGCGGCGCTGTGGTTTCTGCCCTTTGTGATACCGATCGCCATCTGGGTCGCCTGGTCGGACATGGCGCGGATGAAAATCCCCAACCTTGCGGTGCTCGCTCTGGTGCTGGTCTTTGCCGTCGTCGGGCTGGTGGTGGTCTGGACCGGCACCTGGAGCCTTGAGCTATGGGGCTGGCGCTGGGTGCATCTCGCCGTGATGATGGTCATCGGCTTCGTCGCCAACATGGCGCGGGCCATGGGGGCGGGCGATGCCAAGTTCTTCGCCGCCATGGCCCTTTTCATCTCCCGCTCCGATGCGCTGATGTTCGTCTACCTGCTGGCGGCCATGGTGCTTTTGGGCTTTGCGCTGCACCGGCTGGCGCGGGCGAGCAGTTGGGTCCGTGACCGCACACCGGACTGGGAAAGCTGGGTGCGCAAGGATTTCCCGATGGGCCTGTGCCTGGCCAGCACGCTGGTTGTCTATCTCGCGGCGGGTGCCCTCTGGGGAACCTGAGCCCCGGCGGGCCTTGCACGGCGCCTTGTTGAGGCCGCACATTCCGGGAAGCCTGCGGGGTGCGCCGCGGGTTTCCCGGGGTGGCCGTGTTGGCAAAGGTCTGTTTCCCCCCGGCCCTATCGACGCAAACCCCACGCCAGCCTACATTCGGAGTGAGGCAACGCAGTGGCGGTGTCTGAGCCCATCGGGTTCTGTTCCGCCAGGGAGCGTGTACCGGGGGGACCGGCTTCAGGCGGGCGTTGCCTCACGAAACCCGCAACTCACGGAATCCTGGCCTCGCGCGTGTTGGCCGCAGGCGCAACCGGCACCACCGGATGCCCTCGTCCCCCAAAAGCACTCATGACCCGGCGTCCTCTTTTGCGTAGAGCACATACAGATCGTTGCGCCGCACCTCGGTCAGCTCCGTACCCGCTTCCGTTACCTCGTCGAGCAATATCTTTCGCACCCTGGGCGAGAGCGGGCACAGGGGAACCAGCAGATAATCCGTCGCTTCCCAGCCCGGAAGCCCGCCGTAATACCAGGGCGAGGCCCCGGGCAGCGGTTCGGTATCTCCGTAGAGCCAGAAGGACGACAAGAGGTCCGCCGCTATCAGCGTCTTGCCGGTCGCCAGGCCAGAGTCCCGGAGGTCGTCCGAAATGAGACCAAAATACGCGAGCAGGCCGGTTTCGATACCGCAGTCGGGCAAGGTCTCTCCCCGGAATTCAGCGATATCCTTACGCAACTCGGGGTCGCCATAAGCTTCGAAGGGCTGTCCCTCGAGATCCAATGCCATCGACGCGTCGACCCGCTTCAGGCGTATGTTGGGGGCAAACAGATCAGAAAAGGCGTTATCGCCGGGGATTACCAGGCTGTATTCTTCGGACTCAGTCATCAGGTGCCGAAACGGCGAATAGGCCAGATTGATCACCGAAGGCGTGGCAAAGGCCAGGGCCACCGTGCCGACCACGAGGAGCGATTGTTTCACTTCCCAACCGGCACCGGCATAATGCTCATGCGCCGGGCGCAGGGCGAGCAGTATGAGCCCGGTCAGCCAGAGCCACTGGGGATCGTTGCCGAAGTTCTGATAGGTCACATAGAAGAAACCCGGCAGCAGCAGCAGCAACACCAGCCCTTCGCGTTTGGCACCGGACTGGCGCAGAAGGATGACCCCCGCGATCGCGGCAAGACTGCCGCCCATATAGGCCGGCGCTCCCATGACCGAACTGAAGGGCTGGCCCGGCTGCGGGCGCACCTCGCTGCCCATCACTGTGAGCAGATCGCGCAGATAGGCAAGCCAGAAGGCGGGCCCGGCGAGCAGCGTCAGCACCAGGGCGGCGGCCAGCCCGGTGGCGGCGGCAACGGCCATCGTGCGCCAGGCATGACGCCCGGACAGCGCCACGGCGATGGGCAGGATGAAGGCCCCGAAATAGGTGACCTTGGTGAGCGCCATGATCGCCAGCGCGGCGCCGATCACCACCCCGTCGACCACGGGGGCCTGAAACCCCTCCCTTGGGGCCAGCATGGCGCAGGCAATCGCCACGAAAGCCGCCGCCCAGGCCCAGCGGTTGTAATGCATGGAGATCGAGACCGAACCTTCGCTCTCGCCATGAACCAGCGCGAGGATCAGCACCAGCACCAGAAAGCCGAAGGCATAGGCGAGCGCGCCGTTGAAGCGGCTGGCCGCCACCCACCAGATCGCCGGCAGCGCCAGAACCGCGACCATGATCTGGGCACAGAGGATCGCGGTGCCCGCTCCGAAGCCAAGCCAGATGAACAAGGCGATGGGCGCGGTCGCGAGAACCCCGATCGGGGTGTGAAAGTCCAGATGCGGCCACTGGCCCTCAGCCTCGCGCAGCACGATCTGCAACAGATGCAGCGTGTCGCCCTCATGCTTGGCAATGTAGAACCCGCCCTTCGCCAGCGTCGCCACAGCCAGCACAGCCAGCACCAGTACCAGAAAGGCACCGAGAAATGCAGAGTTTGGTCGGCTCATCTTTACCTCATCTCACCGGGGTCGTTTTTTTGTCCAATTTGTCCGGCAATGTTGCGCAGGACGGAACCTGCGGCCTTGCTATCCGCCGATTATGTTGCCGGAATGGCGAATGGCGGGAAGAATTGGGAAAACCTCGGGTTTCCGGAAACAACGACGATGAAACCCGAACCGCCATAACAGAGCCGTCACAGCCGAGATCGAGATCGCCCGATGAACATGCAAGCAATGTCCAACGTGCAGGCGCCGCCTGCCTGCAAAACAATGGCCGACACCGGTCTGACCCCGGTGATGATGCGCGACATCCTGCTGAAGACGATGTTCCGCATGAATCTGGAAACCATCGCCGAGCTTGAAAACACCCTCGCCGTGCCGAGCCGGGTGATCCAGGATCTGATCGACGACGGCCGCGCCCAGGGCATGATCGAGGCAATGGGCACGCTGCACGCCAACTCGGGCAGCGAACTGGGCTACCGGCTGTCGGACAGCGGCAAGGCCCGCGCCCTGGATGCCCTCAGCCAGTCGGAATACTACGGCGCCATGCCGGTTCCGCTCGACGCTTACGCCGTGCAGATGAAACGGCAATCAATCCGCAACATCACCATCACCCGCGACCAGCTTCTGGGCGCGATGGGCGATCTGGTGCTGCCCCCCGAACTGCTGGACCACCTCGGCCCCGCGGTGGGTGCCGGCCGCTCGATCCTGATGTACGGCCCGCCCGGCAACGGCAAATCCTCGATTGCCAACGGCATCCGCGATGCCCTGGGCGACAAGATCTATGTGCCCCGCGCCGTGGTCTATCACGGGCAGGTCATCACCGTTTACGACCCGATCGTGCATTCGGCCGCCACCGAATTTGCCGACGACCCGAGTTCGCTGCGCCGCAGTTCCAACCGCTTCGACCGGCGCTATGTGCTCTGCGACCGCCCGACCGTGATCACCGGCGGCGAACTGACGCTCGACATGCTCGACCTCAAGTACAACCCGGTCGCGCGCACCTATTCGGCCCCGTTGCAGTTCAAATCCACCGGCGGGGTATTCATCGTCGACGACCTCGGGCGCCAGGCCGAGCCGCCACAGGCGCTGATCAACCGCTGGATTCTGCCGCTCGAAGAGCGAAAGGACATTCTCGCACTGCAATCGGGCGAAAAGTTCGAGGTGCCCTTCGACACGCTGGTGGTGTTCTCGACCAACTTCCACCCCAACGAGATCTTCGACAAGGCGGCGCTCAGGCGGATCTTCTTCAAGATCAAGATCGACGGGCCGACGCAGGAAGAATTCCTCAAGATCTTCGCCATGGTGGCGCGCAAGCGGGGGATGCCGCTGGACGAACAATCCCTCGTCCATCTGCTGAAGAGCAAATACCCGACGATCGACAACAATTACGCCAATTATCAGCCGATCTTCCTGATCGACCAGATGCGCGCGGTCTGCGAGTTCGAAGGCATCCCCTACCAGATGACCCCGGAGCTCATCGACCGCGCCTGGGCCAACATGTTTGTCCGCGAGGAAATCATCGTCCACTAAGCCTGGCGGAAGGCGCGACCGGTCCCGGGTTGCGCCTTCCGGCATGTGACCGCAAACCCGATACCGGTTTGCGGCCGCATGGGTTAGGCTGCGGCCATGACAGCCCTGCCCAAGCGTTTCGAAGACTGGTTCGCCCGCAAGGGCTGGGTGCCGCATCCGCATCAGATCGACATGCTGACGCGGGGCAGCTGCCCCGCGACACTGCTGATCGCACCCACCGGCGGGGGCAAGACGCTTGCAGGATTCCTGCCAACTCTTGCCGAACTGGCCGATGATCCCCGCAAAGGATTGCACAGTTTATACATTTCACCCCTCAAGGCGCTCGCCGCCGACATGCGCCGCAACCTCACCGGGCCAATCGCCGAACTCGCGCTTCCGATCCGTGTCGACGACCGGTCCGGCGACACCAGCCAGACCCGCAAGAAGGCACAACGCGCCGATCCGCCGCATATCCTGCTCACCACCCCCGAAAGCCTGGCGCTGCTTCTGTCCTACGAAGACGCGCCGCGGCTTTTCGCACCGCTGCAACGGGTGGTGGTCGACGAGTTGCACGCGCTGGCCGAGTCGAAACGCGGCGACCAGCTGATGCTGCTGCTCACCCGTCTCGAAGCCCTCGCCCCGGGGCTGAGGCGGGTCGGGCTGTCGGCGACGGTGGACAACCCGCCGGCGCTGGCGCGTTATTTCGCCGGTGACGCCTGCGAGGTGCTCAGCGCCGATCCCGGCCCCGCACCCGACATCCGCATGCTCACCACCGAGACGCCACCGCCATGGTCGGGCGGCGGCGGGCGCTACGCCATCCGCGAGGTGCTCGACGAGGTCCGCCGCCACAAGACCACGCTGATCTTCCACAACACCCGCGCCCAGGCGGAGATCTTCTTTCACCACCTGTGGCGCGCCAATGAAGACGCCCTGCCGATCGCCATCCACCACGGTTCGCTGGCGCGCGACGCCCGCGAAAGGGTCGAGGCGGCGATGGTGGCGGGGCGTCTCCGGGCCATCGTCTGCACCGGCACGCTCGATCTCGGGCTCGACTGGGGCGACGTGGATCTGGTGATCCAGATCGGCGCGCCGAAGAATGTCAAACGCCTTGTGCAGCGCATCGGCCGCGCCAACCACCGCTACAACGCCCCCTCGAAGGCACTGCTGCTGCCCGCCAACCGCTGGGAGGTGATCGAATGCCAGGCGGCGATCGAGGCGGTTCATGCCCATGACCTCGACGGCGAGCCCCGCGGCCCCGGCCCCCGCGACGTGCTCTGCCAGCATATCCTGATCCGCGCCTGTTCCGGCCCGTTCGGGGCCGAGGCACTTTACCGCGAGGTGGTGCGGGCGGGGCCCTATGCCGGGCTCAGCCGGGCGGATTTCGACGCCTGTCTCGATTTCGCCGCCACCGGCGGCTATGCGCTGCGGGCCTATGACCGCTGGCAACGTCTGATGCTGCGCGACGGGCTGTGGCAGTTGCGCGACCCGCGCAGCCGCCAGCTGATCCGCATGAACCTCGGCACGATCCAGGACAGCGACACTCTCAAGGTGCGGATGCGCGGCCAGCGCAGCGCGCTCGGCGAGGTCGAAGAGGCCTTCGCCGCCTCATTGGTGCCGGGGGATACCTTTCTGATCGGCGGCCGGATCGTCCGCTTCGAGAGCCTGAAGGAGATGCATGTGGAGGTCAGCCGCGACCGGGGCCGCAAGCCGAAGGTCGCGGTGTTCATGGGCACCAAGTTCTCCACCTCGACCCAGCTTTCGGCGCGGATCCTCGCGCTGTTGCACCGCGACCTCTCCGCCCTGCCCGCCCATACACAGGCGTGGATCCGCCTTCAGGCCGAGGTTTCCGCCCTGCCCCGGCCCGGACGGCTGCTGGTGGAGAGCTTCCCCCATGAAGGCCGCGCGCACAGCTGCGTCTACGGTTTCGCGGGCCGGGGCGCCCAGCAGACGCTCGGGCTGTTGCTCACCCGGCGGATGGAAGAGGCCGGGCTCGGGCCGCTCGGCTTCGTCGCCACGGACTACGCCACGCTGATCTGGTCGCTGGAACCGATGCCCGACCCGGCGGCGCTGATCGACCGCGCCGGGCTGGTGGAGGGGCTGGACGGGTGGCTTGCGGAAAACGCGCTGATGAAACGCAGCTTCAAGGCGGCGGCGACCATCGCCGGGCTGACCCCGCGCAATTTCCCCGGCAAACGCGCCAACGCGCGTCAGGCCACCTTCTCCTCCGACATCCTCTACGACACGCTGCGGCGCTACGACCCCGGCCATCTGCTGCTCGACATCACCCGCGAAGAGGCGATGCGGGGCCTGATCGGGTTTGGGCGGATCGAGGAAATGCTCGCACGCACCCGAGGGCGGATCGACCATGTGAGAGGCGAAAGCGTGACGCCTTTCGCCGCCCCCCTGTTCCTCGAAGTCGGCAAGGTGCCGGTGGAGGGCGCGGGCGCGGAGGCGGTTCTGGCGGCGGAGGCGGAACGGCTGATGGCGGCGGCGGGGCTCGCGTGACGGGCTGGCATGAGGGGGCAAGAGCCGCGCTGTGGTAATATTTTACTATCCAAAAAAACCTTGTTCGGACGCGCGTTTATGGTTTGATACGGGCCAGAGCCAAGAGGCGCGAAGTGATCGATTCTTTCAGTTGCGGGTTGATCTTGCCCCGCCAGTTAGCGGTCGGCGGTCCTGTGGCGGTGCGCCCAGTCTCGCGGCCCGTCTCGCCGGCCAGCCTGCGCTCCCCCCAGCCTGTGTTGCCCATGCCCCGCACCCAGCACCCCCACCCGACCGCAAATCACCCGAAAACCAACCGGAACCCGTCCGGACAAAGGAGGACCACATGAAGACCATCCTCAACTCCGTGGCCGCGACCGCGCTCGTCGCCCTCGCGCTGCCCGCCTTCGCCGAAGTCACCGTGCTCGGCTGGCCCGGCGGCCCCGAGGAAACCGCCCTGCGCGCCGCGACCGAGGCCTATAACGCGCTCGACAGCGTCGCCGAGGAAAACAAGGTCGAGCTTCTGTTCTTCTCGCGCGACGGCTTCTACGACAAGCTCGCCGCCGACCTCGCCGCCGGCACCGACGCTTTCGACGCCAACCAGATCGCCACCTATTCGATCGGCCGCTATGCCCCGTTCATGGACCCGATCGACCTCGGCGCCGGTGCCGTCGACGTGTTCGGCGAAAGCGTGCTGAAAACCATGCAGTTCGAAGGCAAGCAATACGCCGTGCCCACAGACCTTTCGCTGCATTTCATGTATTACCGCGAAGACCTGATCGAAGCCCTTCTGGCCGATGACGCCGCCAGGGCGCGCTACGCCGAGATCGCCGAAAAATACCTCGGCAAGGCGCTGGAGCCGAAACCGCCCGCGGACTGGACATGGGACGACTGGGCCGCGACCGCGCTTTACTTCACCAAAGCCGTCAACCCCGACAGCCCGACCCGCTATGGCTGCGTTTTGCAGATGAAGAACCTGCTGTTCAACATGATGGTGTTCCAGTCGCTGCCGCGCGCCTATGGTGCCGACTGGCGCGACGCGGCGGGCGAGATCACCGTCGACAGCCCGGCCTATCGCAAGGGGCTCGAGCTTTACAAGATGCTCTATGACGCGGGCGCGACGCCGAAGGATTCGCTGTCTTACGAATTCGCCGAGGCCAATGCCGCCTACAGCTCCGGTCAGGTGGCGACGATGCTGCAATGGAACGCGGCCGCGGGCGATCTGCTCGACGCCGAAAAGTCTCCCGCCGTCGCCGAGGTGACCGCCACCATGGCGCCGCCTGCGGGGCCGGAGGGGCGGTATACCCATGTCCACGGGCTGGGGCTCGGCATCAACAAGACCGGCAAGAACAAGGAGGGCGCGGTGGCCTTCCTGCAATGGCTGGCGACCCCGGAAGCGATGGAGATCTACGCCCGGGCCGGTGGCGCGCCGGGGCTGACCGGGGCGGCCATCGAGGCGGTGGCGGGCGAGCGGCCCGACCTGGTGCCGCTCGGCGAATACGCCTCCGGCTACGGCTATGTGATGGACGGCGCCACCTCCGCCGGGGCGCTTTCGGTCTATGAGCTTCAGGCGAAGGAATTCACCGGCTACTGGGCCGGCACCCAGACGCTCGACGAGGCGCTGGCCAATGCCACCGCCGAGATGGGCGAGTTGCTGAAATAGGGGCTTGGCTGCGGCCCCTCCCCGGGGGGGCCGCGCCTTCAGGGCCGGGGTCGGACATGGCAGCCAAGACACGCGAAAACCGCATCCTCGCCGCGCCGCTGGTGCTGTTCCTGCTGGCGCTGCTCGGCTTTCCGGCGGTGGTCGATCTGATCTATTCCTTCTCGGCGGTATCGTTTGAAAACCTGCGCGCCCCGGAGCTTTCGGGGCTGCAGAACTACAAGGCCGTGCTCTCTGACCCGGAATACGGCCGCGCGGCGTGGTTTTCGCTGCGTTTCGGGCTGATCACCGCCTTTTTCGAAACCATCTTCGGGCTGTTTCTCGCGGTCTTCCTCGCACCGCTCCTGAAGCGGCATTCCTGGCTGATGGCGATCCTGATGATGCCGATGATCATCGCGCCCTCGCTCATGGGTCTGATGTACCGGCTGGTCTTGCACGAATTCGTCGGGCCCCTGCCGCATTATCTGTTCATGTTGTTCGGCGACAGCCCGGCGTTTCTGGGGCCGGACTGGGTGTTTACCACCATCGTCGCCATCGAAACCCTGCAATGGACCCCGTTCACCCTGCTTCTGTTCTTCACCGCCTGGTCGGCGATCCCGCAGGAGGTGCGCGAGGTGGCGGCGGTGGACGGCACCACCGGCTGGCGGCGGTTCTGGAAGATCGAATTTCCGCTGATCCTGCCGACCGTCGGCATCGCCTTCGGGGTGCGCTTCATCGACGGCTTCCGGGTGTTTGACAATATCTATGTGCTCACCGGTCAGGGCCCCGGCGGCTCGACCACCTCGATGTCGATCTACATCTATTCCGAATTCTTCAAATCCGGCGATATCGGCAAGGCGGTGGCGGCTTCGGTGATCCTGTTCGCGGTCGCCTTCGCCGGGCTCTGGCTGATCGCCCGGGCGCTGCCGCGGAGGGACGCACGATGAAACCGCTCGACGCTGTTCGCTGGGCCGTCTTCGCGCTCGCCGCTCTGGTGATGAACTTCCCGGTGATCGCCACCTTCATCACCGCGCTGAAGCCCCCCCGCGAGGTCAACGCCAACCCCGGGCTGATCCCGCATGAGGTGACGTTCGACAATTTCGTGACCGTGCTCACCATCTCCGAACGGCTCAACGTCTGGGCCTATCTGCATTCTTCGCTGGTGGCGGCGCTGATCGGGGCGATCCTGCCGATCCTGCTCTGCGTGCCGCTGGCCTATGCGATTGCGCGGCGCGGCTATGGCCAGCGGGTGCTGTTTCCGATCGTCATCAACATCCGGGCGATGCCGCTGATCATCTTCGCGATCCCGCTTTACATGATGTATCAGACCGTCGGCCTGCTCGACACCAAACTCGGCCTCGGGCTGATCCTCGCCGTGGTCAACGTGCCGCTGACCCTGCTCATTCTCACCAATGCGGTCGCCGAGATCCCCGACGAGATCGAGGAAGCGGCGGTGATGGACGGGGCGCGCACCAAGCGGATCCTGCTCAGGCTGGTGCTGCCGCTGCTGAGGCCGGCCATTGCCTCGACCTTCGTCTTCGGCTTCATCACCGCGTGGAACGAGTTTCTCTTCGGGCTGATGCTCACCACCCGCAACGCGGTGCCGATGACCGTGGGGGCCTCGTTCTTCTTCTCCGCCGGCGGTGGCGGGGTGCAATGGGGGGTGGCGGCCGCGGTGATCATCGTCGCCTCCATTCCGCCGGTGGCGCTGGGCGTCATCATGTATCGTCAGATCGGCCAATCCATGATGGCCGGTGCCGTGAAAGGCTGAACATATGCAGGTATTGATCTTTCCCAGCCAGGACGAGGCCACGCACGCGGCGGCCAAACGCATCGCCGAGCGGATCGTCGGGCATCTGGACATCGTGCTCGGGCTCGCCACCGGCGGCACCATGGAACCGGTCTATGCCCGGCTGATCGAGATCGTCCGCGAAGGCGGCATCGACGTGTCGCGGGCGTCGAGCTTCAACCTCGACGAATATGTCGGCCTCGCCGCCGATCATCCGCAATCCTACGCCACCACGATGCGCCGGTTGCTGTTCGACCACCTGCCCTTCGACCCCGACCGCACCCGCCTGCCCCGGGGCGACGCCCCCGACCCGCTGCGCGAGGCAAAGCTCTATGAAGCGATGATCGCGGCCGCGGGCGGCGTCGAGCTGCAACTCCTCGGGCTCGGCAACAACGGCCATATCGGCTTCAACGAGCCCTCGTCATCGCTCGCCTCGCGCACCCGCATCAAGCGGCTGACGCGCAACACCATCGCGGCCAACCAGCGGTTTTTCGGCCCCGAAGAGACGGTGCCGACGCATTCGATCACCATGGGGATCGCCACCATCATGGAGGCGCGCGAGGTGATGCTGGTGGCGACCGGCGCGGCCAAGGCCGAGGCCGTTGCGGCGATGATCGAAGGCCCGGTGAGCGCCGCCTGCCCGGCTTCGGCGCTGCAATACCACCCCCGCGCGGCGATCATGCTCGACCCGGACGCCGCGGCCGGGCTGAAGCTGCGCGACTATTATGAAGACGTGCACCCGGGCGGCCGGGAAGTCTATTTCGCCCGCCGTTAGGCGCGCCCCTACGAGGACGACACATGAGCAGCATCGAACTTCGCGGTCTTGGCAAATCCTTCGGTCCGGTGGAGGTTCTGCGCGACATTGACCTGGTGATCGGCGACGGCGAATTCGTCACCTTCGTTGGCCCCTCGGGCTGCGGCAAGTCGACCCTGCTGCGGCTCATTGCCGGGCTCGAAGAGGTGACCCGCGGCGAGATCGTGATCGACGGGCGCGACGTCACCCGGGCCGAGCCCTTCGACCGCGGGCTGGCGATGGTGTTTCAGTCCTACGCGCTCTACCCGCATATGAATGTGCGCAAGAATATCGAATTCGCACTGCGCACGGCGCGCCTCCCCGAGGCCGAAATCAAGGCACGGGTCGCAAAGGCCGCGCAGATGCTGCAACTCGAAGACTATCTCGACCGGCGGCCCCGCGAGCTTTCCGGCGGCCAGCGCCAGCGGGTTGCCATTGGCCGGGCCATCGTGCGCGAACCCACGGCCTTCCTGTTCGATGAACCGCTGTCGAACCTCGACGCGGCGCTGCGTTCGGACACAAGGCTCGAGATTGCCAGGCTCCACCAGGATCTTGCCACCACGATGATCTATGTGACCCACGATCAGGTGGAGGCGATGACTTTGGCCGACCGGATCGTGGTGCTGGCCGAAGGGACGATCCAGCAGGTCGACAGCCCGGAAAACCTCTACGAGCGCCCCGCCAACCGCTTTGTCGCCGAATTCATTGGCAGCCCGCGGATGAACATCCTGCCCGCCGCGCGGGCCGGGGCGGAGGAGATCTCCATCGCGGGGTCCGGGCCGATCGCGGTGGGGCCGCTGCCCGATGGCGAGATCGCCGAGGTGGGGCTGCGGCCCGAACATCTTGCCGCCTGCCCGCCCGGCCAGGCGCGGCTCGGGGGCCAGCTCAGCCATCTGGAATATCTCGGCGCCGATGCCAGTCTGTTCGTCCGCCTCGGCGCGGGCGAGGATTTCACCGTCATCCGCACGAACGGCCGCACGAAGTTCCGGCCGGGCGATACGGTCGGGCTCGATTTCCGCCCCGAAGACATGCATCTGTTCGACAGCGCCGGCCACGCCCTCAGGGCCTGAGCGCTGCGGCACCCGATCCTCTCTGCCTTCCCCCTGCCCCGGCGCGCATGGTCGCCGGGAAAAGACTTTGACCGGCTGGTTGCGATGTCGCATTGTTCGGCAAATCAAAACCTTGTGTCAGGAAAAGGAAGACCGATGACGATCTCGAAACGGAAATCCCGTATTCTCGCGACCACCGCCTGTGTCGCCGTGCTCGGCCTCGCCCAATCGGCCTCCGCCGACACGCTGCGGCTGCTCACCTGGGGCGGCTACGCGCCGGAAGACATTGTGGCAGAATTCGAGGCCGAAACCGGCCACACCGTCGAGGTCACCAAGTCGAACAACGAGGAAATGATCGCCAAACTGCGCGCCACCGGCGGCGGCGGCTTCGACCTCGCACAGCCGAGCCAGGACCGGATCGAAGGGCCGCAGCTCGAATTCGGCATCTACAAGCCGATCGACGTCTCCAAGCTCGACACCGGCCAGTTCATCGCCTCGATGCTCGAGGCCACCATGGCCAACACCACGGTGGATGGCGAGGTCTATGGCGTGCCGCACATCTGGGGCACCAGCGCGCTGATCGTCAACGGCGCCGAGGCCCCCGGGGTCAAGGATTATCTCGACCTTTGCAGCCCGGATGTGGCCGGCAAGGTCACCTACCGGCTGAAGCGCCCGACGCTCATCGCCTTTGCCTTCTCGATGGGGCTCGACCCTTTCGCCGCCTATGGCGACACCGCGGCCTATGAGGAGATCATGGCCAAAGTCGAGGCGAAGCTGATCGAGTGCAAGCCCAATGTGAAGACCTATTGGGGCGGCGGCGACGAGATGCTGAACCTGATGCGCTCGGGCGAAACCGTGGCGGCGATGGCCTGGGACGGCGGCGGCTGGAAGCTCAACGCCGACAACCCGGACATTTCCACCGTGGCGCCCGCCTCCGGCGCGCTCGGCTGGATCGACACTTTCGTGCTGCCCGCCAAGGGGCAGGCCGATCAGGCCGCCTATGACTGGATCAACTTCGTGATGCGCCCCGACATCGCCGCCCGGATCACCGACGGCTCGGGCTATTTCACCGCCTCGCTCGGGGCCGACGAGCTTGTCAACGAGGAGCTGAAAGCCCGCTTCCAGGGCACCTTCCCGCCGGAAGCCGTGGACAACATCAAGTGGTATCCGCCGGTGCCCGCCGGGCTCGAAGCCATCGAGGGCGGCGTGCTCGACCGCGTGAAGGCCGCGAAGTAAGCCCTTGTTTGCCATAAGAAACAACAGCGTCCGCATCTCTGCGGGCGCTGCTCTCGTGACCTGCCGGACCGCTCCATGACAGCCGATCTCGAATGTATCAACCTGACGAAGCGGTTCGGTGATTTCACCGCCGTGGACAATGTCTCCTTCTCGGTGCCCCGCGGCAGTTTCTTCTCGATCCTCGGCCCCTCGGGCTGCGGCAAGACCACCATCATGCGCATGGTCGCGGGCTTTCTCGACCCGACCTCCGGCGATATCGAGATCAAGGGCCGCTCGGTGCTCGACGTCGCCCCCAACAAGCGCCCGGTGAACATGGTGTTCCAGCACCTCGCGCTGTTCCCGATGATGAATATCGCCGACAATATCGGCTACGGGCTGCGGCGTCAGGGGCTGGCGAAACCGGAGATCACCCGCAGGGTCGGCGAAGCGCTGGAGCGCATCGGCCTGCCGGGGATCGGCGCGCGCAAGGTGGACGAATTGTCCGGCGGCCAGAAACAGCGGGTGGCGATCGCCCGTTGCATGGTGCTGGAACCGGACGTGCTGCTGCTCGACGAACCGCTCGGCGCGCTCGACCTGAAGCTGCGCGAACACATGAAGATCGAACTGAAAGCCTTGCAGGCGGCCTTCGACACCACCTTTGTCTATATCACCCACGACCAGTCGGAAGCGCTGGTGATGTCGGACCAGATCGCGGTGATGAACGAGGGAAGGTTCGAACAGATCGGCCCCGGGCAGGCGCTCTACTACCGCCCCAGAACCGCTTTCGTCGCCGGATTCATCGGCGAAGCCAACCGCTGGCGCGGCCGGATCGAACGGCTCGACGGCGACCGGCTGGAGATGCGCACCGAAAGCGGGTTGCTGATGCGCGGCGCCACCCACGGGCGCACGCTCGCCGCGGGCGGGCGCGCCGAAATCTTCGTCCGCCCCGAGGCGATCCGGCTGGCGCGCGACGCCGCCGAGCTCGAGGCTTTCGACAACCGGCTCGAAGCCACGGTCACCAGCCTGCTGTTCAACGGCGCGGCCAGCCGCATTCTCGTGCGCGACGATGCCGGCGAGGAACTCGAGGTCACCCTGCCGCAATCGGGCGAATATGCCGCTCTCGCCCGCGGCGACCGGGTGCAGATCGGCTGGGACGGCGCCCAGGGCAATTGCTTCCCCCTGGAGGCGGGCTGATGCGCGCAAGCACCCGTCTCGGTTTCTGGCTGCTGCTGATGCCGCTCCTGCTGTGGCTGGCGCTGCTGATCGTGATCCCGCATATCGACATGTTTCTGGTGTCGATCCGCGAACGCGTCGGCGTGCGCCAATATGACACCAGCCTCGCCAATTACCTCACCTTCTTCACCGAACCGCTCTACATCCGCACCTTCATCCGCACCGCGGTGATGTCGGTTCTGGCCACCGCGATCACGCTGGTGATCGCCTTCCCGGTGGCCTATTACATCGCCAAGATCGCCCGCGGCCGGATGCAGCAGGTGTTGTTCATGCTCTGCCTGATCCCGTTCTACGTCTCGGAACTGGTGCGCACCTTCGGCTGGATGATCCTGTTGCGCGAAACCGGCATCGTCTCCAACCTGTTGCAATGGACCGGCCTCGCCGGCCAGCCGGTGGAGATGCTCTACAACGACGCCGCGATCATGGTCGGGCTGGTCTATACCTCGATGCTGTTCATGGTGGTGCCGCTGGTGACCACGCTCGAAAGCCTCGACGACAGCGTGATCGAGGCCGGCTACGACCTCGGCGGCAACGGCTTTTCGGTGCTGCGCGAGATCATCATCCCCCACGCCGCGCCGGGCATCGTCGCGGGCTCGATCGTGGTGTTCATGCTGTCGCTCGGCAATTACCTGACCCCCACCATGCTCGGGGGCAAGGACAGCCTGTGGTTCACCGAAATGATCTACAACCAGTTCATCGTGCGCTTCAACTGGGAGCTCGGCGCGGCCTTCGGCTTCATGCTGCTGTTTTTGAGTTCCGTCATCGTCTGGGGCGTGCTGAAACTCACCGGGCAGACGCTCGAAGACACCCTGGGGTAGCGCCATGATCCCGACCATTCCCCAGCCCCGCGCCCTGCGCTTCGCCTATGGCGCCTATGTGGTGCTGTTCTTCCTCTACCTCGCCCTGCCGCTGACCGTGGTCGCGGTGTTTGCCTTCAACGACAGCCAGTTCCCCTCGCTGCCCTGGGAGGGCTTCACCTGGACCTGGTTCTTCGGCGAGACCCGGCCGATGATCGGGGTGTTTCACGAACGCCCCATCATCCGTGCCGTCGGCACCTCGGCCTTCGTGGCACTGTTCGTCTCGCTGCTCTCGGTGGCGGTGGGCACCACCAACGCCTTCCTGTTCAACCGCTACAGCTTCCGCGGCAAGAGCCTGCTTTATGTGCTGATGCTGCTGCCGCTGGTGATCCCCGGGATCGTGCTCGGGATCTCGATCCTGGTGTTCTCCTCGACCCTGGCCAATGCCGCCTGGGATCTCGCTGCGCTCGACATTCAGGCGCTCAGGCCGGGGCTGTTTCTGGTGATCCTCGGGCAGTTTTCCTTCATCGCCACCATCGCCACGCTGGTGGTCTCGGCGCGGTTGCAGAAATTCGACCGCACTCTTGAGGAGGCCGCGCTCAACCTCGGCGCCGACCGGCTGACCGCGGTGCGCACCATCACCCTCCCCTTCCTCGCGCCGGCGATGGTCGGCGCGCTGGTGGTGGCTTTTCTGATGAGCTTCGAGAATTTCAACACCACGCTGATGCTGGTGGGCTCCGACGCGCCGCTGACTATTGCCATGTTCGACCGGCTGAAAGAAGGCTCCACCCCGCTGCTCAACGCGGTGTCGCTGCTCCTGATGCTGGGGTCGTCGCTGCTGGCGCTGGTGGTGATCCTGTTCCAGCGGCGGGGTTGACCCGGGGGCACGCGCCGGCAGACCTGCCCGCGCGCGCCCCCGCACCCCTCCTTGTGGCCGTTTCCGCCCTGCCGGAGGCGGGAAGGGGCCGGCAGATGCTAAAAGACGAAATCGCTCGCGTCGAGATTGGCGATATTGACGTTTTGCAGCGTCACCATATCGCCGTTGAACGCGTCGATCACCACGTTGTTGCCGGCCTGCTGCATGTGGTTGTTGCGAAGGTCGTCCCAACCGGTGACCGAGGTGACAGAGGCCAGATTCACAACGTCGTGGTCAGCGCCCAGCGCGTCGAAGTCGAGGATCACATCGGCACCGCCACCGGTCTCGAAGACAAACGTATCAGCGCCGATCCCGCCATGCAGAGTGTCATTGCCAGCGCCGCCGTCCAGCAGATCCTGCCCGCGGTGGCCGAAAAGCCGGTCGTCGCCGTATCCGCCAAGCAACTGGTCGGCACCTTTCTGACCGGACAGAGTATCGTCACCAAGGCCGCCGTGCAGGGTGTCATTGCCATTGCCGCCAAACAACTGGTCGGCATCCGCGTTGCCAAAAAGCCGGTCGTGACCATTGCCGCCGCGCAGGGTGTCGTCACCGATACCGCCTTCCAGCCGGTCCTGGCCCTTGTTGCCGAAAAGCAGGTCGGCCCCCTTGCCCCCATGCAGAAAGTCGGCGCCGTAGCCGCCGCGCAGGGTATCTTTACCCTGGTTGCCGTAAAGCCTGTCATTGCCCGCACCGCCGTGCAACCAGTCGTTCCCATCATGGCCGAACATCACATCCGCCCCGCCACGCCCGTTGGCAGTGTCGGCAAAATTGCTGAGTTCGAACCGGTCGGCGCCAGCGAACAGGCTGTTGATGAGCTGGAGATCGTCCTGCCTGCCGGAAGACTGGATGGCGCTGTAGAGCGCCGCCGCGTCTATATCGAAATCCTGGATGGCATAGCCGGGCAACCACTCTGGGAACTCATTCTCGTGATACTCGAAAATCCCTGTAATCCGCCCGCCGTTCACCAGATTATCGGCATCGACCGTCAGATCGTAGCCTCCGACCCAGGTCTCAATCCGATGTCCGGCCTCAGTCCAGCTGACCCGGCCGGCATCCTGGTAGGTCCGGCCGAGGTTTTCGCCATTTACGTCATCAAAGAACTCGGCAACAAACCCGTCGGAAACCAGCCGGTGAAAGTTGATCCAGTCCTGATGGAAACCGGTATAGGCGCCGGTATCCCAGTCGTATCTGCCATAAACCGTTACCGTCGCCATTCGCAGTCTCCCCTTTTTACCCCGGTTTCATCTGCCGCGGTTTGCGGGCTCAACACCCCCGCGCGCAGTGACGATCAGCGATATCGTGCAGGGTTTTGGGGCCAAATCATGGCGGCAAAGTGGCGATTGCTGGCGGACGCACCGCGGCTTTGCCGCCGGGCCGGTTCCGGCAGCCGGCGTGCTTCGGGTTTGCGCCCGCATGCCGAAAGGCGCAAGACCGGGGACGGCCTGGCGGGGCATGCCCTGAAAATGCAGGAGGCGCGAGCCGCAGACCCGCCCGCGCCCCCTGCGCCCCTTGTGGCCGTTTCCGCCCCGCGGAGGCGGGAAGGGGCCGGCAGATGCTAAAAGATGAAATCGCTCGCGTCGAGATTGGCGATATTGACGTTTTGCAGCGTCACCATATCGCCGTTGAATGCGTCGATCACCACGTTGTTGCCGGCCTGCTGCATGTGGTTGTTGCGAAGGTCGGCCCAGCCGGTGATCGAATTGACCTGTGACAGATCCAGAACATCGTGGTCGGCGCCCAGCGCGTCGAAGTCGAGGATCACATCGGCACCGCCACCTGTCTCGAAGACAAACGTATCAGCACCGATCCCGCCATGCAGCCGGTCGTTGCCGGCGGCGCCGACCAGAACATCCTGCCCGCGGTGGCCGAACAGCCGGTCGTTGCCGTTTCCGCCCAACAGAGTGTCGGCGCCCTTCCCCCCAGACAAGATGTCGGCACCATTGCCGCCGCGCAGCGTGTCGTTGCCATTGCCGCCTTCCAGAGTGTCGGCGCCCTGATGGCCATACAGAAGATCGGTGCCGTTGCCGCCGCGCAGCGTGTCGTTGCCGTTGCCGCCATACAGACGGTCGGCGCCCTGATGACCCAACAGAAGGTCGGTGCCATTGCCGCCGTGCAGCCTGTCGTTGCCATATCCGCCTTCCAGACGGTCGTTGCCCTGATGGCCGAACAGTTTGTCGGCACCGACACCGCCATAAAGTTCGTCGTCACCGATGCCGCCTTCCAGCCGGTCATCGCCCTGATGGCCGTACAGAAGATCGGCGCCATTGCCGCCGCGCAGCGTATCGTTGCCGTTGCCGCCTTCCAGCCAGTCGGCGCCCTGCTGGCCCAACAGGAGATCGGCGCCATTGCCGCCACGCAGGGTGTCATTGCCGTATCCGCCTTCCAGCCGGTCGGCGCCCTGCTGACCATACAGAAGATCGACACCATTGCCACCGTAGAGGGTGTCGTTGCCAATGCCGCCTTCCAGACGGTCGTTGCCCTTGTCGCCGAACAGCAGGTCAGTACCCGTGCCGCCCTTCAGAAGGTCATTGTCGTCGCCGCCGCGCAGGTTGTCGTTGCCGCCATAGCCGGATATCATATCCGCCCCGCCAAGCCCGTTGACGACGTCGCCATAATCGCTGAGCTCGAACTGGTCGGCGCCAGAATATATGTTGTTGATGATCTGGAGGTCATCGAACGTGCCGGAAGACTGCATGGCGCTGTAGAGCGCTGCCGCGCTGATATTGAAATCCTGGATGACGACAGAGGGTGTCCACTCCCCGAAACCATTCTGGTAAGCTTCGCCGATCCCGGTGATCCGGCCGCCTTTTACCAGGCCGCTGGCATCGGCCGTCAAATTGTAACCTCCGAACATGCTTTGGACATTCACCCCGTTGGAGGACCATTTGACCTCGCCAATATCCTGATAGACCCGGTCCAGAATCTGGTAGTTTACATCCTTCCAGAGCTGGGCCGTATACCCGCTGGCAATGATCTGGTGAAAGTTGACCATGTCCTGATGGTAGCTGACATAAGCTGTTACCTTGGCCATTCGTATTCTCTCCTGTTCGCGATGCTTTCATTCGACGCCGTTCGTGGTTTCAGCAACCTGAGAAACAAGCGACCGGTCGCCGGATGCACCGGCGGTTCCTTCCATCTGCGGCCCGGCGCGCGAGGGAGGCCATGTGCCTGCCCCGGACGCGGCAAATCCTGTTGACAATGCGCACGTTTTCTGGACCAGAACGTGGCAAGACAACGGCAATCTCTTGCCGCTTCCCGGGGGCCTTTCATCAAGAGCATGCCTCCGGCCTTGCCTCAACCTAGCACCAGCGCGAGCAGAAGCGCCATCTGAAACAGCGCGGTGCGCCCGAGCAGGGCGTTGAGCCGGGGCGAAACCGGGAGGCGGGCCATGTCGGCCGCGAGCCAGAGCCCGAGGGCGGCGGGCAAACCCAGCCAGGGCGTCGGGCTGACGGCGAAGGCGCAGGCGAGCCCCGCCGCCAACGCCGCCGCATAAACCGCGCGCGCAGCCGCTTCGCCGATCACGATCGCCAGGGTCCGCCGCCCGGCGCGGGCGTCCTGCACCCGGTCGCGGTGGTTGTTGAGCATCAGCACCGCCGCTGCCGGAAAGCCGGTGGCAAGGCCCAGCAGGAGCGTGCGGGGGGCGAGCGGGTTGATCCCCTGTAGCCAGGCGGTCGTGGAAACGGCCACCAGCCCGAAAAACCCGATCACCAGCAACTCGCCGAAGGGCAGGCCCGAGAGCGGGCGCGGACCCATCGAATAGGCATAGCCGAGCAGCAGCGAGACCAGCCCGATGGCCACCACCGGCCAGCCGCCGGTGAGTACGAGCGCCAGCCCCGCAAGCGCCGCCAGCGCGAAGCTCGCGAGCGCCGCGCGTTTGACTTCCGCCGCGCCCAGCAGCCCGAGCGCCACCATCCGGGGCGGTCCCAGCCGGTCCGGGCTGTCGACGCCGGAGGCGGCGTCGGCGGCATCGTTCCACAGGTTGGTGCCAATCTGGATCGCCCCCGCCCCCAGCATCGCCGCGAGGGTCACGCCGGGGCGGAACTGCCCGGCCTCCGCCGCGAGCCAGCCCGCCGCCAGTACCGGCACCTGGCTGAGCGACAGCGTGCGGAACCGGGCGGCGAGCGCAAACAGCGCCGGACGCGATTTGCCCCGCAGCCGGGCGCGCAGGGCGGCCACGGCGCCGGGATCCGGCGGGCCGCCTGGGCCAAGGGTGATTTCGGGTCGGCGATGCTGGGTCATGGCCGGTTGATCTGCCCGCACCCCGGGGCGGCTGTCAAGCCGTCTGCCTGCCACGGGGCACGGCCCGGCGCGCGTTGGGGCAGCCTGCGGGCGCCGCGCGGTCGGCGATCCGGAACAGCCCCTCAAGCTCGCCATTGCCCTTCACCAGATCCTCAAGGGTCACGTTCTCCATTTCGCGGTAGAAGGCATCGAGCGCCCGCCCGATCGCGACCCGCAGGCGGCAGGCGGACACCAGCGGACAGGTGTTGGTTTCGAGCTGGTAGCATTCGGTAAAGGGCGTCTCGGCCTCGAACAGCCGGAACACCTCGCCAATGTTGATGCTCGCCGCCGCGCGCACCAGGCTGACACCGCCCGTGCGTCCGCGCGTGGCATGAAGGAAACCGTGGGCATGAAGCGTGTTGACCACTTGCGCAAGGTGGTTGGCGGAGGAATTGCAGGCCTCGGCAATCTCGGCAGAACGCGAGACACGGCCTTCGTGCACGGCGCAGTACATCAGCGCGCGGATGGCCAGATTGGTGCGGGTGGTCAGGCGCACGGGACTCCCTCATATGGGTGACAGACCCCAGAGGACCACGGCGCGCAGGCGTTGTATCTGATCTGGATCAGGACAGGCCCCGCATCGCATCATGAAATCCGCATTTCTGATATGTATCCGGTTCGGCCCGCGTTTCCAATATGGCAACAAGCGGGGTTCGCTTCCGTAACCGAACGCATTCACGCCACAATGGCGCAAGAATAAGCGAAAAAATGCCCCTGATTTGCCAATCGGTTGGTGCAGAACATGGGGCAGAATGATAACCACCGGCGACCCGACCGAGGATTTCGATCCGAAAACCATGAAAAACAGCAAGACTGCCCCGGGAAACGGCGCCGCGCTGACGCCGATGCAGGCGTGGATGTTCTACGAGAGCATTCCCGGGCAGAAGCCTTGGGTCAATCTTCAGCAGACCATCCTGCGCTGGCAGGGCAGGATTCCGGCCGCGAGGCTGGCCCGGGCCTGGGAGTGGGTCGTGGCGCTGCACCCGGCGCTGCGCACCACCATCGTCTGGCGCGACCAGCCAAAACCCGTGCAGCGGGTCGCGCAGAAGGTCCGGGTCCGGATCGCGGAACGTGACCTTTCCGGGGCGGGCGAAACCGCGCTCGAAACCTTCCTTGAAGAGGACCGCGCCCGGGGGATCGACCTCGAAGCCGCCCCGCCCTGGCGGCTGACCCTGCTCAATCTCGGCGGCGGCCGCCAGGCAATGGTCTGGACGGCGCATAATGCGCTCATCGACGCGGCCTCGATCGGGATCGTGCTGGAAGACGTGTTTTCGGTTCTTGACAACGGCGCGCCGGTCTCGCCGGGCAAGAGCGCCGAGGCGCATCTTGCGCTTTGCGAGACCATAGCCGCCCCCGCGCCGCCCGAGGCAGAGCCGTTTTTCACCGCCTATCTCGACGGCTTCGAACCGCCCGGCCTGACCCGCGCCCCGGCACCCGGCGCAGATGTCCGGGCGGAACTGCTGAGCCGCGTGCTCGACAGGGATCTCACGCGGCGCATCACCGCCATGGCGGAGCGCTGCGGCGGCACCTTGCGCAATCTGGTCGAGACCGCCTGGGGCCTGATGATGGCGCGCTGGCAAAACAGCGGCGATGTGGTTTTCGGCGTCACCGGGGCCGGGCGCAACCTGTTGCAGGACGGCGACCGGGCGACGGGGTGCTTTCTCAACACCCTGCCGATGCGGATGAAGGTCGGGGCCGGCACCACGCTCGGTGAAACCGTCGCCACCCTCAGCCGCAACAGCCAAGCGATGCGGCCTTTCGAACAGGTCTCGGTCGCCGAAATCCGCCGCTTCTGCAAGCTCCACAGCGCAAGCTTTCTGTTCGACACGGTGGTGATGTTCGACCGCGGCCAGGTGAGCGGGGTTTTCGCCCGGTCCGGGCTCGGCGCGGAGGGCCGCAGCGCGGAGCTCCGGTCGGAGACGGATTTGCCGCTGTCGCTCGAAGTGGAGACCGGCGAGGAACTCCGGCTCAGTCTTGAAGCCGACCCGGCGGTCGTCCCGCCCGCCCGCGCCCGGCTGATGCTCGACCAGCTCACCCGGCTGTTCGCCTCCATCGCCGATGCCGGCCCCGCCACCCGGCTCGGCGACCTCGACATGCTGGGACCGGAGCGCGATGCGATCCTGGCGCTTGGCGCGCCCAAGCAGGAAAACGCCTATATCGGCTTTCTCGACCGTTTCCGCGCCCAGGTCGCGCGGGCGCCGGAGGCCGTTGCCGTCGAACAGGCGGGCACCGGCGAACGGCTGAGCTACGCCGGGCTCGATACCGCTTCCGACCGGCTGGCCGCTTTGTTGCAGGCAAGGGGCGCGGCCCCCGGTCAGATCGTGGCGATCCACCTTGGCCGGGAGCCGGATTATCTCACCGCCATGCTGGCGGTGCTGAAGACCGGCGCGGCCTTTCTGCCGGTCGATCCGGGCTACCCCGACGCGGTCAGGGCGCACATGATCGAGGACAGCGGCACAAGGCTGGTGATCGCCCGGACGCCGCCGCCTGCCACCGGCGCCGAGGTCGTTGCCCCCGATGCGGCCGATCGCGGCGAGCGCGCCCTCACCCCCGTCACCCGCGACCCCGAAGGCGCGGCTTATGTGATCTACACCTCCGGCTCCACCGGCAAGCCCAAGGGCGTGGTGGTGCCCGACCGGGCGATGGTGGGCCATGCGCAGGCGATCTCGCGGCTGTTCGCCATCACCCATGAAGACCGGGTGTTCCAGTTCATGTCGCTGTCCTTCGATTTCTCGCTCGAAGAGATCATGCCCACCCTGTTCCAGGGGGCGACGCTGGTTTTGCGCAGCGACAAGGCGGCGCGTTCGGGCGCCGAGTATTTCGAGGAAATCGCGCCGCTCGGCCTCACCGTGCTGCATTTCCCCACCGCCTTCTTCCACGTCGCCACCGATTATCTCACCGCCAGCGGCACAGCCGTGCCCGAGAGCCTGCGCCTTGTGAATATCGGCGGCGAGCGGGCCAACCCGGCGATCGTGCAGGACTGGCTTGAGGCCGCCCCCGGGGTGCGGCTGCTCAACGGCTACGGGCCCACCGAAACCGCCATCACCGTGACCTTCTTCGAACCGGAGAAAGGCGCGCGCGAAGGCGAAGTGCCGATCGGCACCCCGGCGGATCATGCCCGCGCCTATGTGGTCGCTCCCGACGGCAGCCTCGCGCCCCGGGGCGCCATTGGCGAGCTCTGGATCGGCGGGGTTTCGGTCGGCACCGGCTATCTCGGGCTGCCGGAGAAGACCGCGGAGGTCTTCCTTGACGATCCGTTCCGCCCCGAAACCAACGCCGGGACCGGCATTGGCGCCCGCGTCTACCGCACCGGCGACCGGGCAAGCTGGCGCACCGACGGCAATCTCGATTTCTTCGGCCGCAACGACCGGCAGGTGAAGATGCGCGGCTTCCGCATCGACCTTGGCCATGTGGAACGCGTGCTCGAAAAGGCCCAACCCAACCTCAGGGTATTTGCCGGCCTGCGCGACGCCGGCACCCCGGCGGCGCGGCTGCTCGCCTGGGCGATGATCGCCGAGGGCGGCGAAGCGGTGGACATGGCGCGGCTCAAGGCAGTGGCCGAGACCGAACTGCCACCGGCGATGCGGCCGCGCATCGTCGAGGTTGACGATTTTCCGCGCACCGGCGCCGGCAAGGTCGATCTTGCCGCCCTTCCCGATCCCGGCCGCCCCGCCGCCGCCGCGGGTCCGGCCGCGCCCATGACCGATCTGCAACGCCAGCTTGCCGGTCTTTTCGGCCAGGTGCTGCTCATGAGCGACATCGGCGCCGACGACGATTTCTATGACCTTGGCGGGCATTCGCTGCTCGCCGCCGAACTGGTCGGACAGATCGAGGTCAAGCTCGGCCGCCGGATCAGCGTCATCGACCTGCAAAACCACCCCACCCCCCGGGGTCTTGCGGGCGTTGTTGCGAGCGGCTCGACCAAACCGCGCAACATCTTCGCAATCCAGCCCTCCGGCAGCAGGGCGCCCCTGTTTGGCGTGCATATCCTTGGCGGGCGCGAGAGCTATTATACCGCCCTCGCCCGTGCCCTCGGCCCCGACCAGCCGGTCTACGGCGTGACCATCGGCGCGCTGGCGCGCGACAAGCCGGTGGGCGTGGAAGAAACCGCGCAACGCTATTTCGAAGAAATCCAGACCTTCCACCCCGACGGACCGGTGCATCTCGCCGCGGTATCTCTGGGGGCGTATTTCGCCTGGGAACTCGCCTGGCTGCTGCACCAGGCGGGCCGCGAGATCGGTCATTTCGCCCTGTTCGACGCCGACGGCCCCGACGGGCGCGACACCCACCGCGGCCTGCGCTGGCTCTGGGCGGGGCTCTGCACGGTCAGGGATCGCGGGCCCGGCGCCATTCCGGCCGCGATTCAGAACCGGATCAACGAGGCCCGCTATGCCCGCATCGCGGAGCGGATGCGCGAACAGGCCGCCCATGGCGGCGCGATCGAGATCCGCAACGGCAATGATTTCATCGCCTCGAACGACCTCGCGGTGTCGCGCTACAGCCCGAAACCGCTGAACGTGCCCTGTACCGTCTACCGCTCCCGCGAGAACCATTTCGACACCGGAACGGCGCTCGAAAACGGGCTCGGCTGGGACAGGGTGGCGCTCGCGGGCTGGGAACTGGTCGATGTGCCGGGCGGGCATCTGTCGATGCTCGACACCCCCAATGTCGAGACCCTCGCCGCCGAAATGGCCCGGCGCATGGCGCGGTGAGCGCCGCGCCGCCCCGGCATCATACAAATGCCAGATTGTTCGCGTGATCTGGCGCCAGAGACCGGAAACCGGGGACTGGAAACAAGGAGTCCTGCACGCCATGAAAACATCCATCGCCACCGTCTCGATTTCCGGCACGCTCGACGAAAAGCTCGAGGCGATTGCCGCCGCCGGCTATGACGGGATCGAATTGTTCGAACAGGATTTCATCGCTTTCGACGGCTCGCCCGCCGATTTCCGCGCCCGGGTGCAGGATCACGGGCTGGAGATCAGCATGTTCCAGCCGCTGCGCGATTTCGAGGGCCTGCCGGAACCGCTGCGCGCCAAGGCTTTCGACCGCGCCGAGCACAAGTTCGACCTGATGGAATCGCTCGGCGCGAAGCTGATGGGCATCTGCTCCTCGGTCCACCCCGCGGCGCTCGGCGGGATCGACCGGGCGGCGGCGGATTTCCACGAGCTTGGCGAACGCGCCGCCCGGCGCGGGCTGTCGGTCGGCTACGAGGCGCTGAGTTGGGGCCGTTTCGTCAACGATCACCGCGACGCCTGGGAGATTGTCCGCCGCGCCGACCACCCCAATATCGGCCTGATCCTCGACAGCTTCCACACCCTCGCCCGCAAGATCGACCCGAATTCCATCCGCTCGATCCCCGGCGACAAGATCTGCTACGTCCAGCTCGCCGACGCCCCCGCCTTCGACATGGATGTGCTCTACTGGTCGCGCCATTTCCGCAACATGCCCGGCGAGGGCGATCTCGCCTGCACCGATTTCATGCGCGCGGTGATGGCCACCGGCTACAGCGGGCCGATCAGCCTGGAAATCTTCAACGACCAGTTCCGCGGCGGCTGCACCGATCAGGTGGCGCTCGACGGCTACCGCTCGATCATCGCCACCATGGACGACGTGCGCCGCGCCGAGCCCCATCTCGCGGTCGATCTGCCGCCGATCCCCCCCCGGGCGAAGGCGCAGGGCGTGGCCTATATGGAATTTGCCAGCCAGGGCGAAGAGGCCCGCGCGCTGGAAGCGCTGCTCGCCTCGCTCGGCTTCGCAAAAGCCGGGAGCCACGCGGCCAAACCGGCGGCACTGTGGCAGCAGGGCGAGGCCCGGATCGTGGTCAACGAAGACCCGGCGGGCCATGCGGGCGCGGCCTTCGCGGCCCGCGGCACCTGCATCTGCGACATCGGCTTCGCGGTGGACAACGCCGAAGCCGCGATGCGCCGCGCCCTCGCCCTTGCCGCGAAACCCTGTGAGGCGCCGGAAAGCGAGGCCGTCAGCGCGCTGCCGGCGGTGCGCGGCCCCTCCGGTTCGGTGCTGCATTTCGTCGATGCGAACAGCGGGCTCGCGCGGATCTGGGAACGGGATTTCGGTGCCCCGGCCAAAGCCCCCACAGGCGCCGGGATCACCCATGTCGACCACCACAACCAGACCGTCTCGCATGACAACATGCTCTCCTGGGTGCTGTTCTACACCTCGGTCTTCGACATGGTGAAATCCCCGATGGTCGATGTGTTCGACCCCGACGGGCTGGTGCGCAGTCAGGTGGTCGAGAGCCCCGGCGGCGGCCTCAAGGTCACGCTCAATGGTGCCGATTCCAACCGCACCCTGGCGGGGCGGTTCCTGTCAACGGGGTTCGGCGCCTCGGTGCAACATGTGGCGCTGGCCACGGACGACATTTTCGCCACCGCCGCTGAACTCGCCAAACGTGGCTTCGCGCCGCTGCCGATGCCGCAGAACTATTATGCCGACCTCGCCGCGCGGTTCGATTTTCCGAAAGGGCTGGTCGAACGGATGCAGGCACGCGGCATCCTCTACGACCGCGACATGGACGGCGCGTTTTTCCAGCTCTACAGCCGGACCTTCGCCAGGGGCATGTTCTTCGAAATCGTCCAGCGCGACCCGCGCTACGCCGGTTTCGGCGCCGCCAACGCCCCCTTCCGGATTGCGGCACAGAAACGTGCCCAGAAGCGTGCCCGGAAGGCAAAGGACTGAAACGGCGCGCGGGCACGCCGCTCATGCCGAATGGCGCATCACCAGGCGTCCGTCATGGAGCGTGCTTTCGCGCTCCCGGAAGGGGCCCCCGGAATCGAGACGGCGGAACAGGGTTTCGAGGCTCTTTTCCGCAATCGCCGCGCAATCCTGCGCAACCGTGGTCAGCGAGGGCGAGGTGTAGCGGGCAAACGGGTGGTCGTCATGGCCCGCCACCCGCAGCGCAAACCCCGAACCGCGCCCCACCCGCAAGCCCTTTTCATAGGCTGCGGCCAGAAAACCGATTGCCAGGCGGTCGTTCGAGCAGAGCACGGTATCGGTGGCCAGCGCCTTTTCCGAGATCACCCGGCAGCCGCCGCGAAAACCGATTTCCTCGAAATCCCAGCCCTCGCCCGCGGCCTGGATCACCTGGGGCTTGTGGCCAAGCGCTTCCATCGCCTGCCGGTAGGCGGCGCGCCGTTTGCGCGAGTTGGGGTTGGCCGCGCCCTTCATCTCGAACAGAACCGGCGGCTCGCCAGTGCGCGACAGATAGTCCACGATCAGCCCGATGGACTGAAAATTGTCTGTTCCGACAAAGGCTTCGCCAATGCCCTCCACCTCGCTGTCGAACAGGATCGTCGGCACCTCCGCACAAAACCGCTCCAGCGCCGTGCGGTCGGACCTGCGCCCCAGGGGTGCCAGAAACACGCCCGCGGGCCGCATCGAGCGGAGATTGTCGAGTATGTCGTTCTCGAATGCCGGCTCGCCGTGAGAGCTGAACATCGTGGGCGAGAAACCGGCCTCGATGCAGCGGCGTTCAAGATGGCGGACGATCTCGGCAAAGAACGGGTCGGCGAGATAGGGCACGACGATGCCGATGTTTCTGGTCAGCCGCCGGTTCTGGTTCATCGCATAGATGTTGGGGCGGTAGTCGTATTGTTCGAGCGCCGCCTCGATCCGGCTGCGGGTGGAGGCGCGCACCGAATTGGGGTCGTGGAAGTATTTCGACACCGTGGGCCGCGAAATCCCGCTCACGGTGGCAAATTCTTCCATCGTCCGGATCTTTGGCTCTGCCATTTTTCCTCCCCGGACCCGTTGCGCCTCACAGGCCAAGGCCCGCAATCGCGGTGTATCTGGTATCGAGATAATCCGCGAGTCCCTGGCTGCCGCCTTCCTTGCCGAAGCCGCTCTCCTTCAGCCCGCCAAACGGCGCCTCGACCGTGGTGATCAGACCGGCGTTGATGCCGATGAGCCCGTAGGCGAGCCCTTCGTTGAGCCGGAAGGCCCGGCCGAGATCGCTTGTATAGGCATAGGCCGCGAGGCCGTATTCGGTGGCATTGGCGGCGGTGAGCGCCTCGTCCTCGGTCTCGAAGCGGAACACCGCCGAGAGCGGGCCGAAGATTTCGTCTGTGGCGAACATCATCTCCGCCGTTGCGCCGGTGAGAACAGTGGGCTGGAAGAACGTATGCCCGTTTCCGTGGCGCTTGCCCCCGGTCACCACCTGCGCCCCCTTCTCCACCGCATCGGCGATCATCGCCTCCACCTTCCCGACCGCCGCCTCGTCGATCAGCGGCCCCTGCTCGACCCCCGCCTCGGCGCCATTGCCCACCACCAGCGCGCCGGTGGCCTCCGCGAGCCGCGCGACGAAGGCGTCATGGATGCCGGACTGGACGAAGAACCGGTTGGTGCAGACGCAGGTCTGGCCCATGTTGCGGTATTTGGCGATCATCGCGCCTTCCACGGCGGCATCCAGATCGGCGTCGTCGAAAACGATGAAGGGCGCGTTGCCGCCAAGTTCCATCGAGAGCTTCTTCACCGTGTCCGCGGACTGGCGGATCAACGTCTTGCCGACCTCGGTGGAGCCGGTGAAAGTGACCTTACGGACGTCGCGGCTGGCCATGATGGCGCCGCCGATGGCGCGGGCGGAGCCGGTGACGATGTTCACCACCCCCGGCGGAAAGCCCACCTCTTCACAGAGCCTGCCCCAGGCGAGGCCGGAAAACGGCGTCAGACTCGCGGGTTTCACCACCATGGTGCAGCCCGCGGCCAGCGCCGGGGCGAGCTTGCGGGCGAGCATCGAGGAGGGGAAGTTCCACGGCGTGATCGCCCCCACCACCCCGACCGGATGGTGGGTCACCAGCAGGCGGCGGTCACGGGTCGGAGCGGGCACGATCTCGCCTTTGGCGCGGCGGATCTCCTCGGCGAACCAGCGCACATAGGCCGCGCCGATGGCGATCTCGCCGCGCGCTTCGAACAGCGGCTTGCCCTGTTCGGCGGTCAGCAGTTGGGCAAGCGGCTCCTGATTGTCGAGCAATGCGTCGTGCAGGGCGTGCAGGAGCGTCACCCGGGCAGTCAGATCGGTCCTGGACCAGCTTTCAAACGCCGCTTTCGCGGCGGCGATGGCGCGCAGGGTTTCCACTTCGCCGGCATCGGGCACGTGGCCGATGATCCGACCGGTGGCGGGGTTCTCGACCGGGATCGTGGCGCCGGAATCGGCGCCGGTCCAGGCCCCGCCGACGAGATTGGCCTCAAGCATCAACCCGTTGAAATCGCTCATTTCTTACCCTCCCCAGGATGGTCGGCCGTACCGGGCGCCGCCAAGGCTGGCCCCGACTGGCCCCGGCTGGTCTGCCCTGGCCGCATCGGGCCATGTCTGCGGGGCAAAGGCAAGGGTGTGTTTCGGCCTGCGGGTCAGGGCGTATTCCGGCCCGGGGATCAGGCCTGGGGCGTATTCCGGCCCAAGGGTCAGCCCCGGGGCGCACCCCGGCCCAAGGGTCAGCCCTCGGCCTCCCGGCAGACCCCGGCGGTCAGCCCCACGCATCACAGCTCTTCCAGCACGGCAGATCGGCCAGTCGCGCCAGCCCGCTTACCAGCGCTGGCCGATCGGGGTCAGCCCGGCCCTGACAACATCCAACATCGGGTTTGCCTCCGGCAGAGACCCGTCTTCAAGCTCGAACAAGCGGCCAAAGCTCACATCGTAGAGCTGACGGGTGTGGATCCTGATCTCGAAATCCGCGAAGCATCAGCGTAAAGTCAAAGGCTTATCGCCAAAAGGCACAATCAGAAGTGGTCGTTTGGCCAAAATTGTCCGGGATGTCATGAAATCCCGGACCGGTCCTGACGTTATCCAGCTCGACCCGGCAACAGAGCGCAGCCCCGGCGCTGTACCAGCCGGGCTGGTGAAACAGCCCCGAGAGCACACCAACAATCCTGGTGGTTTCATCGCCCGTGGCCCTAGCGCCCGGCCCGGGCAGTTCTTCCAGCGTAGTCGCCGCGATACCCCCTGGGCCAGAATGTCATTCACCCATGCCACGAGGTCGTCGAAATCGTAACCCTCATCGACCAGCCAGTGGCGGAAGGTCATCGCATAGCCGGAAACGCGGATCCGGTCTTCAGGAGACACCACCCTCGGAAAACAGTGCGGGCCCGGTGCCCGTCAAGCGATTGGGGCGACCGGGCCGGGCAGCGTGGCGGGGTGGCGGGCACAAGGTGCAAGACACAAGGCGGGGTCAGCCGCGTCAGCGCCATTTCCGGCATTCCACAGCCCGGGCTGTCGGCGGCTGAGCCAGGTAGCGCGGCTTTCAAGGCGTTGAGCCCCCCTGCGCCGCCACACATCATGCCCACGGAAGGGATTGCAACCGCAGTATCCGCTTGCGCCGGCATGATGCGCGGGAGACCGGATGTCCGGATCAGAACTCGTCCCAGCCGGCATCCTCCTCCGTCTCGACAACGGCCAGACGCGCGCGCGCAGCCCCGCCGGAAGCAGCCGGGACCGGGTGCGGGCGGGCAGCCGCGGGGGCGGGCGCCACCCCGGCCATACGCTCGCCTCCAAGCTGGAACCGGGCGACCGCGGCGACGAGATTGTCGACCCCGCTCTGCAAGGACAGGCTGGCGGCGCTGGTTTCCTCGAACATGGCTGCGTTTTGCTGCGTAACCTGGTCGAGTTCGCCGATCGCGGTATTGATTTCACCGATTCCGCCTGACTGGGCGGCAGCGGTTTCGGAGATCGTCCTGAGGCGCTCGGACACGCCGCTCACGTGGTCGACAATCTCGTCAAGCGCCGCGCCGGTGCGCTGCACGAGTTCCGAGCCCTTGTGGACCTGCTCGCCGGACTTCGCAATCAGCGCATTGATTTCATTGGCTGCCTCGGCGGAGCGTTGTGCCAGCGCCCGCACCTCGGAAGCGACGACAGCGAAGCCCTTGCCGCTCTCGCCCGCGCGCGCCGCCTCGACACCCGCATTGAGCGCGAGAAGATTGGTCTGGAAGGAAAGCTCCTCGATCACGGAGGTGATCTTCGAGATTTCCTCGGAGGATTTCATGATCCCGGCCATGGCGTCGACCGCTTCGCGGGCGACCTTGCCACCGGCCTCGGCACTCTCGCGCGCCCGGTTCGAGACCGCGAAGGCATCGCCCGCCCCGGCGGCGGTATCATGCACCGAACCGGTCAGCGTATCCATGGCGGCGGCGGATTCTTCAAGCGTTGCCGCCTGGCGCTCGGTACGGATCGACAGCTCTTCGGCGGCGTTGACCAGTTCCGTGCTCTCGCCCCGGATGGAAGCGGTGTTGTCGAGCACGGCGCCAAGTGTCTCACACAGCGCGGTGACCGCGTTGTTGAAATCCTGCCGGAGCAATTCGTAGCTCTCGGGAAAACGGGTGTCGATGCGGGCCGTCAGATCGCCCGCCGACAGGGTGCGCAAACCCTCGGCAAGCGCGTTCACCACCGTTTTCTGTTCCGCAGCGCGGGCTTCACGTTCGGCGGCCTGTGCCCTGTCAGCTTCGGCCTTGCGTGCCGCTTCCTCGGCCTCGTGGGCCCGCTGCTTTGCCTTTTCCCGTTCGATCTCTTCCGCACGGGCGCGCTCTTCGTCGGCGAGACGCCGGGACAGCTCTTCCTGCTCACGTTTGCGCTCTGCCTCTTCGCCTTCAAGCCGCTGGCGCTCGACGAGATTGTCACGAAACTCTTCGACGGCCTTGCCGAGATTGCCGAACTCGTCGCCACGGGCCGCGATCCTTGCCTCGAAACCGGTCTCGCCGCGGCGCATCAGGTCAATCAGCCCGATCACCTCGCCAAGCGGACCGGTCACGGAGCGGGAGATGGCTGCGGCAATCAGCGCAAAGGCCGCAAAAACGCCCAGGGCAAAAAGCGCGGCCTCGGTCCAGGCCGCGCGGGTCGAGCGTTCGAAGGCCTCCATGGAAAACCCAAGGACGAGTTGCCCCAGCAGGCTGCCGTCTTCGTGGATGAGCGGAGAGGCAACCACCACGGCATTGCCCTCGCGGAAGCGTTGCCGCTCTTTCGCCGTGAGGTCAACGCGGGCAACCAGCCCCTCCCAGATTTCGGCCGCGATCTGGGAAGGCGGATGGGAATGGCCGTGAGAATGGCCTTCGGAGCCGCTTTCGGCGGGGTTTTCCGAGGCCTCGTATCGGACAAACACGTTGTCGCTTTCAAACACCTGCGCGAAAGCGACATGGTTCATCGACGCGAGCGCGCCCAGTGCGATCTGCGCCTTTTCAGGCTGGAAATCCCAGACCGCACCGGTGACCGGGGCGGAAAGAAACGAAGGCGCGAGTTCGACGGCGCTTTCGAAGTGATGATGCAACTGGTGCGTGTACCGATTGGACCAGAACAACGTGTAACCGGTCACAAAAATGAACAATGCACCCAGGATCGGTACAAGGATGCGGGCCCTGACGGACAGGGATTGGCTCAGGCGTTTCATCTGGTCCCCTCAGTAAACGGGTCACGGCTGGCAGGGCAGGTCGCCCCCGACCATGCCGGAACAGGCGGGAATGCGTTCAGTAGCCGATGTATTGATCGCCCAGCACATCGCGGTAGCGATCCGCCCAGGCGGTATTGATCGCCGCAATGGTGCCATCGGCTTCGGATTCGGCGAAGCAACGGTCGAAGTCGGCGGCAAGCCTGGCGTCACGGAACACCATCACAAATGACAGGGGCTCGAAAATTGCCTTGAAAACAACCGGTTGGCTGAGGTCAAACACGTAGCGCCCGACATTTTCCGCGAGTTGACGGTTGTATTCGGCAAAAACCATGCCGTCACCGACCACCGCATCTGCACGGCCGGAAAACAACAGTTGCGAATGAACCTTCTGATCGGTGATTTCGCGGTAGCTCGCAAAGCTCCCCTCCGCCTCGGCAAGCGGTGCGAGCGTTTCAGACGCCCCCTGGAAAGCCACGACCGTTTCACCAGCGAGATCCTCAAGCGAGGTCACGGCAGGATGGGTGGCAAGCGTGGACACACCGTTCTGATAGTGGAAATAGACCCCGGTGTGGGTGCCCGGCACGGTCATGCCAACGGGCACGGTGGTTACCGCGTCGCCCTTACCACTTTCGTAGCTGGCCAGATGGCGCCTGAAGGGCTGTATCTCCCATGTCACCTCATGGCCACAGCGCGCGAGCGTGCTGGATATGATTTCAGCCTCACGGCCCTCGCCGGATCCCATCATCATCGGCGGGAGTTCTGCTCCAATGATATGGATCGTGTCGGATTGCGCCGCCCCGGCGACGAGGCCGAGCGCGATGGAAAACAAGGCAAGTCTGTTCATTTTGAACCCTTCGTGGAAAACGTGCGCCGGCAGTTTCCACGATGTTTCCCAACAAATGGTTTCCCGGGCCGGGGATAGATCGCATTCTAGGTATTTTTTCGGGTTATCCGGGCCGTGCCGTCACAATTCTTCGCCGTTTAGCCCCAGCCCCCCGCGGTTTCCGCCCCCCAAGGCGCAAGACCACCCCCCGACAGCCGCACGGGCGACGGGATTCGCCCAACAAAAGAGGCGCCCCGAAGGGCGCCTCCTGTGGTTTCCGGTCCGGCCCTGGGGTCAGAGCGCGAAGTGATCGTACACGGTACCGGCCTCGTTGACCCAGCCGATCGCATCGCTTTCGAGCGCAACGTAGTCCACCGCATCCGGGGCGCTACCCGCATCGGCGGCTTCAGCACCCAGAACGACATCGGCGGCACTGTCGTCCGGCAGGGCGGCGTAGACGAACTCGTCCACATTGCCTCCGGTACCGGCACCCGCGACCATCTTCGGTTCGTTCTGAACCACACCCTCGATGATGACGGTGATCGTTGCCGTGTCGGTGGCGCCTTGAGCATCCACAACCGTGTATTCCACGGGAACTTCCATGGTTTCACCTTCAGGGAGGATCTCGGCGTAAGCGCTCGCGTCGAAATCGAAGTAGCCGTCGGCGCCAAGCGTCCAGGCGACCTTGTCGTCAACAACGATCTGCGTCACCACCGTGAGCCCATCCGCATTGCCTGTGTCAGGGTTGATGTCGTTCCACAGCACGTTCAGGTCGACGTCGCCAAGCTCTTCGGTGGCATCGACCCTCAACACATCGTCATTGGCCACCGGCCCGTCGCTTTCACCGGTCACAGTGATGACGACTTCGGCCTGATCGGTGTCGCCATCGGTATCGGTGACTTCGTAGGTGAAGCGCACCTCTTCGCTTTCGCCCGCGGCAAGGTGATCGAACAGGCCGGTCGGGTCAAAGGAGAAGGTGCCGTCCGGGGCGCCATCGGTGCCGGCGTTGAACACCAGCCCCTCGGGGGCAGTTCCGACAACGGCAACCGACCAGGCACCGTCTGCCACCACGTCATTGGCGAGCACCGAAGCGAAGGTCGTCAGGCCAGCGTCCTCGGAGAGCGTAACGGCGTCGTTCATGGCTTCCGGCTGGTTGTCGTTCGGGGGCAGATCGGACAGATCGACCTCGACATAGTCGTTGCCATCAAGCACGAAGACGCGCACATCTTCGAACCTGTCGGCCGAAAGGTCGAAGGACTGGAAGTTGAACACCCCGGCATCGGCCTCGCCTGTGGCCGGGTTCCAGTGATCCTGCATATGGGCGACAAGCCCGGCGACATCGGCCTTCACACCCGCCTGCGCCCATTCGTCAGCGGTGAAATACAGCCGCAGCGTGTCGTAATTGGCGCCACCGTTATAGACGTCGGTCGCCCCTTCGTTGCGGGCGGCGTAGTAGTCGAGGCCGTCGTTGCCCTTGCCGCCTTTCACGATGTCGTTGCCCTCGCCGCCGGACAGCACGTCGTTGCCGAGGTTGCCGCGGACGATGTCATCGCCTTCGCCGCCGGAGGCCCAGTCGTTGTCCTTGCCGCCGCTGATGTCGTCGTTGCCCGCGCCGCCGAAGATCCTGTCTTCGCCGGTACCGCCACGGATCACGTCGTCGCCGGTTTCGCCACGCAGGAGGTCGTTGCCCTGCCCGCCGCCGATGCGGTCGTTGCCGGCGCCGCCCCAGATCTCGTCGTTGCCGTTGTCGCCGCGCAGAAGATCGTCGCCGGCATTGCCGAAGATCTCGTCATCGCCGTCGCCGCCGAAGAGCATGTCGTTGTCGGTCGGCGAACTCGGGCCATCGTGCTCGGCAAACTGGCCGACGCCGCCGATCAGCGTGTCGTTGCCGGCGCCGCCATAGGCCACGTCATCGCCGCTGCCGCCGACCACAAGGTCGTCGCCATTGCCGCCACGGATCTCGTCATTGCCGGCGCAGCCGACCATGGTGTCATCGCCCGCGCCGCCCCAGAGCTTGTCGTCGCCGGAGCCGCCAAACACGCCATCGTCGCCATTGCCGGCGCGGAGCTCGTCGTTGCCGTTGCCCCCGGACAGCAGGTCGACACCATTGCCGCCCCAGATCTTGTCATCGCCGTTCTCGCCGAACAGGCCGTCTTCGCCCTCACCGCCGCGGATCTGGTCGTTGCCGTCGCCGCCTTCGATGAGATCCCAGCCCTGGCGACCGTAGAGCACATCGTCACCGACGCCGCCATAGAGCTCGTCATTGCCGAAGCCGCCGTTCAGCATGTCATTGCCAAGGCCGCCGTAGATCCGGTCGTTGCCGCGGCCGCCAAAGAGCATGTCGTCGTAGGTTACGGCTTCGGCCTCCGGCTGTTCCGGTCCTTCCGCGGGGGTCTCCCCGCCCTCGGCCGGGGGCGTGTCCTCATCCTCTGCCGGCTCTTCGTCGCCGTAGATGATGTCGTTATCGGCGCCACCGTAAATCGTGTCGTTGCCCGCACCGCCGCGCAGAAGGTCGGCACCACCCAGACCGCTCAGCGTATCGTCGCCGGCCAGCCCGTTGATCTCGTCATCCAGTTCCGTGCCAACGATGATATCGTTGCCGTCACTCCCGACGATCAGTTTGTAACTCGAGGACATTTTTCCGCCTTATTTTCAATTGTTCTGGCCTCCGGTCTTGCAGCCGGATTGGCCAATCGCTGCATCATTCAAGCTGCTGCTGTTGTCCGCAGTGGCAGCATACCCGGAAACCCGCCCCACCCGGAGCGGGGTCGCCGGTTTACGCATATTGCCGAGGGATTCGGACACCAACCCACAACCACTCGTGCGACGAATCGTGCATCAAGCGAGTCCTTGCGTCAAGTCTTCGTTAACGAATCAGCGGATGCGTGCGAAAGGCGCGGCCCTGCGTTGCCGCCAGCCCGATCCGGGCCCGGCCCCTGCCCGTGCCCCGCCGGTCTCAGGCGACCGGCGCGAAAGCGCCGCTGGCGATCATCTGCCGCGCCAGCACGTCATGATCCAGCCACAATACCGGGCCTTCCGGCGCGCTGGCGGCCGCGAAGATCAGCTGGCCGGTGGCGTCCAGCACATGCTGGCTCAGCACATCGCTGATCAGCGCCTTGCGGTCCCGGTGCAGCGCGACGATCTCCTGCGAGGTGCCGACGGTCCTTTCGACCTGTTCCGGCCCGTTCTGCATCGGCCATTTTTCGAAGTCGAAATAGCGCTGCATCAGCGGGTCGGAGAGATAGTCCTGCACCCTGGCGAGCACGCTGTCGAGGGTGACCCCCTCTTTCAGCAGGGCCTCGCAGTGCTGCCACAGGGCCTCGACGCCTGCATTGCGCCCCGCGCCGCCGCCCTCCTTGCGCAGCGCCTGCAACAGCGGCAGCAGCGACAGTTCGATCCCGGCGAAAACGTCGGAGGAATTGGTGCGGATCTCGGGGCAGTTGAACACCGTCGCCTTCACGCCCTCCGCCCAGGCCGCCCCGGCGTGGCGCTCGAGCCGCATCTTGGCATAGCCTTGCGTGTAGCTGGTATAGGTCTGCCAGCGGTAGGCATCGCCGATCAGCACCCGGGTGCCGTGGTAGCCATAGGCGGTATAACGGACCTGCCCGCCCCCGGCCTCGACGCGGGCGCGCAGCGGGGCGCTCTGCTTCAGCAGATGGCCGAAGCTGTTGGCGGTCACATCGTCGAAGTTTTGCAGGATCAGCTTGCCGAGGTCGCTGTCGATCAGCGCCTGGCTCGGCAGATGGCGGGCGCCGCGGCCCTTGTAGATCCGGTTGGCGATCGCCATGAACGCCTTCACCCGCGGCAGCCCGCCGGCCATGGTATGGGCGAAGAACACGTTGCGCCCCTCGGGGATCAGCGCGTCGATCTGCGCCAGCGCCTCGTCCAGCGCCGCCCTGAACCGCGCCGTGCCGGCCTCGCGGCAGCGCGCCACCGCGGCCCAGTCGAGCTTGTAATCCTGCCAGTTGTCGAGCGTCATGCCCGCCAGCATCTGCGTCGGGGTGGCGCCGCCCTCTGGCGCGTCCTCTGGTGCATCCATGTCGAACCCGGCCATCAGCGGCACATTGACGATCCGCCCGCCGAGCCCGGCTTCGGCTTCGGCCAGTTCTTCCGCCGTCAGCGCCCGCAGCGCGCCCGCATCGTCGCGGCGGCCGACGGTGATGCCGACCAGTGTCATGCCCGCGGCCTTCGCCGCCTCGACCAGCCCGGTGGCATAGCCGCGCCCGAAAAGCTCGCCGAACAGAACGAAGACATCGCCTTCGGCAAACAGGGTGTTTTCGGGGCGGGTTGTCAGGGGAATGGAGCTTTTCATCTTGGCCTTCGGTCTCTGTCTGGTTGGGGCTGGCGGGTGTGGCGGAATCGCGCGGGGGCCAGCAGCCCGGATTGCGCCAGACTCGCCCAGATCCGCGCAAAAGTCGATTGCCGCCATGCCGCAGCCCGGGCGGGCCTGCGGTCTCGCGGAAAGGCGCAAATCTCCGAGCGTTTCGATCAGGATCAAGTTGCGGGGCGTGGGCGATCGCTGTAGGCTCCGCCGTGAACGGCCATTGAAACGGGCAACGGCTGCCACGCATCCCGGCGCCACGATCCGGGCGCGCGCCTCTGACCCCGACAACGCCTCACGTCCGCCGCCACGCATCAAGCCAGGACACGCACCGCAGGAGACCTTCCATGTCCCATAACCTGCTGAAAACCCTCTGCCTTTCCGCAGCCCTTCTGGCCGGACCGGCGCTTGCCGAAGACGCGAAACCCGGCGAGCCGCCGCTGCCCGCCTATGCGCTGATCCTGCCCGCCAACCTGCCGCATGTGATGCGGGTGATCCTCGATCACCGTCAGGATCTCGGCCTGAGCGCCGAACAGGAGGCGGAAGTCGACGCCATCATGGCGGAGGTTCCCGGCAAGATCCGGCCGGTTTTCGAAAAGGCCAGGGCGGCCGAGATCGCCATTGCCGACGACGTGATGGCGGGCCGGAACCTCGAAGGCATCCCCGCAAGGCTCGATGAGCTTCAGACCCTCAAGCGCGAGGCCGCCGATATTCACGTTGCCTGCGTCACCCGGGTGCGCGCCATGCTGACGCCGGAGCAATATGCCAGGGTGCTCGAATTGTCCGGCCATGCAGGCAAGGGCGACTGAGGGCGCGCTGATGGCAAGACTCAAATCCCTGCTGGGTCATCTGGCGGTGCTGCTTGTGATTCTCATCCTTGCGGTGGCGCTGGCGACCTGGCGGGGCGGGCTCTGGCCCTTCGATCCGCGCTGGTCGGTGATGGTGACCGGGGCGGGGCTGGCGTTGCAGGTGATGGGCTGGGGGTTGGTCTGGGTCGTCCCGGTGGCACTGGCGGCGCTGATCCGCCCGCTGACCGGACGGCTTGCGCTCTGGCCGCTGGGGATGCTGGGCTTCATCGCGCTGCATGCCGCCCTCGGCCCGGCGCGCGGCTTCGCGCCCCTCGATGTGCTGGGCTGGCCCGGCGCGGTGGCGCTCTATGCGATCCCGGTGGCGCTGGCACTGGTGCTCGGCTCGGCGCTGGGCACATTGTTCAGACGCCATTCATGACAAACCCGGTGGCGGGTCCACCCCACCACAAAATCAAAGGATAACCCAATGACAACCTTACATATTTCACGCCGCGGCCTGCTCGCCGGCGCCGCCGCCAGCCTGACCCTTCCCACCGCCGCCCGCGCCAGCGCGGCGAAGCTCGAAAAGCTCGATCTCTGGGGCCCGCCCGCCGGGCCGTCGATCACGCTGTCGCATGCGGTCGCGCAGAACATGTTCACCGACATCGCGGGTGAGACCGCGATGCACGCCTGGCGCACCCCGGACGAGTTGCGCGCCGGGCTGACCTCGGGGCAGATCCAGCTGTCGGTGGTACCGATCCAGGCCGCCGCGCGGCTCTACAACAAGGGCTTCCCGATCCGGCTGGCCAATGCGATGACCAACGGACTGCTCTACATCCTCACCGGCGACGACAGCATCAACGCCATTGCCGACCTCAAGGGCAAGCATGTGGCGGTGCCGTTCCGTGGCGATGTGCCCGAGATCATCTTCGGCCAGCTTCTGACCCATCACGGGCTGACGGATGCGGATCTGACAATCACCTATGCGGGCACACCCATCGAGGCGATGCAGCTTCTGATGGCCGGCCGGGTCGATGCGGCGCTGACCGCCGAACCCGCCAGCACCGCGGGCATTACCATGGCCAAGCAGGCGGGCAAGGTGCTGCGCCGGGCGATCAACCTGCAAGAGGCCTTCGGCGAGATGACCGGCGGCGCTCCGGTCGTGCCGCAGGCCGGGCTGGCGGTGACGCAAGGCTTCCTCGACAGCAATGGCGACGCACTGCCCGCGATCCTTGCCGTGATCGAAGCCGCAACCGCCGAGGTGGTGGGCGATCCGGAAGCAGCCAACCTTTCCATCGCCACACAGGAACTGGGGATGCCCGCGCCGCTGCTGAAGGCCGCGATCCCGCCATCCAACCTCGTCGCCCGCCCGGCGGCCGAGGCCCGCGGCGATATCGAGCGGATGCTCACCGCCATGGGCGCCCCCGATTTCGAAAACCTTGGAGGAGGCCTGCCGGATGACGGTTTCTACCTCTGAGCCAATCCTGCGCCGCCTCGCCTTTCCGTTGCTGTTTGGCGGGGCGCTCCTTCTGGCCGCGGTCTGGCAGGATCGCCTGGTTCCGGGCACGGTGGTGTTCGTGATCGCGGGCTGGGGCGTGAATGTCATCCGCGCGCTGGCCACAAGCGGCGCGGCGCTGGACATTTCCCGGACCACCGACGACAAGCGCCAGAAGCTGCTGGTGTCCGGTGTTGCGCTCGGCATGTGGCTGCTGCCCTCACTGGCAGTGGCCACGCCGCTCTTGGACTTCGCCGCCTACCCGCTGCCGATGGCGGCCACCCTTCCCGGAGCCGGTCTCACGGCGGTTTCGCTGTGGCTGTTCTGGCGGTCACATGCGGATCTGGGGCAGATGTGGTCGCCGGTGCTGGAGCTTCGCGAGGGCCATGGGCTGGTGACCGGCGGCGTCTACCGCTACATGCGTCACCCGATGTACACCGCAATCTTCCTGCAAGCCATCGCCCAGCCGATGCTGGTCGGCAACTGGCTGGCGGGGCCGTCCGGGTTCATCTTCTTCTCGCTCCTCTACGCCACCCGCGTGGGCAAGGAAGAGGCGATGATGGCCGAACAATTCGGTGACGCCTGGACCGAC
>PDRW01000070.1 GCA_002746935.1 Rhodobacterales bacterium
ATGTGAAGGAACGTATCACGCTTGAGTCCATGTCGGGCGCGGAGCGGACGATCTGGCAGATGGCTGAACATCGCATCGGGCTGGATATCGGCAGCGGGGTGCATGTATCCGGTTTTGCGGGCGGGGTGCCGGAATGGGTGATCACGCGGGCGCGTTTCACGATCAGGTTCCACCCCGGCCCCTCCGGCGGGCGCGGCAAGTCCCTGTCCCTCACCGTGACCATGCCGCATGGCTGTAACCTCAAGGACATGACGCCGCAGGAACGCCTGATCGGCGAGAAATACCTGCGCCTGTGGGGAATCCTGAAGGACGATGCCCACGACGGTGAAGTCCTTGAGTAAGCGGGCAATTGGCCTTCTGCTGCGGGCCATGGAAGCCCGCAGCACATCTCTCCAGGCATCGGCGTTGCGTCAGGTTTCGCCGCAAGCAACAGACAAGCTGCTCAAGCCTCGAGGCCTCCGGTTTCAACATCCGCTCGCAGATCATCTGGGCCAAGGATCGCCTGGTGCTGAGCCGGGGCGATTACCACTGGCAACACGAACCCTGTTGGTATGCCGTGAAAAAGACCGGCAAGGGTCACTGGGCGGGTGACCGCAAGCAGACAACGCTCTGGCAGATCGCCAACAAGGATCAGGATGCGGAAACCGTGCACGGCACGCAAAAGCCGGTCGAATGCATGCGCCGCCCGATCCTGAACAATTCCAACCCGGGGCAAGCGGTCTACGAACCCTTCATGGGATCGGGCACGATGCTGATCGCGGCCGAAACCACGGGCCGGGTTTGCCTCGGCATCGAGCTGAACCCGGCCTATGTCGATGTCGCCGTGCAGCGCTGGCAAGCATTCACGGGTCAACAGGCCGTTCTGGACGGAACCGGCGAGAGCTTCGCTGATCTGGCGAACAAAGAAACCTGAGGCAATGCATGACCTGGCTTTACATCCCTCCGGACGCGCTTCCGGAGCCCACGCCCTGTTCGGCCTCTCGCTCTGCTCCGGCGCAGGCGGGCTCGACCTCGGGCTCACCATCGCCATCCCCCCTCTCGGCGATGCAGGCATCGCCTGCCGGGCAGCGGGATATCGAACTGTGTGCCATGTTGAACGGGAAACCTACGCTGCGGCCACTCTCGTGGCGCGGATGGAGGACGCGGCCCTGGATTGTGCACCTGTCTGGGACGACGTTGCCAGTTTCGACGGCCGCCCGTGGCGCGGCGCGGTGGACATCGTCACTGCGGGCTATCCGTGCCAGCCGTTCTCCGTCGCTGGCAAGCGCCAAGGCGCGGACGACCCGCGCCACCTCTGGCCCCATGTCGCGCGGATCATCGGAGAGGTCGAGCCGCCCTTCGTGTTCCTCGAAAACGTCGCCCATCATCTCCGCCTTGGCTTCCCCGAAGTCGCCAGCGGACTGGTCGGCATGGGCTACAAACTTGCGGCGGGCCTCTTTACGGCGGCGGAGTTCGAGGGATCAGGAAACAGTCCGGGGGACTGTTTCCCCCGAGAACGGCGCGCCCCACAAACGCGAGCGGCTCTTTATCCTCGCCATCCGCGAGGGGGACGAGTTGGCCGACCCCGCGCGCCTGCTCTGGGACCCGCTCAAGTGGCGGCAACCGGACCGAGATGCTGCGGTTCTGGCCAACGCCGAGGGCCAGTGCGAACGAGAACCGGCAGACCAAGCTGACGCCGTCGCAGGAAGCAGGCAAGCACGGGATGAATCTGGCGACATCGGCTGTGACATTGCCTACACCAATGGCGACGGACGGGAACAAGCCGAGCGCGGGCAACCGGAAATCGACCGACCTGACCAGCGCCAGCCAGATGTGGATGACGCCGACGGCACGCGATCACAAGGACGGGGCCACGACATTGGTAAACACGCCGGTGAACGGCCTGC
>PDRW01000036.1 GCA_002746935.1 Rhodobacterales bacterium
AAGGTGCTGACATGATCCATCCTCCCAAACAGGATGAATCACAGATCAGCGGTCATGGGAACCCTTGCGATTCAGGTTTTTGGCCGGACGCTTTAGTCCAGAATACCGGACTAATGGAATTTCCGCAAGACACTGAAATAAAACATACAATCCTTCTCCTCCCGAGGGCGTCACCCCCCCCCGTTAACCTGCCGTTGACCACGTTCCGCAGCAAAACCGCCCTCCCTGCGGCCCTCCCGCCAAGCGCCCTCGGCTTGACACCTCCGCCCGCGCCCCGCATATCGCCCCCACCCCGAGCGGAGAGGCGAAGCCAATGGCTGAAAAGAAGAACGAATTCGTCGAGACGATCAAAACGATCTTCTGGGCACTGATCATCGCCGGCGTGTTCCGGACGGTGTTTTTCCAACCCTTCTTCATCCCTACCGGCTCGATGAAGGACACCCTGCTGATCGGCGATTTCGTCTTCGTCAACAAGATGGCCTATGGCTATTCGAAATATTCCTGCCCCTGGGCGATGTGCCCCTTCTCCGGACGGATCCTCGCCTCCGAGCCCGAGCGCGGCGACATCATCGTTTTCAAACACCCTGTCACCAAGACCGACTATGTGAAACGCCTCGTCGGCTTGCCGGGCGACCGGCTCCAGATGCGCGATGGCATGCTGTTCATCAATGACGTGGAGGCGGGCCAGGTGCCCGCGGGCACGTTCGAAGAGGTGTTCGAGCGTCAGGGCAGTTTCGGTACGGTGCCGAAATGCGCCAATGGCGCGGTGGGGCAGGGCGCGATCTGCGAGAAGCCGCGCGCGACCGAGACCCTCCCCGGCGGCGCCACGCATAACGTGCTCAACGTCGGCGATTACCCCGGCATGCCCGACAACACCGGCGTCTTCACCGTGCCGGAGGGCAGCTATTTCTTCATGGGCGACAACCGCGACAATTCGACCGATTCGCGCTTTCCGCAATCGGCAGGTGGCGTCGGCTTCGTGCCGGCGGAACTTCTGCTCGGCCGGGTCGACCGGGTGATCTTCTCCGCCGCCGGCAAACGTCTGATCTATTTCTGGACCTGGCGCGGCGACCGTTTCTTCAAGAAGGTCGAATGAAGCTCTCGGGCGACCTCCAGGCGTTTGCGGCGCGGATCGGGCATGGTTTTGCCCGCCCGGAGCTGTTGCTGCGGGCGCTCACCCATGGGTCGATCGCCTCCGAAACCCGGCCCGACAATCAGCGGCTCGAGTTTCTCGGCGACCGTGTGCTCGGGCTGGTGATGGCCGAGGCCCTTCTGGCCTCCGACAAGCGCGCCTCCGAAGGCCAGCTGGCGCCGCGCTACAACGCGCTGGTGCGCAAGGAGGCCTGCGCCGAGGTGGCGCGTGAGATCGGCCTTGGCGAGGTGCTGAAACTCGGCCGTTCCGAGATGATGTCGGGCGGGCGGCGCAAACAGGCGCTGCTCGGCGATGCCATGGAGGCGGTGATCGCGGCGGTCTATCTCGACGGTGGTTTCGAAGCGGCGCGCGACACGGTGCTGCGGCTCTGGGGGGCGCGGATCGCCAATGTCGAGGCCGATGCCCGCGACCCCAAGACCGCGCTTCAGGAATGGGCTCAGGCGCGCAAGCAGACCCCGCCGGCCTATATCGAGCTCAAACGCGCCGGCCCCCCCCACGCCCCGACCTTCACCATCGAAGCGCGGCTTGCGAGCGGCGAGGCCGCCGCGGCCTCGGCCAGTTCGAAACGCGCCGCCGAACAGGCGGCCGCCAAGGCGCTGCTGGCGCAGGTCACGGGCGGGTGAGCCGCGCCGCCGGAGCCGCGCAGAGGCGCGACAATCTGCGCGGCGCGCTGTTCATGATCGCCTCGATGGCGGGTTTCGCGGTCGAAGACGCGCTGTTCAAATCGGTCACCCGCAGCCTGCAACCGGGCTTCGCCACGTTGCTCTTCGGGCTCTGCGGGTTTGTGCTGTTTGCGCTCTGGTCACTGGCCGGGCGCGAAGCTCTGCTGACCCGCGACATGCTGCGTCCCCGCCTGCTCACCCGGTCGGGCTTCGAGATCGCGGGACGTCTGTTCTTCGCCCTTGCGCTGGCCTATGCCCCGCTCGCGGTCACCTCGGCGATCCTTCAGGCGACCCCGCTGGTGGTCATCGCAAGCGCGGCCATCTGGTTCGGCGCCAAGGTGCGCGCCACCCATTGGCTGGCCATCGGCCTCGGGTTTCTGGGGGTTCTGCTGGTGATCCGTCCGACTCCGGCCGAGTTCGATGCCACCGCCCTGTTTGCGGTTGCCGCCAGCATCGGTTTCGCCGGGCGCGACCTTGCCACCCGCATGAGCCCGCCGGCGATCACCGCCCGGCAACTCGGCCTGCTGGGCTTTGCCGTGGTCACCGCCGCCGGGGCGGTTCTCATGCTCTGGGACGAGGGGCCGTTCCGTCTGCCCGGCGCCTCGGAAGCCCTGCACCTCGCCCTGACCGGCCTTGTCGGCGTCTTTGCCTATCAGTCGCTCACATGGGCGATGCGGACCGGCGATGTCGCCATCGTCACCCCGTTTCGCTATTCCCGGCTGCTGTTTGCGCTGCTGTTCGCGGTGCTCCTGTTCGGCGAAGACCCCGAGCTTTGGACGGTCGTGGGCATGGTGCTGATCGTCGGCACCGGGCTGTTCGCGCTGTTGCCGGTTGCGCAGCGGGCGCCGCGTGCATAGGTCGGGCATGTGCAACGGGGAGCCCTGCCATGACCCGGCCCGACAACCAGCCCCAACCCGATACCCGGCCGAACCCGATGCTGAAATTCGACATCGAGGCGCAGGACATCGACCGGCTGGTGGCCGCATTCTATGCCCGCGTCCGCGCGCATGAAAAGCTCGGCCCGGTCTTCGCCCGCGCCATCGCGCCGGACGATCACGCCGGGGAGGGGCCGGAATGGCGCGCCCATGAGGCCAAGATCGCGGCCTTCTGGCGCAATGCCTGCGGGCTCGACCGCAGCTATTCGGGCAGCCCGATGCGCGCGCATGTGGAAAACCCCGAGGTGCGGCCGGGCATGTTTTCCAGCTGGCTCGATCTGTTCGGCGAGACCGCGCGCGATGTGCTCACCCCGGACAAGGCCGCCTCGATCACCGCACTCGCCGAGCGGATCGGCCAGAGCCTGCGCTATCAGGTGACCCAGCGCGGGCAGGACCGCGGCGCGCCGCCGAAGCTCTTTTGAGGCCCGGGGGTCTTCCGGGCAGGGTCAGGGGCGCGCGGGCGCTGGAAGCGGCCACACAAATCGGCTATGCCGCGCCCAACCCGAAAGGAACCAGCATGACCACACGCGCGGGCTTCGTGGCCCTGATCGGCGAGCCCAATGCCGGAAAGTCCACCCTCACCAACCGCATGGTGGGGGCCAAGGTGTCGATTGTCACCCACAAGGTGCAGACCACCCGCGCCCGCATCCGCGGCGTGGCGATCGAGGGTGAGGCCCAGATCGTCTTCGTCGACACGCCCGGCCTGTTCCGTCCCCGCCGCCGGCTCGACCGCGCCATGGTCGCCGCCGCCTGGGGCGGGGCGGCGGATGCCGATGTGGTGGTGCTGCTGATCGAGGCGCATCGCGGCGTGACCCCCGGGGTCGAGCGCATCCTCGAAGGGCTCGCCGAGCTGGGGCAGGGGCGCAAGGTGGCGCTGGCGATCAACAAGATCGACAAGGTCAGGGCCGAAACCCTGCTCGCGCTCACCTCGGCGATGAACGAGCGCTACCCCTTTGCCGAGACCTTCATGATCTCCGCCGAAAAGGGCCACGGGGTCGCCGATCTGCGCGCATGGCTTGCCGGCGAGATGCCCGAAGGCCCGTGGCTCTACCCCGAAGACCAGATCGCCGACATTCCGCTCTACATGATCGCCGCCGAGATCACCCGCGAGAAGCTGACCCTGCGGCTGCATCAGGAGCTGCCCTATCAGCTCACGGTCGAGACCGAGAACTGGGAGGAGCGCAAGGACGGGTCCGCCCGGATCGACCAGCTGATCTATGTCGCCCGCGACGGCCACAAGGGGATCGTGCTCGGCAGGAAGGGCGAGACGATCAAGGCGGTGAGCCAGGCGGCGCGGGCGGAGCTTGAAGAGTTTCTCGGCCGCAAGGTGCATCTGTTCATGCAGGTGAAGGTGCGGCCGGGCTGGCTTGAAGAGGCGGAGCGCTATTCGGAAATGGGGCTCGACTTCCGGGACGGCAACGGGTGAGCCGGCTGGCCACCGGGATCTGGGTCGGGGCCTACCGGGCGCGGCTCGGGGCGCTTGGCATCCCGGTCTATGTGGTGGCGAAGGGCGATGCGACCGCGGGCGCGGTGCTGGTGAAACTCGCCACCCTCGACGGGCAGGCGCGGGCCTATACGAGGGTGCTGGATCTGGCGCGCGGCGACCGGGTGTGGGACGTGCTGGCCGAGGGGCCGGAACGGGAGGTGGACGCGGCGATCGCCCGGCAGCGCGGTTTCGACCCCGACCTCTGGGTGATCGAGGTGGAAGACGCGCGCGGGCGGCATCTGCTCGACGAACCGGGGCTCGATTCGTAAGCTGTGACGGGTTTGGCAAGGTCCGCCTTGGGAAGGCGGCCAATCAGGAGGCCCGGATGGACTGGCGCGGCGAGGGCACGCTTCTGAGCGTGGCGAAACACGGCGAGACCTCGGCGATCATCACCGTGTTTACCGCCGAACGCGGCCGCCATGCGGGTGTGGTGCGCGGTGGCGCCTCGCGCAAGCTGGCGCCGGTGCTGCAACCGGGGGCGCGGCTCGATCTCCGCTGGCGGGCGCGGCTGGAGGAGCATCTGGGCGCTTTCAGCGTCGAGCTGTCGAAATCCCGCAGCGCCGCCCTGCTCGGCGACCGCGACGCGCTGGCGGCGCTGAACGCGATGACCGCGCTGTTGCTCTTCGGCCTGCCGGAGCGCGAACCCCACCCGCGGCTCCATGCCCATACCGAACAGATGCTCGACCTTCTCGGCCACAGCGCCGCATGGCCGGTGGCCTATCTGCAATGGGAGCTGGCGCTGTTGCAGGCGCTGGGCTTCGGGCTCGATCTCACGGCCTGCGCGGTCACCGGGACGAGGCGGGGGCTGGTCTATGTCAGTCCGAAATCCGGCCGTGCGGTGAGCGCCGAGGGCGCGGGCGACTGGGCCGACCGGCTGTTGCCGCTGCCGCCCGAACTGCTCGGCGTGGTGACGGAGGACATGGCCGGACTTGCCGACGGGCTGCGCACCACCGGACATTTCCTCACCCACGGTCTCGCCCATTCGCTGGGCGACCAGCCGCTGCCACAGGCCCGTGCCCGGTTGGTCGACCGGCTGACCCGTCAGGTCTTTTGACTCAGGTGTGTTTCAGGCGTGCTTCAGGCGTCCTGAAGCGCGAGGATCGCGGCGAGCAGGGTGGAGAGCGGGGCGGTGTCGCCAAGCGTTTCCATGCCGATCACCGCCGCCTGAACGATGCGGGCAAATTCCGGGTTGGTCAGGCCCAGCCCGGCGAGACTGTCCCGGAGCGCGGTGGCGCGGGCGCGGTCCACATGCCCGACCACGGCGGCAAGCTGCGGGCTCCGCCGCGCCCAGCCCCGCATCGCCGCTTCCGCCGGGTCGGGCCGTGACAGCGCCAGCAGCCGTTCGGTCGCGGCGCCGTCCCGGGGGGCGGCCGCGATCGCGGCCAGGGCGCGTGCCTCCCAGGCCTCGGCGACGGACATGCGGAATGTGGCCACGTCCTTGAAATGCCAGTAGAAACTGCCCTTTGTGGTGCCGAGGGCGCGTGCCAGCGGTTCGGCGGCCAGCGCGCCCGGACCCTGTTCTTCCAGCGCCACGAGCCCGGCGGTGAGCCAGTCTTCACGCGTCAGCCGTGGTTTCCGTTCCGCCATGCCTGCCTCGATGCGCTACCGTATGGTCGGGCCCGGATCAGGGGCTCGACCACACGCCGGCGAAGGTTTCGGATCAGCCCAGCAACCGCCGCGCGATCACCTGCGCCTGAATCTCGGCGGCGCCTTCGAAGATGTTGAGGATCCGCGCGTCGCACAGGATCCGGCTGATCTGATATTCCAGCGCGAAGCCATTGCCGCCGTGGATCTGCAAGGCGTTGTCGGCGGCGGCCCAGGCGACGCGGGCGCCGAGCAGCTTGGCCATGCCGGCCTCGAGGTCGCAACGCTGGTCGTGGTCCTTTTCCCAGGCCGAGAAATAGGTGAGCTGGCGCGCCACCATGATCTCGACCGCCATCATCGCGAGCTTGCCCGCGACCCGGGGGAAGGCGATCAGCGGCTTGCCGAACTGCTTGCGTTCCTCGGCATATTGCATGCCCACTTCCAGCGCGTTCTGCGCCACGCCGATGGCCCGCGCGGCGGTCTGGATGCGGGCGGCCTCGAAGGTCTTCATGAGCTGCTTGAAGCCCTGATTCTCGACCCCGCCGAGAAGGTTTCCGGCGGGCACCTTGAAGCCGTCGAACCCAAGCTCGTATTCCTTCATGCCGCGATAGCCCAGCACCTCGATCTCGCCGCCGGTCATGCCCGCGCTCGGGAAATCGCTTTCCGCATTGCCCGGGGCCTTTTCGGCGAGGAACATCGACAGGCCCCGGTGGTCGGTGGTGTCGGGATCGGTGCGTGCCAGCAGGGTCATCACATTGGCCCGCGCCGCATGGGTGATCCAGGTCTTGTTGCCGGTGATGACGTAATCGTCGCCCTGCTTCACCGCGCGGGTGCGCAGGCTGCCGAGGTCGGAGCCGGTGTTGGGCTCGGTGAAGACGGCGGTCGGCAGCACCTCGGCGGCGGAGATCTTCGGCAGCCAATGGGCCTTCTGTTCGTCGGTGCCGCCGGCGAGGATCAGCTCGGCGGCGATCTCGGAGCGGGTGCCCAGCGAGCCGACGCCGATATAGCCGCGCGACAGCTCTTCGGAGACCACGACCATGGAGGCCTTGGACAGGCCGAGCCCGCCGTATTCCTCCGGGATGGTCAGCCCGAAGACGCCCATTTCGGCGAGCTCTTCGAGGATCTCCATGGGGATCAGCTCGTCTTTCAGGTGCCAGTCATGGGCGTTGGGCACCACCCGGTCGTCGGCATAGCGGCGGAACTGGCCGCGGATCATCTCAAGCTCTTCGTCGAGCCCGGTGGCACCGAAGGTGGCGTGGCCGGCGTTGTCCTGCATCAGCGCGACGAGCCGGGCGCGGGCGGCGGCGGAGTTGCCCCGGGTCGCGAGCTCGGCCACCGGCTGCATGAAGGCTGCGATCTCTTCCGGGGTGACCCCCATGTCGGTGAGCTTCGCGGTCTCGTTCTGGCTCATGGGGATGCCGCCCTGGATCTGCCAGAGATATTCGCCGAAAGCGATCTGGAGAATGAGCTTCTCCATCTCGCCGAACCTGCCCTCGGCCTCGAGCTTTTCGGCCCATTTCTGCATCTGCCGCAGGGCTTCCACATAGGTCGCGAGCCACGACAGCGCATGCGCCGCCGACTGGTTCTGTTCGAGCAGCGCGCCGGAGATCCGCCCTTCGGCGCTCACCGCGTCGCGCACCTTCGCGGTGGCGGAGGCGAGCACGGCCTCGGCAGGGGCGATGGCGGCGCGGGTGAGGGTGAGAAGGTCATCGAGAAGAGGTGCGGTCATGGCTTTGTCCTCGGGCATTTGGCCGGATTTTTGCCGGGCGGTTACGCTGGGCGTTTCGTCGGGCGCGTCGGTCGGGCGTTGATGGGGCGAGACCCCGGAATCTGTCGCCTTCGTGATAGGTATTTTGCAGGTGCAGCGCAATTATTATTCGCCAGCGGCAATGGTGCGGCACGAATGTGACTCGGCGCCTCGGGTCTTGCCCCCCCGTGCTCCTGCCTTGCCCCCATGGCGCAGGGCCCGGCCCCCGTGCTACGCCTGCCCCGAAGACCGGCCCCCGCCGGCCGACAGAAGGAAGCACAGCTTGGCCACCATTCCGCTTTTGACCGACGAAACCGCCTCTGCGGAGGCGCGCGCGGTGTTTGACGATATCCGCGAGACCCGGCAGACCGACTATGTGAACAACTTCTGGCGGGCGATGGCCAATCAGCCCGACACCATGGCCGCCACATGGGACCGGCTGAAACAGGTGATGGGGCCGGGGGCGCTCGATCCGCTGGTGAAGGAGATGCTCTATATTGCGGTATCGGTGGCGAATGGCTGCGAATATTGCGTCCATTCGCATACCGCCTCGGCGAGGGCGAAGGGCATGTCTGACGAGATGCATGCCGAATTGCTCGCGGTGGTCGCCATGGCGGCCGGGACCAATGCGCTGGCGACGGCGATGCAGGTGCCGGTGGATGCGCGGTTCAGGGGGTGAGCACCCCGGCCCCGCTTCGGGTTTTGCGCGCGGGGGCTGTGCGTGCTACCGATGTGGTAACCGCCACCCGGGGAGGCTTCGCATGACCCGTTCGCCCCTTGCTCTTGCCCTGTTCGGTCTTTTGCTGACCGCTGTCTTCCTGCCGGCCACGGCCCACGCCGATTGCCCGACCCGCGCCGACTTGCCCGGCGGGATCGCCTTCACCGGCCCGGAGGGTGAACGCGAGGAATTCGCCGATATCGGCGACGGCATGGTCAGTGCCTCCTATCGCTATCCGAACGGGTTCCGCACCGAGGCGCTGCTGTGGCAGGGGGTGTTCCTGATGGAACTGCTCGACCTCGTCGGCACCGAGGGTGAGACCCGCACCAGCTACACCTTCCCGATGGACACCGCCGAGATCGCGCTGCCAAAGCCGGGCGGAAGCTGGGATGTGATCGTGTCGGTGACCGATGGCAGGCACAGCGTTTCCGAACGCCAGCTCTACAGCTATGGCGACCCCGAAGAGCACAGCTACGGTGAGTGCAGCTATGAGGTGATCCCGTTTACCGCCGAATATTCCACCGTTCCCGATACGGTGGAAACCTACCACTATCTGCCCGCGCTGGGGCTTTCCTATCTTTACACCGTCGTCGATCCTTCGGGCACGCAGGTCTATCCCTATACCCGGATCGAAGCCCTGCGCTGAGGTCCGCCCCTTGTCGCACCCTCTGTCGCACGGGGGAGCGGTCTTGGCAGATGACTGGGGGGATAGCTGAGGGGATGACTGGAGCGGGCGACGGGAATCGAACCCGTATCTCTTGCTTGGAAGGCAAGGGTCTTACCATTACACAACGCCCGCGTCCGGGTTTCTCTATGTCAGAGGGGATGCGCCGTCAAGCAAGGTCTCGCGGGCCGGGCGGGCTTTGCGCCGGGTTGCGCCTGCGCCGGCCCCCGGGGCCTCACAGCAGCAACCCATAGTCCTGCCCGAGCATCACGCCCGCGTCAGTGAAGGCGAAATAGTCAACGCTTTCAGGCGCATGGACGGTTTCGGCGTCGAGACTCTGCTCCTCTTCGACCGAAACGCCGAAGCCGTTTGCACCGCTGCCGTTGCCGCGCACCCAGGCGCTGTCGGCCCCGACAAGGCTTGAGAGCCCCGCGACCATCGCGCCACCCGCAAAACCCTGCCCGGGGACAACGTGGCTGCCCGCATCGGTGACCCCGCCGATATGGCCGGCGATCCAGTCAAAGCCGTCTGCATGGCCGCTGCCCGCCTCGATCGCGAGCCAGCCGATGGTCTCGGTCACATGGCCGCCGCCGTTCAGCGCCTCTTCCTCCTGCATGGTCACGCGGAAACCGTCTTCGGTGGCGCCATCCTGCCGGGTGGTGACGAAATCGCCGCCATTGAAGCTCTGGACCTGGCTCAGAACCACCGGCGCGGTGTCGAAGTCTGCGGCGAAATTCACCGTCTCGAAGCCGGCGGATGACAGCATGCCGCTTTCCAGCCTGCCCGCTTCAAGGATCGTGCCATCGGACAGCACCCAGGTGCCGGCTTCGACCACGACATAGCTGACCGTCTCGCCGGTATGCGCCCCGTCGAGATAGCCGGGCTCCTGCAAGTGCAGGGTGAGGCTGTTGCCTTCGGCGTGGCTCACCCGCACATTCACCGGCTGGTGGCCGTTTTCGGTGGCCACAAAGGCGATCACCACGGGGGTGTTGAAAGCGTGGCCGAGGGTCACGACCGTCGCTTCCTGCGTCAGGGTGACGGTGCCGGTTTCAAGGACGGGCCTTGCCGCGGGCGGCACCCTTGTGCCGGACAGCGTGTCGGTTCCGGAAAAGGCGAAGTAGTCTGCGGTTTCGGCGGTGTGGCCGGTTTCGGCGTTGAGGCTCTGCTCCTCTTCGACCGAGACGGTGAAGCCATTTGCACCGCTGCCGCTGCCGCGCACCCAGGCGCTGTCGGCGCCATTGAAGGAAGACAGGGTGACGACGGCGTTTGCCCCGCCGGTCAGGGTCTGCGCGAGATCGACCGTGGTGCCCGCATCGGTGACGCCGCCGATATGGCCCGCGATCCAGTCAACCCCGCCCGAATGGCCGCTGCCCGCCTCGATCGCCACCCAACCGATGGTCTCGGTCGCATGGCCGCCGCCGTTCAGCGCCTCTTCCTCCTGCATGGTCACGCGGAAGCCGTCTTCGGTGGCGCCATCCTGCCGGGTGGTGACGAAATCGCCGCCGTTGAAGCTCTGGACCTGGCTCAGAACCACCGGCGCGGTATCGAAGCCTGCGTTGAAACCCACCGTTTCGAACCCTTCGGACGACAGCGTGCCGCTCTCCAGAAGGCCCGCCTCAAACAGCGTGCCGTCCGGCAGTTTCCAGATGCCGGCCTCGACCACGAGGTAGTTGACCGTTTCCGGCGCGTGCGTCCCGTCGAGATAACCGGGTTCCTGCAAGTGCAGCGTAAGGGCGTTGCCCTGGGCGTGGCTTACCCGCACATTCACCGGTTGGGCGCCGTTTTCGGTGGCCACATAGGCGATCACCACCGGGTTTTCATAGCCGTGCCGGAGCGTGACCGTGGCCGCCTGATGGGTGAGCGTGAGCGTGCCGGTTTCGGCGAAGGCTTCGGGGCCGTTGGCGGTGCCGACGGAAATCGAGACGGTGGCCGTATCGGTGGCGCCGTGACCGTCGGAGATTTCGTAGGTGAAGCTGTCGGTGCCGTTGAAACCGGCGTCCGGGGTGTAGCTGAACGCGCCGTCGCCATGCAGTTCCAGCGTTCCATGGGCGGTATCCGCGACCGGGGCGGTGTTGACCGTGAGGGTGTGGCCATCGGGGTCGCTGTCGGGGCCGTTGCCGTTGTCGGCCAGAACGTTGCCGGCAAGCGGTGTGCCTTCGCCGGTGGTGAACGCGTCGTCCTGCGCCTGCGGCGCCGCGTTCGCCCCGTTCGGGAACAGATCCAGATAGCTGTCGGTCAGCCAGCCGTAGCCGGTATCGGTATAGTGATGATCGTCGCGGAAAACTTCCGTGGCGGTGTAGCCGTCCACCTCGATCATGTCGTCGGGGTCGACCAGGTGGATGTGGTCATGGGTATTCGCCAGGTTCTCCTGCGCTTCGCGCACGTCGTCCCAGGCGGGTTGATAGTCTGCCGCGCCGATATGGGTGGACAGGGCGGAGATGACGAAATCGAACCCATCGCCGAATTCTTCGGTGAGGCCCTGGTAAAGCTCGTGCAGGTTGGTTTCGTACTGGGGGCCGTAGGTCTGGCTGGTGGCGTCCTGTTCGCCCTGAAGCCAGAACACCCCGGCCAGGTACAGATCGGGGTTTGCCGCAAGCTCGGCGTTGATCGCATCCAGAAGCCCGCGATAAAGTTCGCCGGTGTCGGGGTTGCCGTCATCGAAGGGGTAGAAATCGGTGTATTCGAGCGACGGATAGAGCGAGCGGCCGACCTCCCCGAAAACCAGATCGTGTTCGCCGGCCCCACGGTCCGCCAGGGCGTCGGAAAACTCACCCGACTGCCCGAGAAAGACCGCGTTGCTCTGACCGGCAACAACGTGCAAAGCTGTTGTTCCCAAGAAATCGCCTCCCCTCAAGACCGCCCGCGGGGCGCGGGCTACCACAAACGGCGCAAGGCGCCGGAACCCCGGGGGCTATTGGCAGCCGGGGCAGAGCGGCGCAACAGTTTTGGCCCTCCTGCGCCGGACCGGCGGGAAAAACACCGTTACCGCAGGATATTGTTTCCAAAAATGCTTCAATACCCCTCGTGTTGGCAGATTGTTTCTGTTTTGTTGAGGTCGAGCCCGTGCAGCCCCCCGTGCAGACCCATATGTCGCGGGCCGGAAAAAGTGGCAAATGGCCTTGACGCCCCGTCCCCGTCGGCGGAAGCTCAGCCCGCACAGGGGGCCGGAGCCACGGTCGGGGAGGGCCGGGGCAGGGCGCAGAGCGGCGAGGGTTTCGTTTGCTGCTGCGACCGGTTCCGGGCGCGCATCTGCAACGCGCAAAACAGGGAGGACTTCCAGATGGGCCATTTCAAAGCAACTCTTGCCGCTGCCGTGTCGCTCGCGGGGCTTGCTGCCCCGGGTTTCGCCGGGACCGAGATCGAGTTCTGGCACGCTTTCACCGGGCGGCTTGGCGAGCTGGTCGACGCGCAGGTTGCGGAGTTCAACGCCAGCCAGCCGGATTACACCGTGGTGGCCAGCTACAAGGGCAATTATTCCGAGACCCTGAACGCCGGTATTGCCGCGTTCCGCGCTGGTGAACAGCCCGACATTCTGATGGTGTTCGAGGTCGGCACCGCCACGATGATGGCAGCCTCCGGGGCGATCAAACCGGTCTACGAGGTGATGGCCGAGGCCGGCGCCGACTGGAACCCCGACGATTACATCGGCGCGGTAAAGGGCTATTACACCACCAACGATGGCAAGATGCTGTCGCTGCCGTTCAATTCCTCGACCCCGGTGCTCTGGGTCAACCGCGATGCGCTTGATGCCGCCGGGATCGCGCCGGATGCGCCGCTGACCACCTGGCAGGAGGTCGGTGCCGTGCTCGACGACCTCAAGGCCGCGGGCCACGAATGCCCGATGACCACCGCCTGGCAAAGCTGGGTCCATCTCGAGAACCTCTCCGCCTATCACGATGTGCCGCTTGCCACGAAAGGCAACGGTTTCGAAGGGCTCGACACCGAGCTTGCGCTGAACGGCCCGGTGCAGGTGCAGCACATTGCGCAGATGGGCGAATGGGCGAAGGACGGCAAGTTCATCTACACCGGGCGCCGCAACGAGGGTGGCGCCAATTTCCGCGCCGGTGAATGTGCCTTCTTCACCGAAAGCTCCGCCGGCTACGCGGGCATCAGGACGGAGGCCGAGTTCGCCTTCGAGGTGCATCCGCTGCCCTATTGGGATGGCGTGGAAGGTGCCCCGCAGAACACCATCATCGGCGGGGCCTCGCTCTGGGTCATGGCCGGGCAGACGGAGGAGGAATACAAGGGCGTCGCCGCCTTCCTCAACTTCCTGTCCTCGCCCGAGATCCAGGCCAGATGGCACCAGGACACCGGCTATCTGCCGATCACCGTTCCCGCCGCCGGGCTGACCCGCGAACAGGGCTTCTACGCGGCCAACCCGGGCACCGACATCGCCGTCATCCAGATGACCGCAAGGGCGCCCACGGCCAATTCCAAGGGCCTGCGTCTCGGCTCCTTCGACCAGATCCGCGCGATCATCGACGAAGAGCTGGAAGCGGTCTGGGCCGGTGACAAGTCGGCTCAGGACGCGCTCGACAGCGCCGTCGCGCGCGGCAACGCGCTGCTGCGCCGTTTCGAGCAGGCCAACCGGTAACGCCACCGCGCCTCGCCTCCCGGCGGGGCGCGCTTTGACCCCATGGAAAAGCGTGTCACCTTCAAGGGCATCTGGCTGCCGCTGCTGCTGATCCTGCCGCAGATGGTCATCACCGGTGTGTTCTTCTTCTACCCGGCGGGGCAGGCGATCTGGCAATCGCTGTTCATCCCCGACCCGTTCGGGCTGTCGATGCAATGGGTGGGGCTGGGCAATTTCGAATTCCTGCTGTCCGACCCCTATTACCGCGCCTCCTTCGTCACCACCGCGGTCTTTTCGCTGCTGGTCACGGGCGTTGCGATGGGGCTGGCGCTCTACCTCGCGATCCTCGCCGACCGTCTGGTCAAGGGCTCGGGCGCCTACCGTACCCTGCTGATCTGGCCCTATGCCGTTGCCCCCGCCGTGGCCGGGGTGCTGTGGATGTTCATGTTCAACACCCGCGTCGGTGTGGTGACATGGTATCTGGGCCTCCTGGGCTACGACTGGAACCACGTGCTCAACGAGGGCGAGGCGATGGGGCTGGTCGTCGTCGCCTCCGCCTGGGGGCGGGTGAGCTACAACTTCCTGTTCTTCCTCGCCGGGCTGCAAGCGATCCCGAAAAGCGTGATCGAGGCCGCCGCCATCGACGGCGCCCATTTCTGGACCCGCATCCGCACCATCGTGCTGCCGCTGCTCTCGCCCACCACCTTCTTCCTCTTGGTGGTCAACATCGTCTACGCCTTCTTCGAGACCTTCGGGGTGATCCACACCATCACCGCCGGTGGCCCGCAACAGGCCACGACCATCCTTGTCTACAAGGTCTATGCCGACGGTTTCGTCGGGCAAGACCTCGGCTCTTCCGCGGCACAATCGGTGATCCTCTTGCTGATCGTCGGCGCGCTCACCGTGGTGCAGTTCAGATACATCGAGCGGAGGGTGCACTATTGAGCAGACGTCCCCCCGCTTCCGGCATGGTCGAATACCGCGGCGCCGGTTACTGGCTGACCCATGCCGGGCTGATCGTTGGCGTGGCCTTCATCTTCTTCCCGATCTGGCTCGCCTTCGTCGCCTCCACCGTGACCCAGCCGGAAATCGTCCACCCGCCGATGCCGCTCTGGCCCGGCGACCGATTGTGGGAAAACTACAGCGAAGCGCTGGTTTCGGGCATCAATGCCCCGGTGGCCAAGATGCTGCTGAATTCGCTGATCATGGCGCTGGGCATTGCGCTGGGCAAGATCGCGATCTCGCTGCTTTCGGCCTTCGCCATCGTCTATTTCCGCTTTCCCTTCCGCAAAGCCTTCTTCTGGCTGATCTTCATCACCCTGATGCTGCCGGTGGAAGTGCGGATCGTGCCGACCTACGAGGTGGTCGCCGGGTTCGGCATGCTCAACAGCTACGGCGGGCTGATCTTTCCGCTGATCGCCTCGGCCACGGCGACCTTCCTGTTCCGGCAATTCTTCATGACCGTGCCCGACGAACTCGCCGAAGCCGCCCGGGTTGACGGCGCCCGGCCGATGCGTTTCTTCCGGGACATCCTGCTGCCGATGAGCCGCACCAACATCGCCGCGCTCTTCGTCATCCTCTTCATCTACGGCTGGAACCAGTATCTCTGGCCGCTTCTCATCACCACCGACCCGGCGATGAACACCATCGTCATGGGCATCAGGCAGATGTTCCCCTCGGGCGACGACATTGCCGAATGGCCGGTGATCATGGCCACCTCCATCCTCGCGATGGTGCCGCCGGTGGTGGTGGTGGTGGGCATGCAGCGGCTGTTCATGCGCGGCCTTGTAGACAGCGAGAAATAACCCATGGCCACAGTCAGCCTTGAAAACATCAGGAAATCCTTCGGCAGGGTCGATGTGATCCACGGCGTCGACATCGAGATCGAGGACGGCGAATTCATCGTCATCGTCGGCCCCTCCGGCTGTGGCAAGTCCACGCTGCTGCGCATGGTCGCGGGGCTGGAGACCGTGACCGCGGGCGAAGTGCGGATCGGCGGCGAACGTGTCAACGAGCGCGAACCGATGGACCGCGACATTGCGATGGTGTTCCAGAACTATGCGCTCTATCCGCACATGTCGGTGTATGACAACATGGCCTACGGGCTGAAGATCGCGAAGACGCCGAAGGACGAGATCGCCGCGCGGGTCGCCTCGGCGGCGAAGCTGCTCCAGCTCGAACCCTACCTCGGGCGCAAGCCCCGGGAGCTTTCCGGCGGCCAGCGCCAGCGGGTGGCGATGGGCCGCGCCATCGTGCGCAAACCGGCAGTGTTCCTGTTCGACGAGCCGCTGTCGAATCTCGATGCCAAGCTCAGGGTGCAGATGCGGCTGGAGATCAGGCAGCTTCAGCGCGAACTGGGTGTCACCGCGCTCTACGTCACCCATGATCAGGTCGAGGCGATGACGCTGGCCGACCGGATGGTGGTGATGAACGGGGGCGTGGCCGACCAGATCGGTGCCCCGCTCGAGGTCTACGCCGATCCGGCCACGGTCTTCGTCGCGGGGTTCATCGGCTCGCCGCCGACCAACTTCTTCGATGCCGGCCTGCTTGGCATCGGGGCCGGGCAGGCGAAGACGCTGGGGATCCGTCCCGAACATGTCTCGATCGGCGAGGACGGCGCGCGGGCGCGCGGCACCGTGCTCTATGCCGAAGCGCTGGGCGCGGAGACGCTGGTGCATCTGCGGCTTGCCGATGGCGAAATGGCCACCGTGCGCCAGGACAGCACTCTTGCCGTGCCTGCCGAGCGCACGGAGGTGGGGCTCGTCTGGGAGGAGGCCCGCCAGATGCTGTTCGACGCGAAAGGCGCGCGGCTGCGCCAGGGCTGAACCGGCAGGGCCCGCAGCAAGACGGCAACCCAAACGGCGGCCGCGGGGGCTTTGCAATTGCCTGGCGCAGGCGTAGGACTGGCCCCATGTCGAACACATCCTTGATTGCGGTCGGGGGCGAAAACCTGATCGACTATGTAAACCGCGAAGGTGTTGCGACGGCGCACCCGGGCGGCTCACCCTTCAATGTGGCCATGGCGCTCGGGCGGCAGGGTGCCGATGTTGCCTATATCTCGCCGGTTTCCACCGATGAATGGGGCGAATTGCTGGCGCGGACGCTGACCGCCAGCGGCGTCAGGCTCACCGGACCCCGCCGGAGCGAACCCACCACCATGGCGCGGGTCACGGTCACGGGCGGCATTCCGGTCTATTCCTTCGAACGCGAGGGCACGGCGGAGCGGATGGTGTCGGAACGCGTCTTGCAGGCGGCCCTGCCGGAGGCCGCGGCGGCCATTCACACCGGCTCGCTCACCCTGACCGGCGGGGCCGATGCCGATGCCTGGGAGGCCTTCCTCGCGAATGGCTACCGGGCAGGCCGGGTGGTGTCGCTCGATCCGAATGTGCGGCTCTCGGTGGTGCGCGAGGTTGAGGCCTACCGTGACCGCATCCTGAGGATGAGCGCGCGCGCCCATGTGCTGAAGCTCTCCGATGAGGATCTGGAGGCGCTGCTGCCCGGGCGCGCGCAGAACGAGGCAATTGCCGCGCTGCGGGCGCAGAGCCCGGCGCGGGTCATCGTGCTGACGCTGGGCGCACAGGGGGTGCGGGCCTGGCTTGGCGGGGAACAGGAAGAGATTGCGCTCGGAGCGGTTCCGGTAGCGCATCTCGCCGATACCGTCGGCGCCGGCGACACCTTCACCGCGACCCTGCTCATGGGGCTTGCCACTGCGGGGCTGCTGAGCCCGGAAGGACTCGGCCGGCTCGACCGCCCCGGGCTCGAAGCGATCCTCCGGCGCGCCGCCACCGCCGCGGCGCTCAACTGCACCCGCGAGGGCTGCGACCCTCCGACGCGCGCCGCGATCGACGCGTTTGGCAAGGCCGCAAAGCCTGCGAAGCCATTGTCCGGGGGGGCATGATCCGATGATGGACCTCTATATCGACACCGCCGATGTGGCCGAATGGGACGCCCTGATGCCCACCGGCCTGTTCACCGGCATCACCACCAATCCGCTGCTCGCCCACCGCGCCGGGCTCGACTACCCGCACATCGATTGGGACGGGCTCGCCGCCCGCGCCGCCGGGCTCGGGGCGAAGACGTTTTTCGCTCAGGTCTTCGGGCCGCCGGAGAGCTACGCCGATTTCGCGGGCGCGCTGTTCGAGACGGGCCGCAAGGCAGGGATCGCCACCGTGGTGAAGGTACCGCTGACCGAAGCGGGGATCCGCGCGGTGCCGGGTCTCCGGGCGCAGGGGCCGGTGCTGCTCACCGCCTGTTACGACGCCAAGCAGATGTTTGTGGCCAACGCGCTGGGCGCGGACTACATTGCACCCTATTTCGGGCGGATGCTGGAACATGGCCACGACGCCTGGGGCGCGCTGGCCGAGATGCGGGCGATCGGCAGGGCGGCAGGGGCCGGAACCCGCATCCTCGTCGCCTCGATCCGCGATCCCGGGCAACTGGTGCGCCTGGGCGCCGCGGGGCAGGATTGTTTCACCCTCGCGCCGAAGGTGGCGCGCGCCCTGATGTTCGACCCGAACACGCTGGCGGCGGTGGAAGAGTTCGAGGCGGCGGCCCGGGGGAGGGGGTAGGCGAACGGCGGGCCACAGGCTCCGCTTCAGGCTCCGCTTCGCGGCGCCGGCCCGCGCCGGCGTTGCCGTGCAAAACCCCGATCTGCCCTTGCCAGACAGGGGCAAACCCCGTATAGCCCCCCGAAGACGAGGCGGTAAACGTCCTGACATGAGCGGGCAGGGTCGGGCAACCGGCCCTCTTTGTTTTGGCGCTGGCCCGCGTGGCCCCGGCTTGTCGCACAACATATCCAAAGACCGGCGGAGACAACCGCCTGGCCCGAATAGCACTCTAAAGGAACCAGACACCGTATGTGCGCTAAAGCGACGATGGAGGAATTCGAAGCCCTCCTGAACGAAAGCTTCGAAATGGACACGCCGAACGAAGGTTCGGTTGTCAGGGGCAAGGTCATTGCTGTGGAAGCTGGCCAGGCCATCATCGACGTCGGCTACAAGATGGAAGGCCGTGTCGATCTCAAGGAATTCGCAAATCCCGGTGAGGCGCCCGACATTTCCGTCGGTGACGAGGTGGAAGTCTACCTCCGCGCCGCCGAGAACGCCCGTGGCGAGGCGGTGATCTCGCGCGAGATGGCCCGCCGCGAAGAGGCCTGGGACCGTCTCGAAAAGGCCTATGCCGACGATGCCCGCGTCGAAGGCGCGATCTTCGGCCGGGTCAAGGGCGGCTTCACCGTCGATCTCGGCGGCGCCGTGGCCTTCCTGCCCGGTTCGCAAGTCGACGTGCGCCCGGTGCGCGACGCCGGCCCCCTCATGGGCCTCAAGCAGCCGTTCCAGATCCTCAAGATGGACCGCCGCCGCGGCAATATCGTGGTCTCGCGCCGCGCCATCCTCGAAGAAAGCCGCGCCGAACAGCGCGCCGAGGTCATCGGCCGCCTGACCGAGGGCGACACCGTGGAAGGTGTGGTCAAGAACATCACCGAATACGGCGCCTTCGTCGATCTCGGCGGTGTCGACGGTCTGCTGCACGTCACCGACATGGCCTGGCGCCGGGTCAACCACCCCTCCGAGATCCTGTCGATCGGCGAGACGATCAACGTCCAGGTCATCAAGATCAACAAGGAAACCCACCGCATCAGCCTCGGCATGAAGCAGTTGCAGGAAGTCGTGGACCAAGAAGAACGTCCATCCCGGCAAGATCGTCTCCACCAGCCAGGAAGTCGACGTCATGGTGCTGGAGATCGACCAGGCGAAACGCCGCGTGTCGCTCGGCCTCAAGCAATGCCTGCGCAACCCGTGGGAGCTGTTCTCCGAGACCCATCCGGAAGGCACTCAGGTCGAGGGCGAAATCAAGAATATCACCGAGTTCGGCCTGTTCATCGGCCTCGATGGCGATATCGACGGCATGGTGCACCTGTCCGACCTCAGCTGGGATCAGCGCGGCGAAGAGGCGATCCAGCAGTACAAGAAGGGTGACGTGGTGCAGGCGGTCGTGTCCGAAGTCGACACCGACAAGGAGCGCATCTCGCTGTCGATCAAGGCGCTGGGCGGTGACCCGTTTGCCGAGGCCGTTGGCGGCGTGAAGCGTGGCAATGTGATCACCGTGACCGTCACCGCGATCGAGGATGGCGGCATCGAGGTCGAATACGAAGGGATGAAATCGTTCATCCGCCGGTCCGACCTGTCGCGCGACCGCGCCGAACAGCGGCCCGAGCGCTTCCAGGTCGGCGATCATGTGGATGTGCGCGTGACCAACGTGGATTCGAAGTCGCGCCGTCTTGGCCTGTCGATCAAGGCCCGCGAGATCGCCGAAGAGAAGGAGGCGGTGCAACAATACGGCTCCTCCGATTCGGGCGCCTCGCTCGGCGACATCCTCGGTGCCGCGCTGAAGGGCGGCAACTGAGCCTGAGCGATTGCAGAGTTTGGAGGCGGCCCCGGGGGTTCCGGGGCCGTTTTCGTTTGGCCTCCGGCGGCGGCGCAGGCCGGTGATGCCCGGGTCTCCGGCATGGCCGGAAAGCAATGCCACGCTCCGCGAGGGGCACACAAGCCGGTGGTTTCCGGCCAAACAAGGATCAGTATCATGGCGGATTGGGCCCTGACACCGGCGCTGGCGACGGCGATATTCACCGTTTCATGCCTCAGCGGTTACCAGTACCGGCGGGTCTGGAAGGCGGAAGGGCCACGCTGGCAGCTTTGGCTGTTCGGGCTGGTGACGGCAGCGGGGCTGCTCACGCTCGGCTTCGTGCCGCTGGAGGCTTAGCCCCGCGATAGCTGCCCGGGACTTTACCCCGCCCTGGCTGCGCGTTCGGCGGCTTCGCGCGCCTGGCGTTTGCGCGGGCATTCGAGACGCTCGCGCAACGGGCTGTCGGGGTCGACGTCCATCTTGCAGACGACGCATTTGTCGGTCCCGGCGATGGCATTGAGCCCGCCGCAACTGCCGGTGATGCGCTTGTTCATGAAGATGACGCCGAACGACATCCCCAGCACCACCAGCAGCAGCAGGCCGAAAGCAAGGACGAAGGTCGCCATGGTCTCAGCTCGTCAGCGTTGCGAAAGCGGCGCTCTCGGAGGTGGTGAACCGCAACTCGTTGGCGGCCATGTCGCGCTCGATGAAGCGCACGGCAAGCCCTTGGGCTTCGGCGATCTCCAGGCCCTTCTCGCGGCCGAGAATCAGCATCGCGGTCGACCAGGCGTCGGCCAGCATGGCGTTGTCGGCGAGCACCGTGGCCGAAGCGGTTCTGTGGGTGACAGGCCGGCCGGTGACCGGGTCGATCAGATGCGAGAACCGCGCGCCGTCACGTTCGAAATAATTGCGATAGTCGCCCGAGGAGGCGAGGCCGTAGCCCGACACCCCGACCACATCCATGATCCCGCCGGAAAGCGAGGCCGGCTTTTCGATGCCGATCTGCCACGGCAGCCCGTCGGGATTGCGCCCGGCGGTGACCAGATCGCCGCCGATCTCGACCATGTAATCGGTGAGGCCGAGGGATTTCAGCGCGCGGCCCACCTGATCGGCGCCGTAGCCCTTGCCGATGGCGGCGAGATAGACCAGCGTTTCGGGGCGGGTCTTGCGCAGCGCGCCCGGGCCCACTTCCAGCGTGGCATGGCCGGAGCGTGCCAGCGCCTCGGCGATCTGATCGTCGCCGGGCACCTGCCGGGTGCCGCGGGCACCGAAGCCCCAAAGCTCGATCAGCGGGCCGATGGTGGTGTCGAACCGGCCCGCAGAGGCCGCATTCACCAGACGCGCCGCCTGCATCACCTCGTCGAGCTCCGCCGAGACCGCTACCGCCCCGGTGCCGCCGGCGTTGAAGCGCGAGATTTCCGAGGCCGGATCCCAGTTCGACATCTGCCGGTTCACCAGCGCGAGCGCGGCCTCGGTCTCGCGTTTCACGGCGGCCTCTCCCACCGAACGCGAATGATCGACGGCCACCACGGTGTAGGTGGTGCCCATGGTCTCACCGATGATTTTCACGATATCGGCGCCGGAGTTGCAGGCGGCAATGGCCAGCGGCGCGATCATGAAGCTGCGGCGGGTAAACGTGATGCGATCGGACAAGCGACAACTCCCTTCGGGGCCGGGATGGGTTTCGCCGGTTTCGGCGGGCTTCGGCTGCGGTTTTCGACCAGAACGCGCGCCAGTTCAACCGTGAAAAGGGCATGCAAGCCGATTGTTGGGGGGAATGCTGATGGCTTCGGGCCGGAAATTGGCAGGCCGTTCCCTTCTGCGGCAAGAATCTGCTTTCGCCCCCGGCGCACATGTTCCATAACCCGGTCAAAACTCCGCAGGAGGTCTGAGACGTTGAAGCGCTTCCCGCTACGTAAAGGTCTGGACATACCGATTTCCGGTGCGCCGAGACCCGAGATTACCGGTGCGCCCAAGGTGCGGCATCACGCCGTTCTGGGCGCCGATTACATTGGCCTGAAGCCGCGCATTCTGGTTGCCGAAGGCGATCCGGTGGGCGCGGGCACGGCGCTGATGATCGACAAGGACAGCCCCGACGTGAAGATCGTCTCGCCGGTCTCCGGCCGGGTGAAGGCGATCAACCGTGGCGCGCGGCGCAAGCTGATTTCGATCGAGATCGAGGCGGGCGAGGGAGCCGATAAAGGGGCCGAGCCGGTCGATTTCTCGACGGTGGGCGATTCGGCCACGCCGGAAGGGCTGACGGCGAAACTCGCGGAAGCCGGGCTCTGGACCTCGTTTCGCACCCGGCCCTATTCCAGGGTGCCGAAAACCGGCACCCGCCCGGCCGCGCTCTACGTGACCGCGATGGACACCGAGCCGCTTTCGGCCGATCCGGCGCCGCTCATCGCCGCCGAGGCCGAGGCGTTCACCACCGGGCTTGCGGCCATCGCGAAGCTCAGCGAGGGCAAGACCTGGCTCTGCCATGAAGACGGTGCCGAGGTGCCCGGTAGCGATCTTCCCGGCGTCGAAGCGGCGGCCTTCTCCGGCCCGCATCCGGCGGGGCTCGCGGGCACGCATCTGCATTTCCTCGAACCGCCCCTGGCCGACAAGCCGGTCTGGACCATCGGCTATCAGGACGTGATCACGATCGGGCGGCTGCTGCTGACCGGGCGGCTTGACCCGTCCTGCGTGATTTCGCTGGCCGGACCGGTCTGCAAGGATCCGCGTCTGGTGCGGACCATTGCGGGCGCGTCAATGGCTGAACTGGCCGCGGGCGATCTGCCCGCCGATCTGCCGGTGCGGATGATCTCGGGGTCGGTGCTCTCGGGGCGCATGGGCGAGGGGCCGTCGGCCTATCTCGGCCGCTACGCCCGTCAACTCTCGCTGATCGAGGAGGACCGCAAGCAGATCCCCATGGGCTGGATCCGCCCGATGTTTGACAAATACGCGGTGCAGCCGGTGCTGGGCTCCGCTTTCAGCCACAAGCTCTACCCGCTCACCTCCAACATGAACGGCGGCCGCCGCGCGCTGGTGCCGCTGGGCACCTTCGAAGAGCTGATGCCACAGGATTATCTGCCGACGCAGCTTCTGCGCGCGCTTCTGGTGATGGACACCGATCAGGCGCAGGCGCTGGGGGCGCTCGAGCTCGACGAGGAAGACCTTGGCCTCGTGAGCTTTGCCTGCCCTGCGAAATACGAATACGGGCTGGCGCTGCGCGACAGCCTTGAGAAGATCGAGAAAGAGGGCTGACCCGTGGGATTGCGTAATTTCTTCGATCGGATCGAGCCGCATTTCCTCAAGGGCGGCAAATACGAGGCCTTGTTTCCGCTCTACGAGATGGTGGAAAGCCTTACCTTCACGCCGAAGACCGTGACCATCGGCGCGCCGCATGTGCGCAGCTACGCCGACATGAAGCGGATCATGACCTATGTGGTGATCGCCACCATCCCCTGCATTCTGATGGCGCTCTACAACACCGGATTGCAGGCCAATCTCGCCATTGCCGAGATCGGCGAGGCCACCGGCTGGCGGGCGGCGATCATCGGCTGGCTGGGTATCGGCTTCAACGCCGCCAACCCGCTGGTCAACATGATCCACGGGGCGTTCTACTTTTTCCCGATCTACATCGTCACCCTCGCGGTCGGCGGCGTGTTTGAAGTGCTGTTCGCGGTGGTGCGCAAACATGAGGTCAACGAGGGCTTCCTGGTTTCCTCGATGCTCTATTCGCTGATCCTGCCGGCGACGACGCCGCTCTGGCAGGTGGCGCTCGGCATCACCTTCGGCATCGTGATCGGCAAGGAGGTCTTTGGCGGTACGGGGAAAAACTTCCTCAACCCCGCGCTCGCGGGCCGTGCCTTCCTGTATTTCGCCTATCCCGCGCAGATGTCGGGCGATGCGGTCTGGGTGCCGGTGGACGGCTTCACCGGCGCGACCGCGCTGGCGAAAACCGCGGCCGACGGCATGCAGGCGCTCGCCGCCAGTGGTGTGACCTGGTGGGACAGCTTCCTAGGCACCATCCCCGGCTCGATAGGCGAAACCTCGACGCTCGCCTGCCTGATCGGCCTCGCCTTCCTGCTCATCACCAAAATCGCCAATTACCGCATGGTGGTCGGCGGGCTCGCGGGGATGATCGGGTTTTCGGTGCTGCTCAACTGGATCGGCTCCGACACCAACCCGATGTTCGCCATGCCGTGGTACTGGCATCTGGTGCTCGGCGGCTATGCCTTCGGCCTCGTCTTCATGGTGACCGAACCGGTCTCGGGCGCCCAGACCAACACCGGCCGCTATATCTACGGCGCGCTGATCGGCTTCATGGTGGTGATGATCCGGGTGATCAACCCGGCCTTCCCCGAAGGCATGATGCTCGCCATCCTGTTCGGCAACGTCTTCTCGCCGCTGATCGACTATGTCGTCGTACAGGCCAACATCAAACGCAGGGCCAAACGCCATGTCTGAACGCAAAGGGCCAATCCAACGGTTTCTTGATGCGCCGCCCGATTCGGTTGGCAAGACCATCACCGTCGCCGTCACGGTCTGTCTTCTGGCCTCGATGGTGGTCTCCGCTGCCGCGGTGACGCTGCGGCCGGTTCAGGAATTGAACGCGCGCCGGGACAAGCAGATCAACATCCTCCAGGTCGCCGGCATCTACGACCCCGAGGCCGATGTGGGCGAGGCCTTCGCCGCGCTCGAATCGCATGTGCTGGAGCTGGCCACCGGCCGTTTCACCGAGGAGTTCGACGCCCACACATTCGACGACCGCGCCGCCGCCGACGACCCGGCGCTGTCGATCGAGCTGGAAGACGACCCCGCGGCGATCGGCCGGCAGAGCCGATATGTGACCGTCTATCTGCTGCGCGACGAGACCGGCGCGCTCGACAAGGTGATCCTGCCGATCCACGGCTATGGGCTCTGGTCGACGCTCTATGGCTTCATCGCTCTGGAAGAAAACGGCAACGACATCTTCGGCCTGCAATTCTACGACCACGGCGAGACCCCGGGTCTCGGCGCCGAGGTCGACAACCCGCGCTGGAAGGCGCTGTGGCATGGCAAGCGGCTGGCCGACGAAAACGGCACGCTACAGATCAGCGTCAGCAAGAAAGCCTCGCCGGCCGGTGCCGACTACCACATAGATGCGCTTGCGGGGGCCTCGCTCACCACCGCGGGCGTGAACAATCTGGTCAATTTCTGGATGGGCGAAGCCGGCTTCGGCCCGTTCCTGAAAACCCTGAAGGCAGGGGAGGTCTGATGTCCCACAAACGTTCGGAACTGCTGGTCGATCCGCTGGTCGACAACAACCCGATCACGCTCCAGGTGCTCGGCATCTGCTCGGCGCTGGCGGTGACCTCTTCGCTTCAGGTGGCGATGGTGATGGCGCTGGCGGTGACCTCGGTGACCGCCTTTTCCTCGATGTTCATTTCGCTCATCCGCCACCAGATCCCCGGCTCGATCCGCATCATCGTGCAGATGGTGATCATCGCCTCGCTGGTGATTCTGGTGGACCAGATCCTCAAGGCCTATGCCTACGAGATCTCCAAGACGCTCTCGGTCTTCGTCGGGCTGATCATCACCAACTGCATCGTGATGGGCCGGGCCGAAGCCTTTGCCATGAAAAACCCGCCGATCGACAGTTTCATCGACGGGCTGGGCAACGGCATGGGCTACGGTCTGATCCTGCTGCTCGTCGGCGTGATCCGCGAGCTCTTCGGCTCCGGCTCGCTGTTCGGCATCACCATCTTCGAGACGGTCAACAACGGCGGCTGGTATGTGCCCAACGGGCTTCTGCTGCTGCCGCCCTCGGCCTTCTTCATCATCGGGCTGATCATCTGGGCCTTCCCTCTCGCGGTCAAGGCGATCTTCGTCCAGAACCTCGCACTCAGCTTCTTCCTTGGCATGTGCACCTTCATCGCCGTGTCGAAGAAGATCGAAACGGCCGTCGGCCTCGGCATTTCGGTGATGATCGTGCAGGCGATCACCGTGCCGGCCAACTATCTGATCCTGACCTATCTGCTCGCCCCGGGCGCGCTGGCCTGGGCCGGTTTCCCGGATGTGGATCTCACCTTCCTCGGGCTGATCTCCTATATCGGGGTGATCGCGGCGCTGGTGCAGATCCTCGAAATGGTGCTCGATAAGTATTTCCCGCCGCTCTACAACGCGCTGGGCATCTTCCTGCCGCTGATCACGGTGAACTGCGCCATCCTCGGCGGCTCGCTGTTCATGGTCGAACGCGGCTACGACTTCGCCGAAAGCATGACCTACGGCATCTCTTCCGGCTTCGGCTGGGCGCTGGCGATCACCGCCATGGCCGGGGTGCGCGAGAAGCTCAAATATTCCGACGTGCCGAAGGGCCTTCAGGGCCTTGGCATCACCTTCATCACCGCGGGGCTGATGGCGATGGCCTTCATGTCCTTCTCCGGCGTGAAACTCTGAGGGGGAAGCAACATGGCAACCTTTGGCCTCGGTATCGTGCTCTTCACCCTGATCGTGCTGGCGCTGGTCGCCATCATCCTCGTGGCGCGCTCGAAACTGGTCTCGACGGGCAATGTGAACATCACCATCAACGGTGAAAAGACCGTCTCGGTCCCGGCGGGGGGCAAGCTGTTGCAGACCCTCGCCGAGCAGAAACTCTTCGTGCCCTCGGCCTGCGGGGGGGGAGGCACCTGCGCCCAGTGCCGGGTGAAGGTGCATTCTGGCGGCGGCTCGATCCTGCCCACCGAAGAGGCGCATATCACCAAGCGCGAGGCGGCGGCGGGCGACCGGCTGTCGTGCCAGGTGGCGGTGAAACAGGATATGGAGATCGAGGTTCCCGAAGAGGTCTTCGGGGTCAAGAAATGGGAATGCACCGTGCGGTCGAACGACAACGTCGCGACCTTCATCAAGGCGCTGGTGCTGGATCTGCCGGAGGGCGAAGACGTGAATTTCCGCGCCGGCGGGTATATTCAGATCGAAGCCCCGGCCCATGAGCTGAAATATACCGAATTCGACATCGGCGAGGAATACCGCGAGGATTGGGACAAGTTCAATCTCTGGCAGTATGAATCGAAAGTGACCGAGCCGATCGAACGCGCCTATTCGATGGCCAACTACCCCGACGAAAAGGGCATGATCATGCTCAACGTCCGCGTGGCCTCACCGCCGCCGGGCAGCACCGGTATTCCGCCGGGGCAGATGTCTTCGTATATCTTCAACCTCAAACCCGGCGACAAGGTCACCATTTCCGGCCCCTTCGGCGAGTTTTTCGCCCGCGATACCGACAAGGAAATGGTGTTCATCGGCGGTGGCGCCGGCATGGCGCCGATGCGGAGCCATATCTTCGACCAGCTCAAACGCCTGAAAAACAAGGATCGCAAGATCACCTTCTGGTATGGCGCGCGGTCGAAAAAGGAGATGTTCTTCGTCGAGGATTTCGACGAGCTGGCGAAGGAATTCCCCAATTTCACCTGGCATGTGGCGCTGTCCGACGCGCTGCCGGAAGACGATTGGGACGGCTATACCGGCTTCATTCACAATGTGCTCTATGAAGAATACCTCAAGAACCACCCGGCGCCGGAAGACTGCGAATATTATATGTGCGGCCCGCCGATCATGAACGCTTCCGTCATCAACATGCTGCTCGATCTCGGCGTCGACCGCGAAGACATCATGCTGGACGATTTCGGCGGCTGACACTTGTGTCGGTCCTGACCCTGAAAGACCCTGCCTGGGCGCTGGAGGCCTATGAGGCCATCCGCGCCCGGCTGCCTATGGCCCGGTTTCCCCGGCAGTCCCGCGCGGTGAATAATCTCGCGGATCTCGCGGACAATTTCGACACCTTCCTGCTCGACGCGTTCGGCGTGCTCAATGTCGGCGACACGCCGATTGCGGGTGCGCCGGAACGGATTGCGGCTTTGCAGGCGGCGGGCAAGCGGGTGATGGTGCTGTCGAACGCGGCGAGCTATCCGAAACGGGTGGGGCTCGAAAAACTCCGCCGGCTCGGCTACGCCCTCGCGCCGGAAGACCTGCTCTCGAGTCGCGAGGTTCTGCTGTCCGCGCTGACGGCGCGCCCCGGAGAATGCCCCAGAGAACGCCTCGGCCTGATCGCGCCCGACACATGGGGGCTGGAGGAGCTTGAGGGGCGCGGCCTGGCCTTCGTGGGCGACGACCGGGGCGTCTACGATGCGGTTGACGGCTTTGTCATGCTGAGCGCGGCGGGGTGGAGCGAAAACCGGCAGGCGCTGTTGGAAGCCTCGCTGACGGCGCGCGCCCGTCCGGTCTGGGTCGGCAATCCCGATCTGGTGGCGCCGCAGGAGCGGGGCTTGTCGCTGGAGCCCGGGCATTTCGCCCACCGGCTGGCCGATGCCGCCGGGGTCGCCCCGGTGTTTTTCGGCAAGCCCTTCGCCAACGCCTTTGAGGCGGCGCTGGCGCGGCTTCCCCAGCCGGTGGACCGCTCCCGGGTGGTGATGGTGGGCGATACGCTGCACACCGACATTCTCGGCGGTGCCGCGGCGGGGCTCGCCACGGCGCTGATCACCGGCCATGGTGCGCTCAGGGGGCTCGACGTGGCCAAAGCCATTGCGCAGAGCGGGATCAGGCCGGATTTCATCCTGCCTGACCCGTAAAGCTCACCCCAGCGGTGCGAAGCGGCAGGTGAAATGCCGCATCAGCTTCGGCTCCCTGGTGATCCGGTAACCCCGCAGCCCGTCCTTGACCGTGGCCAGCTCCTCGAAGACCTCGATGAGGTAATCGGCATGGCTCTGGGTATAGGTGCGGCGCGGGATTGCGAGGCGGACGAGGTCCATCGCGGCGGGGGTTTCGGAGCCGTCGGGGTGGCGGCCGAACATCACCGTGCCGATCTCGCAGCCGCGAATGCCGCCGAGTTCGTAAAGCGCCACCGCCAGCGCCTGACCGGGATAGTCCAGCGGCGGAATGTGGGGCAGCCAGCCGCGCGCATCGACAAAGACCGCATGGCCCCCGGCGGGCCTGACCGTGGGCACCCCGAGCGCGTCGAGGCGTTCGATGATGTATTCGTTGGTGCGGATGCGGTATTGCAGATAATCCTCGTCGACGATCTCCGCGAGCCCCTGGGCCAGCGCGTCGAGATCGCGCCCCGCGAGCCCGCCATAGGTCGGGAAGCCCTCGGTGCGGATCAGATGCGCCCGCGCCTCCGCCGCCAGCGCATCATCGTTGAGCGCAAGCCAGCCGCCGATATTGCCGAAAGCGTCCTTCTTGGCCGACATGGTCATGCCGTCGGCCACCGAGAAACAATCGCGCACGATGTCGGGGATCGACCGCGCCTCCTGACCGGGCTCGCGCTGCTTGATGAACCAGGCGTTTTCGGCGAAGCGGCAGCCGTCGATGAAGAAGGGCTTGCCGAACCGGTGGGCAATTTCGGCCGTGCCGCGGATGTTTTCGAGGCTCACCGGCTGGCCGCCGCCGGCATTGTTGGTGATGGTGAGCATCACGCAGGGCACGCTGTCGGCATGTTCGGAAAGCCAGGCTTCGAGCTTGGCGAGGTCCATATTGCCCTTGAACGGATGCTGGCTCAGCGGGTCGCGGCCTTCGTCGATCACGAAGTCGTGGGCCTCGGCGCCGGAGGCTTCGATATTGCCGCGGGTGGTGTCGAAATGGGTGTTGGAGGGCACCTTGCGCCCGGGCCCGCCGAACATGGCGAACAGGATCGCCTCGGCGGCGCGGCCCTGATGGGTGGGGATCACATGGGCGAAGGGCATGAGGTTTTTCACCGCCGCCTCGAAACGGTAGAACGACGGCGAGCCGGCATAGCTCTCGTCGCCCCGCATCATCGCGGCCCATTGCGCCGACGACATGGCGCCGGTGCCGGAATCGGTCAGCAGGTCGATGATCACGTCTTCGGAGCGCAGGGCGAAGAGGTTGTAGTCGGCGTCGCGGATCAGCGCCTCGCGCTCCTCGCGCGTGGTCATGCGGATCGGTTCGACGGATTTGATGCGGAACGGTTCGATGATGGTTTTCATCGCGGTTGGCCCTCTGTGCCGGCCCCCGGGATGTTCGTTGCAACGATGAAAACGAAGGGGCCAAGGCGCCGCGGTTGCCCGGGTGTCAGGCCCGGACCGCGCTCAGCGTACGTTGCGTTGCGGCGCCCAGATTACAGGCCTGCTTTCTCCGGTCAACCGGGTGCGCTCAATAGCTGTACAGCGCGTGGTCGGGGTAGCCGAAGAGCCAGGACCGGTAGGGTATGTAGCATTGCCTGAAATGCCACGAATATACGGTCCAGACCCCAAGCATCGCCAGGAGCACAAGGTAGGGGAGGGCTGTCTTCAGGGCCTTTTCGGAGCCGATCGGCAGCCAGGGGGTGCGGGCGAACATCATCGCCTGAGCCGGGATCAGATAATAGGCAAGACGGTCGGCGATCACCGACGAGACCGGCACCAGGGCGATCATGGCGAGCATGATCGGGGCGCTGACCGAGACGATACGGAAGTCGCCCGGCCAGCTGTGGCGCCAGGCGCGGCGCTGAATGGTGACGAACCAAAGCCCGGTCAGAAACACCAGTCCGACCCGGAAGGCGGCTCCCGCGGCGTCGATCCCGGAGTTCACATAGCGCTCGGCGGCGGTTTCGGCGGCCTTGCCGGAGAGCAGGACGAGCGCCCCCGGAACGGCGAGAAAACCGGCAAGCGCCAGCCGGTTGCGGCTGTAGCTGCCTTTGACCAGAGGGGTCAGCAGGAGGAAGACCATGGCGCTGCTGTGAAACCCGGCGGCGATGATCGTGAGGACCACATAGCGGATCAGCCGGCGGTCGGAGAAGGCAGCGAAGGCGATCATCATGATGCCGATCGCCGCCGCCTGGCGGATGCCGGACATGGCCAGGTTGATGATCAGCACCGGGTAAAGCAGGATCAGAAAGGCGAAAGGGTCGGGCTGGCGCCGGGCAAGCACATGGGCGCCGAGAAAAAAGATGAACGCCGCAACCACGTTGATCCAGGGATAGGGCAGCCCCAGCCAGGTCTGGACCACGAACAGGCTGACCCAGACCGGTTCCCGTTCGGCGGTGCTTTCGCTGAGCGAAAGCGGTCCGTAGCGGAAGAACTGGTGGTAATAGCCGGACCAGTCGCAGCCGACCTCGAAGCGGAAGGCGGAAAACAGAAACAATCCGAGCAGCAGCAGCGGGTAGAGCTGGGCGCGGAGCTTTGGCTGGCCTGCGAGCGACCAGCGCAGCAGTATCAGCAGCACGAAGATCGCCACATAGATCACCCGCGGCCCTCCTTTGCCGTCTGATGCAGCATGTCGGCGAGGCGTGGGGTCCAGACCTGAAGACTGTAGCGCTGTTCGACCTTTCGCCGTCCGGCGGCACCCATGGCGCGGCGCAGGGCAGGGTCGGTCAACAGCCTGTCGAGCGCCTCCTGCCATTCGGCATCGCTGCTGGCGAGGAAACCGTTCACCCCATGCTCGACGATCTCTGTATTGACCCCCACCGGCGAGGCGATCACCGGCAGGCCGCAGGCCATGTATTGAATGAGTTTATAGCCGCATTTGCCGCGCGCCCAGGGGGTGTCGGACAGCGGCATCAGGCCGATGTCCATTTGCTGGATCTGCGCGACCTCATTCGCTTCCGACCACGGGCGGATGTCAAGCCGGGGGTGTTCGGTCGGGCTGGCACCGACGGCGAGCAGCCTTGCACCGTGGCGCGCGGCACTGGCGGCGAACATGTCGAGGCGCGGGCGCATGTAGGCATCCCAGGTGCTGGGCGAGCCGATCCAGCCGACGTTCAGCGGCGTACCGGCTGGCCCGGCGTTGCGGGTGGCATATCTGCCGGTATCGACCACCGTCGGCACGACCCCGACCCGGACGGCGCCTGCGGTCCGGGCACGCGCGGCGAGGTAATCGTTGCCCGCCACCACCAGCGCGGCACCGGCCATGAGCCGGTCGAGCTTGTGGCCCAGAAGACGGCGTACCAGCCCCGAGCGATGCAGGTCGTAGTTGTGAAACACAGCGTCGTCATAATCGCAGACATAGGGCACGTCCCGCGGCAACAGCGCCTGCTCGACTACCCAGGGCATCCAGGGCAGGATTTCCTTCTCGATCCAGACGAGATCGGTCCGGCGCATGGCCGCGCGCTGGCCGAACCGCCGCGCAAGCGCGGCAAGTGCGGTGGCGCGGGGCCTGCGGCCTTCGTAGAGCGCTTCGAGATAGGAATCGTCAAACAGCGGCGCGATTTCGACCGCGATCCCCCGCGCTTCGAGCCCTGGCACGAACTGAAAGGTGCGCAGTCGGCTGGAAGCGCCGAGCTTGTCATATTTCGTGAGCGCGAGGAGCTTCATGCGGTCCGCTCCCGCCAGGACTGGAACATCAATGCGATACATGACCGGTGGGCCCGGTCGTGGCGGCCGGACAGGCGCCCTTGCCGGGCGCGGGACAGCGGCGTCCCTGCCCCGGCCCTGCCTGCGTCGCGGCCGCGAGGAGCGATCCGGCTGGCCATCCGGGCGGCCGGCGCGCGCATGGCGTCGGGCGCTTGCGGCGTGCCGGGGCGGTGTCCTGTCAGGCCATACATCCTGCGCTCACGCCTGTTCAGGGCCGGGTGTGCCGAGCACCTCCTCATAGAGGCGGGCATAGGCTTCGGTGCCGGTTTTCAGCGAAAACAGCTTTTCTGCGGTGCGGCGGCAGCGCGCCGCAAGCTCCGGATCCCGCATCAACTCCTGCAGTGCCTCCCATGCGGCCTCCATCTGTAGGGGCGAGGGCCCTTCGGCCAGCACGCCCACGCGGTTTTCCTGCACCACCCGGGCCACGTCGCCAACGCCTGCGTTGGCCACAACCGGCAGGCCGCAGCCGAGGATCTCGGCGAGGCGGGTGGGGGAGCGGCCGAGCTCTGAGACCTCGCCCCCGGCATAGAACATCACCGAGGCTTTCTGCCCCTGCAACACCTCCTGCACCCGGTCGGGCGCGCTGGGGGCAATGGTGATTTTCTCCTGCAAGGCGCCGCCGCCGCCGATGGCCTCACGCAGGGCGCGGGCATCGTCGCGGGTGGTCAGTTCGAACCGCGCCCCGGGATCGCGCCGGGCGGCAACCTCAAGGAAGGCCTTGAGCCAGTCGATGCGGAACCAGCCGCTGAGCATGGTGCCGAGGCAGCCATAGACCGGGGTTTCCGGCGGCTTTTCAGCGGGCACGAAACGGGCGAGATCGGCACAGGTGGGTATGATGGCCAATCGCTGCCCGGCGAGGTCGTCCGGATAGCTGCGCCGCAGATGCCCGGCTGCGGCATGGGTCAGCGCCACCACCGCGCCCGCGTCACGCAGACAGGCGCGTTCGGCCCGGACAATCGCCTTGTGCATCACCGAACCGCGTTTCAGCCGCCCGGCGGTGATCAGCTCTTCCGGCCAGAGCGCGCGCATGTCGAAGATGAACGGCACCCCGGTGATGCGCCCGACCACCCGGGCGACGGCGGCGGGGATGTAGGAGCGGGCATGGATCAGCCGCGCCTTCTGCCCGCGGACTTCGCGGCGCAGCAGCCAGACCATGCGCAGCATGCTGAGCGCCGGTGCGATGATCCGGGGGCGGGGCCGGAAATGTTGCGGCAGCCAGCGGATGCCGAGCCGGTCGCAGTCCGCCCTGAGCGCCGCGACCCGCGCCCTGTCGGCCCAGTCCTCGTCCTTTTCGTAGGAAATGACGGTGATCGCATGATCCCGCGACAGCCCGCGCAGGTAGCCGAACACCTGGCTCTGGCCCAGCGGTTCGAGCAACCCGTTGCGGGTGATGTAGAGCGTCGGTACCCGGCTCATCGCAGGAATTCGGCCTTTGCCAGCTTTTTGACATATTCCCTGCCGGTCGAACAGATCGGCAGGGGGTGTGGGATTTCCGGTGACATTTTCGTGCGGAACATCATCCGGCGGCGCGACGGGAGGCGGCGGCGCACCCGGACGAATTTTGCCCAGGCAAAGACGAATTCCATGAATTCGGGTTCCGGAAGCATCTGCGCCAGGGCGGCCCGAGACCCGCCGGTTTTCTTACCGGCCATGTGTTTCACCCCTGTACCTGATGATCTTCGCCGGAACGCCCGCCACCACGGCCATGCCCGGCACGTCGCGGTTGACCACCGACCTCGCCGCCACGACCGCGCCGTCGCCGATGGTCACGCCGTCGAGAATGGTGCTTCCGGCACCGATCCAGACGTCATTGCCGATCTTCACCCCCTTCGCCATCTCGCCCTGTGCCCGGATGCGGCGGGCGGGATCGTCGAAGACGTGATTGGCCGAAAACACCGTCACATGGGCCGCGATCAGCGTGTCGTCGCCGATGGTGATGCCGCCGTTTCCCTGCAGGATGCAATACGGGTTGACCGTGCAGCCTCTGCCGATGGTGATATGCCCGCCGTAGCTTTGCAGGATCGCGCCTTCGCGTACCAGCGAGCCGGCGCCGATCGCGATCCGTCCGGCGGCCTCGAGCCAGGGCGGCATGCCGGCGGCGATCAGCCGGGCTCCGGGCATCAGCTGGATGTCTTCGCCAAGGGCGATGTTCTCGGGGAAGACCAGCGTGGCCTGTTCGGAGATGAAGCCCCCCGCAGGCACGGCTTTGCCCGAGGCGCGATGTTCCTTCTGTCCGCCCAGAAGCCATGCGAGGCGCAGAACCTGAGAGTTGGCCTTCTTGAGGAGGCCGCGGAGGCTTGTCAGGAGCTTTGGCGGCGAGGCCGGAGAGGTTTTTGAAAAGGGTTTTGGTGGGCGGGCAGGGGGCGCGGCCTCGTCGGGCCCCCCTACGCGCAATTGCCGGCCGATGAAGGCAGATGTCGTCATCGGCCTCAAAGCCTCCAGTCGCTCGCGTCCGGCGCAAACACGCTTTTCAGATCGAAGAACAGATGCGCCGCCTTGCCGAAGCCGCGCAAGGCGTCTGCCCCCATCTCGCGGTAGGCGTCATGCGCCACCGCCAGCAGCACCGCGTCATAGGCGCCCGCTTCGGGGGAGGCGACCAGATCGAGCCCGTATTCGGCGCGGGCCTCGGCGGCATCGGCCCAGGGGTCGTGCACATCGGCCTCGACACCGAATTCCGCCAGCTCGGCCACCACATCGACCACACGGGTGTTGCGCAGATCGGGGCAGTTTTCCTTGAAGGTCAGGCCCAGCACCAGCACCTTCGCGCCGTTGACCTGAATGCGGCGTTTCAGCATCGCCTTGACCATCTGCGCGGCAACATGGGCGCCCATGCCGTCGTTGATCCGCCGGCCCGCGAGGATCACCTCCGGGTGGTAGCCGGTGGCCTCGGCCTTGTAGGTCAGATAATAGGGGTCGACCCCGATGCAGTGCCCGCCGACCAGCCCTGGGCGGAACGGCAGGAAGTTCCACTTGGTGCCCGCCGCCTTCAGCACCGCTTCGGTGTCGATGCCCATGCGCTCGAAGATGATCGCCAGCTCGTTGATCAGCGCAATGTTGAGGTCGCGCTGGGTGTTTTCGATCACCTTGGCGGCTTCGGCGACGCGGATGCTTTCGGCGAGGTAGGTGCCGGCGGTGATGATTTCCGCATAAAGCGCGTCGACCTTCGCGCCGGTTTCCGGCGTCGAGCCGGAGGTGACCTTGCGGATCGTCGTCAGCCGGTGCTGCTTGTCGCCGGGGTTGATCCGCTCGGGCGAATAGCCGCAGAAGAAATCCTCGTTGAATTTCAGCCCCGAAGCGCGCTCCAGCACCGGCACGCAATCTTCCTCGGTGGCCCCGGGGTAGACGGTGCTCTCGTAGATCACGATGTCGCCCTTCTTCAGCGCGGCACCGACGGTTTCGGAGGCTTTCAGCAGCGGGGTGAGATCGGGGCGTTTGTGGGCGTCGATCGGGGTCGGGACGGTGACGATATGGATCGTCGCCGCCGCCAGATCAGTGGGGTCGGAAGTGTAATGCAGATGCGTCGCCTCGGCGAGTTCGGCCTCGTCCACCTCGAGCGTCAGATCCTTGCCTGCCTCAAGCTCGGCGATGCGCTCCGGCTTCAGATCAAACCCGATCACCGCGCGGCGCTTGCCGAACTCGACCGCAAGCGGCAGGCCAACATAGCCCAGCCCGATGATGGCGATGGTTCCTTCAACACTGCTCATGTCGTTCATTTCCCGTAATAGTCTCTGAACCAGTCGACGAATTGCCGGATTCCGACGCGGAAGTCGGTCTCCGGGCGATAGCCGGTGAGGCGCTTGAGCAGCGCCGCATCGGCCCAGGTGGCGGGCACGTCGCCCATCTGCATCGGCATGTAGTTGCGGATCGCCTTCTTGCCGAGCGCGTCTTCGATGGCGTCGATGAAATCGAGCAGCCGCACCTTGTCGGAATTGCCGATATTGACCACCCGCCAGGGCGCCACCGGCGACAGGCTGTCGCCGGGCTCGATGTCTTCGGGGGCGGCGGGACGCACCGGCACCGCGTCGATCAGCAGCCGGATGCCGCGGACCAGATCGTCGACATAGGTGAAATCGCGGTACATCTCGCCGTGGTTGTAGATGTCGATCGGCCGGTCATCGAGGATCGCGTCGACGAATTTGTAAAGCGCAAGGTCGGGCCGGCCCCAGGTGCCATAGACCGTGAAGAAACGGAACATCGTGGTCGGCAGGTTCCACAGATGCGCATAGGCGTGCGCCATGCTCTCGTTGGCCTTCTTGGTGGCGGCATAGATGGTGAGCTGGGTGTCGGCCTTCTCGGTCTCGGTGAAGGGCATCTCGGTGTTGGCGCCATAGACCGAGGAGGTCGAGGCCATCATCAGATGTTTTACCTCGAGCCGGCGGGCGGCTTCCATCACGTTGAAGGTACCGGTCACGTTGGACTCGAGATAGGCGCGGGGGTTTTCGAGGCTGTAGCGCACCCCCGCCTGAGCGGCGAGGTGGACAATGACCTCGGGGCGGAAATCGTCGGCCACCCTGTCGAGCAGCGCCTGATCTTCGAGCATGCCCTCGGTGGCGGCGAAACCGGGGTTTTGCGCCAGCGTCGCGTGACGGCGCTGCTTGAGGGTGACGTCATAGTAATCGGTCATCCCGTCATAGCCATGCACCTCGAACCCCTCGGCGAGCAGCAGCCGCGCGAGGTGGAAGCCGATGAAACCGGCGGTGCCGGTGATGAGAACGCGGGTTGGGGAGGCGGTCACGATGTGTTCCTGTTCGCTGTTGGGTCAGAGCGTATGGTTGCCGTGGCCGGCGAAGGGCCGTTGTCCGGCTGGTGTGGCCGGCTGGGTTGGGGCGGCTTGAGAAACGGTGCAAGACCGGAAAGGTGCCTGGCTGCCGGCTTTGGCATGTGCCCGTGCGCCATATGCGCGTGGCCGGTCATCGCGCTGGTTTCTCGCCCGGCTCATAGGTCAGCCCTCATGTGCCGGATGCCGGAGGCCGGGGCGGTTGCCCGGGGCGTTGCATCCTGTGCCCGCCCGGTCACCGCCGATATGGCCTCGCGGTAAGCGGCGACGACAATGGCCTGGTCATATTCGCGCTCCATCTTCGCCCGTCCCGCACGGCCCATCGCCGCCCGCGCTTCCCCGGAGAGGGCGAGGAAGCGCCGCATGGCCTCGGCGAGGCTTTCGGCGTTTTTCACTTCGCAAAGGTACCCGGTGGCATCGCGGTCGACCACGGCGCGGCAGCCGGGCACGTCGGTGGCGATCAGCGGCCGGGCCATGGCGGCGGCCTCGATCAGGGTGCGCGGCGCGCCTTCGCGGTAGGAGGGCAGCACCACGCAGGCGGCTGCGGCGATGCAAGGGCGCACGTCGTTGGTGGTGCCGAGATAGTCCACCACCCCTTCCGCCACCCAGGCTTCCACCTGCGCCCGGTCGATGGCGGTGCGGTTTCCGGTGCCGATCGGGCCCAGAAGCTGAAACCGCGCCCCGGGCATCTCTGCCTTCACCCGCCGCGCCGCCTCGACGAATTCGACCGTGCCCTTGTCGCGCAACAGCCGTGCGATCATCAGAAACACCGGCGCTTCGGTTTCTGCCGGGTAAGGGGCCGGGGCGAAGCGGGTGAGGTCGATGCCGGAGCCGGGCAGGAGCCTGGCCTGTTCCGCGCGCAGAAGACAGCGGCCGGTGAACAGGGCGCGGTCGTCCCCGTTCTGGAAGAACACCACCGGGAGCCGCGCGAAGGCCCGCCGGTAAAGGGTTTCGGCAACAGTCTGCACCATCCGCCCGGACAGAAAGGCGGTGCCGAGGCCGGAGACATTGGGCAGAAACGGAATGCCCAGCGCCTTGGCGGCGAAGGCGCCGAAGATGTTGTTCTTGATCGTGTAGCTCAGGATCACGTCCGGTTTCAGGCGGCGGAAATGCCGCCACAGCCGCAGGGTGAGGCGGGCGTCGGCGAGGGGGTTGAAGCCTTTCACATCCATTCTGAGCGGCACAAACCGGCAGCCGAGCGCCTCGAGATCGGCGGTGCTGTCGTCGGGCGGGGCAAGCACCGTCACCCGGTGGCCCTCGGCCAGAAGATGCTCGATCACCGGCCGGCGGAAGTTCCAGATGTTCCACGCGGCATTGACCGAAACCACAACGTTCAGGCGGCGCATCGGCGGCTCCCTTGGTATCCTTCCCCGGGGGATGTCCCGGGGCACGGCACAGCCATATAGAGGCGGATTGTGGCATTCGCGAGGACAATCTGAGGTTGAAACGAGGAGTGTTGCCGTTTCTTGCCCCTCAAAATCCCCTCAGCGCCCCTCAATACCCCGTCAGGGGAGGCGCCGGGTCCGGTCGCGGCGGGCGGCGAGGGCGCGGCGCAGCCCCCCGGGGCTTGCCAGCTGGCTGAGAAAGTGGCGGCGCCGGTCGGGGTCGCGCAGGAAGTCGTGCCCGTAGCGGCCGAGATCCCAGCCCAGCCGGGCGAGGCGCCGCCGCCTGGGCTGTCCGAACCGGGTGAGGGCCTTTTCGGCCCAGCGCCGGGCGGGCGGGGGCAAGGCGTCGATCCCGGCGGTCTGCCCGAAGACGAGGCAGCGGGCGGCGTCGAGGGCCTCCCAGGGGGCGTCTTTGCTGAGAGGATTGCCGGCGGTGAACAGCGCCCGGGCTTCGGCAACCTCCGCGGGCGCAAGCGCCCGGGTCAGAAGCTCGAACTCCAGCGCATCGCGCAGCGAAAACTCCCCCATCCGCTGCCGCCACGGCAACTGGGCGTGCAGCACCGCATGGGCGAGGCGGTGCGGCGGGGTGGGCAGGGCGAGGCCGGGAAGGGCGGCGTCGCGCGCGGTCTCATGGAGTGCGGCGGTCAGATGTGCGGCGTGCCGGACAGGCCCGAGCCGCTTGTGCAGCTCCACGGGCACCGGCCAGTCGGGATGGTAGAGCGGGGCGAGGTGATGGTGACCGGGGCGCGCGGCATCGTCGCGGGGAATGGCGCCGGCCCCGGTCAGCGCCGCGAAAGCGGCTCCGGCTTCGGCTTCTGTGAGAAGCAGGTCGACATCGCTGAGAAAGCGGAAGGCGGGGTTGGGAAACAGCGGGTCGAGCAGTTCGGCGGCCCCCTTCAGCACCACCCCCCTGAGCCCCGCCCGGTGCAGAACCCCACCGAGCACGGCGAGTTGTTCGCGGATCGCGGCGTTGCGGGTGAGGTTGGCGGCGCCGAGCTCGTGAAACACGATTGTCAAGTCGCGCGGCAAGGCCGCGGCAAGATCCGGGGCGCGTTCGAACCCGCTGGCGATGACCACATGGGCGCAGGACTGCACCGCGATGCGCAGCAGATCCGCCGGATCGCTGGCCGCAAGATCCTGCGTGAGTGGCCCGCCCGCCGGGATGCCCGCCGCCGCCCGCACGAGGCCAAGCACGCCGCGATGCGGCGGCGAGGGGCAAAGGGCGATGCCGCCCGCAAGATCGGTGCAAAGGTCGGGCATGGGGCCTGCAATCGGGGAGCCTGCAATCCGCTGGCAGAAGACCCCAGAACGGCGGCGAATGCAACGCCGGCGCCCCCCGGGGGGCAGCGCGCGCCGGGTAAACGCAAGTTTACCGGTTTGTCGCCAGGGTGCGGCCCTGAAACCGTTGCCCAAGAACCGAGGTACCCTCCCCGTGACCACCCATGCCTTTTCCCCGGCCCCGCACTACACGATTTCCGGTATCGGCCCCTATGACGTGCCCTATGCCTATGGGGCCGCCGGCGAGCTGAAGGTTGCGACCGTTTCCGACGGCATTTCACAGGCGCTGAACGCCGCCGACTACGAGGTGGTGCCGGAAGGCCCCGCCTCCTCCGGCACGGTCTTCCTCACCGCGGCGGCGGCTGCTGCCCATGACGGCGCGACCCTGGAGATCAGGCGCAACACCGAGGTGGTGCAACTCTGGCAGGGGCTTGCCTCGACCGCGACAAGCCTCGAAGACCAGCTCGACCAGATAACCCGCGCGCTTCAGGATGCCCGGACCGATGCGGCGACCAGCCTGCGGGTGTCGGGCACCTGGCGCACCAGCCTTGCCGAACTTCTGGCCGACAGCCTGCTGAGCTACGAACCGGGCCAAATCAATACCGCCGGTGCGGGCGCCCGGATCACCACGCTTGCAGAGGGGTTTGCCTACGAGGTGGCCGAAAGCAGCGCCACCGACCATCATCTGGAAACCGCGGGCGGGGTGAAGCTCTATGTCCTGCCGGTCGCCGGTGAGGCCTATCACCTGGCCGCCTTCGGCATCGCGAATGACGGGGTAACAGACGATTTCGCGAAGCTCCGCCAGGCGGCGGATGCCTGCCGCGACAACGCCATTGCCAATCTGATCCTTCCGGCGGGCGAGATTTACTGCGCGCAGGAGCTGGAGTTCGACTGGCAGGGCGGTATCTACGGCGCCAAGGGCAGCCCGTTCAAGGGCACGGCGAGCTGTACCAGGCTGTGTTTCCCGCCGGGCACCAACGGCATCCGCTTCTGCCGCGCGGCGACCTCCACCAGCGGCGGCTGGGCGGATGACTCGATCCTTCAGGATGTGCAGATCGAATGCCGGGGCGACAATTCCGACAGCACCGGGCACGGCGTGGTGATGGATGCCCGCGGCGTCTGCGTGCGGGTATCGGTTCAGGGCTTCCCCGGGGACGGGTTCCACATCGAGGCCACCGCCGCCGCGACACCGCCGAAGAACGCCAATCTCTGGACCCTGGAGCGCTGCCGCTCCAACCGCAACGGGCGGGACGGGTTTTTCATCGACGGGGCCGACGTCAATGCGGGCGAGGCGATCGGTTGCGATGCCAATGTCAACGGACGGATAAACTTCTACGACAGTTCCTTTCTCGGCAACACCTGGATTGCCGCGCATTCGGCAATGCCGGGCATGCGTGCCTACGGAACCGGCAGCGATGGCAAGAGATACCGCTGCATTCGCGACCATGTATCAGCCGAAAATACCCTGCCGGTGACGGGGGCGGACTGGCAGAGCTTCTGGGAGGAATGGAGCGACGGGCCCGACCGTCCGGCGATCCGGACCGGTATGCGCTACCATGAGAGCCGCGCGGGCCAGGAGAGCAGCTATCCGTTCCTGCACTACCTGACCGACAACGCGAATGCGCGCAACGTGTTCATCGGCTGTTATGCGGAAGGGGCGACCGGGGTGACCGGCGGCGGCTCGCGGATCGTCCGGCCGTCCTCGATTCTCGGAGATTCGATCGGCAAGGTGGAACCGCAGACCGGTCCGGTGGCGCTGCGCCCCGGCACCTCGGCGATCAGCGCAACCAGCCATACCGAGGCCGGGGATACGGTACATTCCACCCTGGGCAACACCAAGGGGCTGCTTGCGGCCTGGAGCTGCCGGTTCGGCAATGCCGGAGTCACCTGGAGGCTGCAATACGACAAGGCCGGCGGTTTCTGGGAGTTCAACGGCAACAACCTTCATGCCACACGGTCCTTCGTCATCTACGACGAAGCCAATGCCCGGGGGGCGCCTGTGGGGCTCATGGATTTCGGCAGGATGGGCTTTGCGGTGGGCGAACGGCGCCATACCGCGGCCGCTTCGGTGCCCTCCGGCGGCAGCTACGCCAGAGGCGACATCGTCTATTCCACTTCGCCCTCAGCGGGCGGCAAGGCGGGGTGGATCTGCACCACCTCAGGCACGGCCGGAAGCACGGCCGTTTTCAAACCGTTCGGCGCGATCGACGCATAGGAGAACACAAATGGCGATCAGTGAAACCGTTTCCACCCAGTTCGGCGAAGAGCGCGAATGCTACATCCGGCTCAACAGCGTCGAGGTCAGCAATCATGATGTCCCGGCGCGGGCGCTGTTCCGGGGCTTTCTGAGCCGGGATGCCTTCCAGGGCGGCGCGGCCTTCGTCTGGGAGCGCGAGGTGGCGTTTTCCGCCGATGTGGCCGAACCGCTCTGGCCGCAGGCCTATGCCGCACTGGCCGGAGAGGAGGGCTTCTCCGGCGCCGAGGTCTGATCCGGACCGAGGCTGCCTCACTGACCCGCCCGGGCGCCGGGCGGGTCTTTGCCTTGCGGGGTCCGGCCCTCTGGCGGAAACCCCTGCCGGAAACCCCTGGACGCAACCCGGAACCGGCCGGGCTTCAGCCGGTCAGTCGCTGCATCCGCGCCAATCCCGCCCTCTGTGCCGGTTTGATACCGTTAACAGGGGTATTCTAACGAAACACCCCGGAAAGCCCCAGATTTCGTCTCTGGTTTGGCAGAGCACTGCCGCAATTCAGGGCTAGCCATTCGCCAAACTAGACCGGCCAAAGGGGGGCGGTATGAAAGTTCTGGTGATCGACGACGATCCGGCAATTCTCGAGCTCGTCTCGCAATACCTGAGTCTGTCCGCGCAGCACGATGTCCGTTCCGTGTCTTCCGCGCGCGACGCGCTTGCGGCGATAGAGGCCGACAGCGGGCAGGGCGCGGTGCCCTTCGAATGCTTCCTGGTCGACATCCAGATGCCCGGGGTCGACGGCATCACTCTGGTCGAGTTCATCCGCGAACGTCCCGAACACCGCCACACCCCGATCATCATGCTCACGGCGATGGAAGACAAGGATCACGTCGACCGCGCCTTTGCGGCGGGGGCGACCGATTATGTAACCAAGCCGTTTGACTTCTACGACCTTCAGTTCCGCATCCACGCCGCCGAAAACGCCGCCCATGCCAAGGACCGTGCCGAAGCTGCCGCGTCGGATGCACCGAGGACCATGCTGAGCGATCCGATCTCGTTGCCCGATATTGATCGCGCCATCGACTTCAGCGAATTCGAAAACTACGTTCGCCAGCTCGTCAGCCGGCGGCTCTACCGGGTGTCGGTCATCGCGGTGAAGGTCGGCGGGGTCGAGCAGATCCATGCGAAGTTCAGCGATCAGGCTTTCCATCGCGTGATTCATGACGTTGCGGAAGAAATCTGCGATACCCTGCTGAATGTCGGCGGGATCCTCTCCTATCGGGGTGACGGGCTGTTTCTGTGCATTCCCGACCGCCGTTTGCAAGGGCGGCGCAACGCGATCCAGAAGGCGCTGAACAAACGGCACCGGGTGGTGCACCCGACGCTTGGGCGGTTTCCGTCCACCCTCTATGTGGGCGAGCAGATCCCGCTTGGCAGCGGTTCCGATGCCAGCGTGCTTGCGGCGTTGTCGCTGGCCGTCGAGAGTGCCGAGAACCAGATCCTGGGTACGGGCGAGCGCCGCGAGGGCAAACGGCCCATCCTGCAACCCGTCCGCCGCGGCGGCAGCACCGCCGCCTGGAGCGGCACGGGCGAGCCCGCGGCCTGAGAACCCGGTGTGGCGGCGCTCCTGAAAGCTGCCCGGCAGGGGCAGGAGAATCAGGTGCCTCATGGAGCGGCAGGGGCGGCGGGTGCGCCCGCGCGGCGCCCGATTCGGGGGCGTTTCCGGCGCGGCCAGGGTCTCCCGCGCTCAATCTGAACGGGAAATCGACCAGTCCCTGAGGTTGTGCCGCAGCTTTCGTTCTCCAGATGCGGCGTTTGTGATTCATCGAGCTTTTTCAGTCTCCTGATGCCCGGCGGCCCCGGCGGAGAAGCGCCCCCTTTGGCTTGGCCGGAGCTGTGCATGGCGACCGCCTGTCTCCTGATTTCCCCATGAAAACAAGGGCTTTCGCCCTGGTCGTTTGCAAAGCGGCAAATATGGCCGCATTTTGGCGGGATTGCGGTTTTCCTGTTGAACAATTTTTTCCGCTTCCGGTAAATGCCCCAGCACCGCAACGAAGACGGGGGACGAGCAATGCCGGGGGCGATCGAAACAAATGACAGCAAGGCCTGGGTATTTCCGAAGCTGGAATCCGGGGCCGCGGGGCCGTTGGCTTCGGCCCGGTTCCCGGGCCTGACGCCCACCCCGCCCGATTCTGTGCCGGAGATCGACCGGCATATTCACGCGACCACAATCACCTTCCGCACCATGAGCCAGCATGGCGATCTGCTGGTGAGCTACCTGGAAGCGCGCAAGCAGATCTTCATCGACACCCTCAAATGGAACATTCCCTCCGTCGACGGGATGGAATTCGACCAGTACGATACCCCCTATGCCCATTGGGTGGTGATCCATGAGTTCGGACGCATCCTCGGCGGCGTCCGGCTGATGCCGACAAAGGCGCGTTGCGGGATCTATTCCTACATGCTGCGCGATGCTCAGCTTGGCCTGCTGCATCCGATCCCGAGAGATGTTCTGTTCCTTGACGCACCGGTCGACGAAAGGGTCTGGGAGGCGTCGCGGCTGTTCATCACCGGCGAGGTGCCGGCGCTGCGGCGGGCGCAGGTTCAGGGATTGCTGATGCAGCAGATGGCGATGACCGCGGGGCGGGAAGGCGCAACCCATGTGATCGGCATCGTGCCGGCGGTGTTTGCACGCTGGCTGAGGCGGCTCGACCTCGAGGCAGTGCCGGTCGGGCGCCGGTTCGAAATCGACGGCACCCGCAGCCAGGCGGCGCTTTTCAAGGTGGCGCAAACCCTGCACTGACCCTGGCCTGCCACCCGGAACAGGAGCAGAACCGGCGCTTCGGCGCCGGTTTTTCGTTTCGGGTGCGGAGGCTTTAGCGATTTTTCAAGATATTGGGGCGCAGCATGAAGTTGTCGCGTCCTTGCCTCCGAATCGGCAATTTCCCCGGCAACACTCCGGGCGGGACCGAATGCATACTTTCCGAGCGGGGAAGGAACAACTGGTGGGGGCGTATGCCCGGTGCCCAATAGAACGGATGGTTGGCCATGAAAATTCTCGCGGTCGACGATGACAGCATTGTCCTCGGTCTTCTTGTCGAAATCCTCGAAAGCGCCGAATATGGCGAGGTGCAAACCTGTACCTCCGCCGAACGCGCGCTTGAGGTGATCGGTGAAGCCCATGTGCCGTTCGAGTGCTTCATGCTCGACATTCAGATGCGCGGGATGGATGGGATCACGCTTTGCGCCAGGATCCGGGAAATCCCGCAATACGCCCGCACGCCGATTCTGATGCTGACCGCGATGTCGGAGAAATCCTTCATCGACCGTGCATTTGCCGCCGGAGCCTCCGACTATCTGTCAAAGCCCATCGACCCGACGGAGATTGTCGTTCGCCTCGGCCTCGCCGAACAGCTGATGCGCGAGCGCAGGTCGCTGGCCAGAACGGCGGGCGTTGTCGACAGCCTGATCGACGTGCTCGACCGGTCGACCCGCTATGATCTCGAGGATGCCATTGATCTGGGCAGGATGGACCGCTTGCTGCGCTATCCGGCCTTTGAAAACTACCTCTACCAGACCGGTCGCGGCGTGCTGTTTCTCTCGACCGTCTTTGCGGCCAGGATCCGCAATGTCCGTGAGTTGTATCGCAAGCTGCCGCCGCTCGAGTTCAAGAACCTTCTGGCCACCGCCGCGGCCTCGCTGATCGGCAAGCTCGACAAACACGAGGCGTTCATCACCTATCGTGGTGAAGGCGAATTCGTGGGGGTGATTCCGCGCAAGGGCCAGCATGTATTGAAACAGCTGGGGTGTGAGCTTGTTTTCGAGATCGAGCCGGGCGAAGGAAAACACGCAGCTTCGCTGCCGGCAGAGGCGAAACTGGTGATCGGCCCGGCCGTTCCGGTCCGGCTGCCCACCCGCGGCGAATTGTCGAAGGCGATCTGGCATGCGGTCGAAAGGGTCCGCCTGGCGGCCGATCCGTTGATGCGCCACGAGACGAAAACCGGCGACGGGCACCAGTGGCCGCGTCCGTTCAGCAAGATATGCAGTGTCCGGGAAGCGCGCGAGGAGAGCCTGCGCAATGAGTTCAGGGAAATGCTGCGCGACCAGCTCAACACCGAGATCGGCGACAATCTGCGCGGCTCCGGTGCAGGGGCAAAGCGCAAGCCGGGGGCCTTCATGAAGCGCGATTCCAACGCGCTCAAGCACAGGATGAAGGGGTCGACCAGGCTTTTCCCAAACGCTCCCCGGACGACAAGGAAACCCGCCCCCGGTACGGTTGCAGCGGTGCAGGGTAACGATGGCGACAGTGCCAGTCTTCTGGGGCTGGCCCGGCCCGGCCAGGTGTCCGTGAGTTGTTCCAATGCATGACAGCGACCGCAACGACAGCGCCACCGCGCGGCTCGCTGGTTCGGCGGTCGGGCGCAGAAGCTGCTCCGGAAGTGTCGGGGGCGCGGCGGCATCCGGCAAGGAACGGTATCGGGCAGGGCTGCGGGGCGACGATGCGCCCGCGCCGGCGACGACCGGCCTGCCCCCCGCCGGCGGTATGCCCCCCGCCAGCCCCACCGGTGTGTTCGCGGCCGTCGAGGCGGCGGTCCGCAAAAGCCGGATCGAGTTCGCCGGGCGGCTTCAGCAATACCGTGAAAAGCTCGATCGCATCAGGCTCCGGGGTGCGGCGGTGCTGCCGGATGCCGCAATGGACGAAGCCCAGTTCATTGCCCACCGGATCGCCGGGGTCGGCAAGACGCTTGGCTACGCTGCCCTCGGCGATGCCGCGCGCGTTACTGAAACCGCCATTCTCACCTGGAAACAGGAACAATCGGACGAGACGCGGCAGGCGGCGTTCCGCACGATCTGCACCCTTGCCGGTCTGATCGGGGCCATCTGCGACGACGGGTGAAATCGCCCGGTCTGACCTGGCCTGTCCCGAGCCGCCCGGTTGTGAACCGCCCCGTTTCGTGACGGGCAGGGCGGCCCGGTTGCGAACCACTCCGCAATCAACCGCCCCGCCCGGTGACGGGGAGGCCGGCCCAGTCAGAGCTGACGGGAGTGGATTTGGTCCCGGAATCCACGAAGCATCAGCGAGAATTCAAAGACATATAGCGTGACGGCACGGTCGGAATTGCGCTGTCATGCTATACCGGTCGGCGGATCCGACCTTTGTTCCGTTGGGTGGCAGATCGGCTGGCCTGCCCGCTCCGTTCCATCCTGTCCCCTGCTGTCAAGCCCTGCCCTGTCCAGAGCCGCCCCATCCGGTCTTGCCGGTCTCAAGCGGTCTGAAAACTCTTCCAGATCTCCGCGATCTGCGCGCTGAGCCCGGCGATTTCGAAGGGTTTCATGATTACCGCGAGGGCACCGAGCTCGAGCAGCCGTCCGGTCAGGTCCGCCTCGGTTTTTGCCGTCATGAACACCACCGGCACCCCGGCCAGCGCCGGCACCTTCTTCAGACGGGTCCAGAGCTCTTCGCCGCTCATGCCGGGCATCATGTAGTCGAGCAACAAGAGCTGAGCGTCGATCGAGCCGGTCTGGGCAAGCGCTTCCTCGCCGGTGGCAAATTGCCGGACCTTGTATTCCCCCACCAGTTCAAGCGCCATTCTGGTCAGCGTCCGGATGTCCTCGTCGTCATCAACGTGAAGAATACGTTCAAGCTTGTCCATTTCGAACTCCTCGCGATGCGGCCAACGCCCGTCCGGCCGCCGTATCCCAATCAGTATCCCTGGCTGCGGACCGGGGCGGCGTGCGAGCGCCACGGTTTGCAGAGGTGAGACGCAGGGATGCAAGAACGCCGGAACCCGGGCGGTTCTTTCCCCGGCAAATCTGTCTTTCCGTTCTCATGCGGCTCCAAAATCCGGCTTCTCAGGCAGAAACGGCCATCGGTTCGCTTTCGGGCCCGACCTCTGTTCCGTGTGGGAGCATGTTGAGTTCGACATAGAAGGTCGATCCATGGCCAAGCTCGCTCTCGTAATCCACCCTGCCTTCGTGGTGCTCGACGATCTGCTTGGTGATGTTCATGCCCAGGCCGGTCCCGCCGACCTTGCGAATGTCCGAACTGTCGACCTGGCTGAACTTTCCGAACACCCGCTCGTGCGAGCCCTTGGGAATGCCGATACCTTCGTCCTGCACGCAGATCCGCACTTTCTGGCCGCGGGGCTCGACGCGCACCTGCACGGTGCCGCCTTCATGGCTGAATTTCAGCGCATTGGAGAGCAGGTTGTTCATCACCTGCATCAGCCGCTGCTGGTCGCCGCGAATCCGCACTTCGTCCTTCGGCAGGACCATGGTGATGTGGATGCCGAGCTGGTCGCCGTAGCTGCGGGTGCCCTCGATGGCGTCTTTCACCAGCTGGCCGACCTCGACCGTTTCGAAACGGAAGGTCATTTCACCCGCTTCAATCTTTTGCAGGTCGAGCAGATCGTCGATCAGATCGGCCAGCCGCTGGCTGTTTTTCGCAGCGATGGTCAGCGCCGGCCGGAGGCTGTCGGGCACTTCGCCGAGCATGCCGGTTTGAACCAGATCGAGCGATGCCTTGATCGAGGTCAGCGGTGTGCGCAGCTCGTGGCTGACGGTGGACAGGAACTGCGATTTGACCTGATAGGCAGCCTTGGTGCGCTCGTTCTCTTCCCGGATGGTCCTGAGCTGTCGCAATCGCACCTGGTAATTGCCGTAGAACACCAGCGAGATATCGACGATGAAATAGAGCACGAAGACGATGGTGAAGAATTCGAGCCAGCTGTTCGAAGACAGCGGCGGACGGTATCTCACGATGTCGAAAAGGCCGATGTAGATGAAACTGACGCCATAGATCGACAGCCGCAACATCAGGATGCCGATCATCTGGTTGTTGTTCATTGCCGCGAAGAGGCTTGCCGCGAACAGCAGGAAAAGCGGGGTGAAATGCCCGCCGACCGGCTGCTGCTGGGCGATGTTGACGATAAACAGGCTGATGGTTCCGGCGCTCACCAGCGTGTTGAAGATGATCCGCATCAGGATGATCCGGCCGGCCGTTTCATCGCCCACCCGCCAGCGGCGCACTGCCGGGATCAGCAGCATGTCGAGCACTTCCGAAAACAGTACACCGCTATAGCAGGCGAAGGTGCGGACCGGATCGAAATAGAAGGCGGAGAGCAGGGTGGCGGCGAGGAAGATCGCCTGCCGCTGCCAGATCAGCCGCATGGTGGTGTGGATGTAATCCTTGATCCGTTGCTCACGGCCGGTTGTCTTGAGCCACTGGGGCCACGGATCGGGTTGAAACGTCATCTGGCCATGCCTCGTTGCCTTTGTCGTCTGTTCAGGCATCTCGTCCTGGAGCAGGTTATGAGCGCAATTCGTTAGAATTCCGACAACGGTCGGGCAAATTGTGATGAATCCGGCCTTTTCCTTTTCTGACGGGCGAATTGTTGCCGAACCGGCGAAATTTCGGGGCCATCGGGCATCTGACAGGGGCCCCAGGAGTCGCGATACGGCATTTCAGACGGTGCCGGGGCCGGCATCGGCGGTCGGTTCCGCGCCGGATTCGCCCTTTCGGTGCGGGTTTGCGCAAAGTCGCCCTACGCCGGCCGGGCTGCGCTCATCGCGGTGCGGGCGGCCTTGAGACCGGCCAGAACGGCCGCACCGGCGTCCGCCTGCTCGACCGCAACGCCCTGCCGGGTCAGCGCCGCGCCGTAGAGAGCGGCGAGGCTGCCGGTGCCGATCAGCGCCAGCCGGGTTCCGAGCCAGTAGCCGCGTGCCCCCGCAAGGTCGGCCCCGATGAGCAGGCCGGAGATGCGCGAGGCGGCGGCGGGGTCGGGGGTGCCGAGCAAGGCTTCGGCCCGGGGCGCAAACAGCCGGGCGGTGAGCGATTCGGGACGCGCCATTGCGTCGTCGACGGCATCGAGGAAGGTGCCGGGATCGTCTCCCGCGCTTTTGCCGATTGCATGGCGCAGCGCCGTGTGCCCGGCGAGTGCGGCGAAAAGTGCGCCGGTCATGGCCGTGCGCAGGCTCACGATCTCGCCCGCCGAGACCTGTACCCATCTGGTATGCGGTCCGGGCAGGCAAAGGGTGCCGTCGAAGGTGGGGTTGGCGGCGAGGAAGCCCGCCACTTTCGTTTCCTCGCCCCGCATCGCATCGGCGGGCCGGGCCTGGGCGACGCCGGGCAGGAGGGTTACGGCGATCCTCGGGTCGCTGACTGGTGCGGCGGTGAACCTGTCTCCGACCGCTGTGCAGGGCACCATCCGGTAAGGAACGTCCGGCCAGCCTTGCGGCGCGCTTTCCGTTCCGCAGATGATCACCGGCGTCATGCGGCCGGCGGAGAGCCAGGGACCGATCAGCGCGAGCAAGGCAGGCTCGAAAGCTTTTCCCGCCGGCCCGCCGGTGGTCCGGGCGGGCTTCGAGCGGGCCAGTTCGGTGCCATCGTCAGCAAGTGCCCAGGCCCGCGCCCGTGCGGGCCCCCAGTCGACCGCGATCCAGTCCGCCGGTTGCGGCAAAAGATCAGCCATGGCTTTACCCCTTGTCAGCCGCGCCCGGGGGGCGGGTTGTGACGCATTGTGTCACAGCCCTGCGCGCCGCTTTCGCCTCAGCCTGCGGTGCGTTTCGCCCGCCGTTCGGCGGCCACTGCGGTGATCGCGTCAAGATAGCCGTCGACCGAACCGCAATCGTAACGGTTGCCGTCCATCACAACGCTGTCGACCCGGCCCCGGGCGGCCTGGATGTTGATCGCGTCGGCAAGCTGGATCTCGCCGCCGGAACCGGGGGGCAGATCGCGCAGGATGTCGAAAATGTCCGGGGTCAGCACATAGCGGCCGATCGAGGCAAGGTCCGAGGGCGCCTTGTCGAAGTCCGGCTTCTCGATCAGCCCCTCCACCTGGCCGGGCTTCTTGCCGGGCTTCACCACGCCGTATTTTGAAATGCCCGGCCCGTCGATCTGCATGACCGAAAGCTGGGTGTTGCCGGTTTTTTCGAAGGCCTCCACGAGGTTGGCGGTTACGCCCGCGCCGGGGGAGAGGATGAAATCATCGGCCAGCAGCACCGCGAAGGGCGCGCCCGCCACCGCGCGTTCGGCGCAGGCCACCGCGTGGCCGAGGCCGCTTTGCACCGGCTGGCGGACGAAGATGCACTCGACCCCGGGCGGCAGGAGGTTGTGCACCATTTCCGCCGCTTCGCGCTTGCCCTTCTGCTTCAGCGCCGCTTCGAGTTCGAGATTGGCGTCGAAATGGTCCTCGATGGCGCGCTTGTTGCGGCCGGTGACGAAGATCAGCGTGTTGATCCCGGCCCGCACCGCCTCTTCGGCGGCATACTGGATGATCGGCTTGTCGACGATCGGCAGCAGCTCTTTCGGCATGGCCTTGGTGGCGGGCAGGAAGCGGGTGCCGAATCCGGCAACTGGGAAAACGGCCTTTTCGATCTTTCGGGCAGGTATCACGGGTGCACACTCTCTGTGAAACGAGGGAATCGGGGGTGGAATAGCGCTCCCCAAAGGCAGGGGCAATTCGAGACCGGCGCGCGTTGCGAAACTGGCGATACCGCGGGGTATCCGGCTGGGATTGTTACCGGATTGAGCACAAATTTCCGGTCAGACCGGCGCCCGCCCGGCTCAGTACCTGATGCGGCCGTTGGCGTTGCCATTTCCGCTCCCGTTGCGGCTGATGCCGCCGTGGCCTCCGCTGCGGTCCCAGCCTTTGCCGCCCCAGCCCCAGCTGTTCCAGCCGTCCCACCTGCACAACCGCGAATTCGGGTGGCGGCGGCACCAGTCGTCGAGCCAGCAGGGCCACGGGTAGGCCGATGCCTCGCTGACAAGGCCCTCGGCGGTGACGATGGTCGTGGCCGCGCCGCCGGCGGCGGTGTATTTGGCCAGCGCCGCGAGGGCTTCGCGCCGTGTATAGGTGGTTTCGTCCGGCTTCTGCGTGCCCGGATCCTGCTCGTCTCGTTGCAAGGCCCTTACCCCTTATTGTCCGGCATTGCCCGGCTTTGGCCGGCGCCTGTTGGACTCCGGGCTGTATTATTCCTCTCTACAATGACGCTTTAATGGCCATTTTCTGGCCGGTTTCGGGTGAAATCCGGCGGTGCCACGTGGAGGGGCCAGCATCCTCCGCCCGGCTTTCGGCGCCGGGGGCGGGGCAGGGAACCGCAGGGGCAAGGCCCTGACAGGAAAGCGCCCCGGCTTTCGGGCCGGGGCGGGTGTTGCATTTCCGTTGCACGGGGCTGTTGGGGTGATCAGCCGTCCTTGCCGAGCATGACCGCCTTCACGTCGTCATCGACATAGGGCACATATTGCTCGAAATTGTCGGCGAACATCTTCACCAGCTTCCGGGCCTGGACGTCATAGGCGTCGTGGTCTTCCCAGGTGCGGCGCGGGTTGAGCAGCACGGTGGGCACGTCGTGGACTTCGAGCGGCACTTCGAAACCGAAATTCTCGTCGATGCGGAATTTCGCGTCATGCAGAGAGCCGTCGAGGGCGCCGGCGAGCAGGCGGCGGGTTTCCTTGATCGGCATCCGGTTGCCTTCGCCGTAGGGGCCGCCGGTCCAGCCGGTGTTGACCAGCCAGCAGGTGGCGCCGTGCCTGGCGATCTTTTCGCGCAGCAGGTTGCCGTAGACTTCCGGGCGGCGCGGCATGAAGGGGGCGCCGAAGCAGGTGGAGAAGGTGGGTTCGGGGTGGTCGACGCCCTTTTCGGTGCCGGCGACCTTGGAGGTGAAGCCCGACAGGAAGTGGTACATTGCCTGCGCCGGGGTCAGCCGCGCGATCGGCGGCAGCACGCCGAAAGCGTCGGACGTGAGCATGATGATGTTCTTCGGATGCCCGCCGAGCGAGGTTTCGGAGGCGTTGGGGATGTAGTGCAGCGGGTAGGCGCAGCGCATGTTGGGGGTGAGGCTGTCGTCCTCGAAGTCGAGCGCCATCGTTTCCCTGTCCCACACCATGTTCTCGATCACGGTCGCGAACATCGAGGTGGTGTTGTAGATTTCCGGCTCGGCGATGGGTGACAGCGAAATCGTCTTGGCGTAGCAGCCGCCTTCGAAATTGAAGGTGCCCTTGTCCGACCAGCCGTGTTCGTCATCGCCGATCAGGGTGCGCGAGGGGTCGGCGGAGAGGGTGGTCTTGCCGGTGCCGGAGAGGCCGAAGAAGATGGCCGTATCGACCGGGTTGTTCGGTGCATGGTTGGCGGAGCAGTGCATCGCCATTATTCCGCGCCCGGGCAGGATGTAGTTGAGCAGGGTGAACACGCCCTTCTTGTTCTCGCCCGCATATTCGGTGCCGCCCACAAGGATCAGCTTTTTCGAGAAGTTGAGCGCGATCACGGTTTCGGAGCGGCAGCCGTGGCGCTCGGGGTCGGCCTTGAAGGAGGGCAGGTTGATGACGGTGTATTCGGGCACGAAATCGTCGAGCTCGTCACGCGAGGGACGGCGCATCATGTGGCGGATGAACAGGTTGTGCCAGGCCAGTTCCTGCACGAAGCGCACATCGAGCCGCTGCTCGGGGTCGGCGCCGCCGAACAGATCCTGAACATAGAATTTCCGGCCCTTCATGTGCGCGAGCATGTCGGCGTGGAGCACATCGAACTTCGCCGGATCCATCGGCTTGTTGTTTTCCCACCAGACGCTGTCTTCCACCTCCGGGGTGCGCACGACGAACTTGTCCAGCGGCGAACGGCCGGTGTGGACGCCGGTCTCGACCAGGATCGCACCGCCCCTGCCGAGGTGGCCTTCGCCGTTTTTCACCGAATGCTCCACGAGCTGGGGTTCGATCAGGTTGTAGAAGACCTCGCCGAGGCCCCTGAAGCCCTGATCTTCCAGCCGTTGCGCGGGGTTCACATGTCCTGTGCTCATCTGGTGCTCCTTCGTGCCGGCTGGCACGTTTCCTGTTCCGGTGCCGGCTGGCACCGCTTCCGTTGTGCCGCGCGCCCTGCATCCTGGTTCTCAGGAGCGGGGCGACCGGGCCCGACTGCGGCGTCCCGGGCGGATGCCGCACATGCAATGCCGCGGTGCTGCATCATCTGGCTATAACACGGGTTGGCTACAAGAAAAGTGTTCTTGCAAGGCGTTAGCGCTACAGTCATCCTGTTTGCGCAACCACTGTTCCGCGTTCCGATCCAAGTGCCGTATTTTCGCCATCAGTGATGCGTATTTGACTCACACGGCGCGCCGAATCGCCCTCCGTTGTTGATTCTCCCGTTCGGGTCCGATTAATCCGCGGAAAACAGGCACTAAAGAGTGAGCAGAAGAGGATTTCTCAGCATGTCGAGAATTGCCTTGGTGGACGACGACAGGAACATTCTGACGTCGGTCTCCATGACCCTGGAGGCCGAAGGCTTCGAGGTGGAAACCTACAACGACGGTCAATCGGCGCTTGATGCGTTCAACAAGCGCCTGCCCGACATGGCCGTGTTTGACATCAAGATGCCGCGGATGGACGGCATGGACCTGCTCCAGCGGGTGCGCCAGAAAACCACCATGCCGGTGATTTTCCTGACCTCGAAAGACGACGAGATCGACGAGGTTCTGGGCCTGCGCATGGGGGCCGACGATTATGTGAAAAAGCCCTTCAGCCAGCGTCTGCTGGTCGAACGCATCCGCGCGCTTCTGCGCCGCCAGGAGGCGATCGAGGGGGTGGCGATCCCGGAAAGCGAAGAAAACAAGGTGATGCAGCGCGGTCATCTGACCATGGATCCGCTGCGCCACGCGGTCACCTGGAAGGGGCGCGACGTGTCGCTGACCGTGACCGAGTTTCTGCTGCTCCAGGCGCTCGCCCAGCGGCCCGGTTTCGTGAAGAGCCGCGATCAACTCATGGATGTGGCCTATGACGATCAGGTCTATGTCGATGATCGCACCATCGACAGCCACATCAAGCGGCTGCGCAAGAAGATGCGCATGGTCGACGATGAGTTCTCGGCGATCGAAACGCTCTATGGTATTGGCTACCGCTACAACGAAGAGTAGTATCCCGACGCTTGTGGGGGACGAGAGGTTCGGAGGCGCATCGGTGCGCGATACCAAGGCAACGCGCAACGACACGGAAGTCGTGTTGGGCGAGGACTGGGTAACGACCCCGTCCTCGGTCGACGATGAATTGCGCGAAGGCCGCGAGCGCCGCAGCCTTGTTGCCGTCAACCGTTCGCCGCTCGCCCGCAAGATCATCATCTTCAATCTTCTGGGCCTCGCCGTTCTGGTCGGCGGGGTTCTTTTTCTGAACCCTTTCCGCGAAGGCCTGCTGCATCAGCGTGAACAGAGCCTGGCAATGGCGGTGGGAATCGTTGCCGACATGATCGAGGCACAGCAGCCGGAACCGAGCCTGCCCCGCAGGCCGGTTGCCGCCGCGCTCACCCGCGAGAGCGTTGCGGCATCGCTGGCGGGGGTCTCTGCGCGCGACGGCAGCGAGGTTCTGGTTTTCGCACCCGACGGCACGCTGCTGGGGCGGACCGGCAGCCGCGCGGGCACGGTCGCCCGTCCGGTGGCCGATCTGGAGAGCGAACAGGGCAACACGCTCATTACCGACGGCCTTTCCGGGATATGGGATCTGCTTGCGGGCATGATCTCGGCCACCGGCCGGCTCGGCGAGCAGAGATTCGACCCCGAAGATGAGGCCCGCGCGCTTCTGGACGGGGTTTTCCGCGGCAATACCGAGATCGCCCGCGTCCGCGCCGGTTACGGTGAAAACGCCTATGTGGTGGCAAGCCCGGTGATCGTCGGGGGCGGGATTGTCGGCGCGGTGGTCCTGTCGAGCCCGGACGGGCTGATTGACACGCTGGTGCGTACCGAACGCGAGCAGATCCTTCAGGTGTTCATCATCGCAATTCTGGTCTCGATCGGCCTCAGCCTGGTGCTCGCCTCCACCATTGCCAACCCGCTCGCCGATCTTGCCGCCGCCGCCGAAATCGGACGCGACAAGAACTCCCGCCGGGTGAATCCGGGCCGGGTGCGAATCCCGGACCTGACCGCGCGGCCCGACGAGATCGGCCGCCTGTCGAAGGCGCTGCGCGGCATGGTCGCGGCACTTTATGACCGGATCGACGCCAACGAACAATTCGCCGCCGACGTTGCACATGAGATCAAGAACCCGCTGGCGAGCCTGCGCTCGGCGATCGGCTCGCTCCGGTTCGTGAAAAAGGAAGACCAACGCGGCAAGCTGCTCGACGTGATCGAACATGACGTGCGCCGCCTCGACCGGCTGGTGAGCGATATTTCCAACGCCTCGCGGCTCGATTCCGAACTGGTGAAGGAAGAGGAAGAACCCTTCGATCTGATCAAGATGCTGCGCAACCTCACCGAATATCTCGGCGGCGAGGCGCATCAGAAGGGCGTCGATTTCATCACCGACCTTACCGCCGACTCGATCATCATTACCGGCCTCGAAGCGCGGCTGGCGCAGGTCTTCGTCAACCTCATCACCAACGCGATCAGCTTTTGCGAAGAGGGCGATGCCATTCGCGTCTGGGCGCGGCAGCGCGAAAGACGGGTGCTGATCGTGGTCGAAGACACCGGCCCCGGCATTCCCGAGGAAGCGCTGGTGAAGATCTTCAACCGCTTCTACAGCCAGCGGCCCGAGAACCAGTTCGGCAACAATTCCGGCCTTGGGCTGGCGATTTCGAAGCAGATCGTCGAGGCCCATGGCGGGGTGATCTGGGCCGAAAACATCCGTCCCACCGATGCCGACGTCGGTTCCGAGCCGCTTGGCGCGCGGTTCGTGGTCGGCCTGCCGGTGTGAGCCCGCCCGGCGACGGTCCTCCCGCCCCTCTCGCCTTTCACGCGAGCGCGGTCGCACTTGGACCGGCGCATGATTTCGGCGTGCTGATCGAAGGCCCGTCGGGCAGCGGCAAATCGGCGCTGGCCTTGCAACTGATCGCATTCGGCGCGCGTCTCGTGGCCGACGACCGTGTGCGGATCGTCCTGCGGCAGGACGGACAGCCCCAGCTGCTGGCGCCCGAACGGCTTGCGGGCGTCATCGAGGCGCGTGGGGCAGGGCTGATCCGGGTGCCGCATCTGGCCGCCGCGCCGCTCCGGCTGGTGGTGGATATGGGCGTGCCCGAGCCCGCCCGGCTGCCCGAACCGGCGTGGCGCGAGATGCTTGGGGCACGCATCCGTTATCTTCGAAGGGTTGACGGGCCGCATTTCGCAGGCACCATTGTGGCTCTGTCCAACGGTGAGTGGTGGCATGATGAGCAAGAGCAGTGACGATCCGGCTCCGGGCAAGGGCGGGATTGCCCGTCCGGGCAGCGGCGGGGCGCAGCATGTGGTGCTGGTCACCGGCGCCTCCGGGGCCGGGCGGACCACCGCGATCCGGGTGCTCGAAGACATCGGCTATGAGGTGATCGACAACCTGCCGCTTCGGCTGGTGCCGCGGCTGCTTTCCGGCGGCCCGGTGGACCATCCGCTGGCGCTGGGCATCGACGTGCGCACCCGCGGCTTCTCGGCGGCGGCGCTGGTCGAGACGGTGGATGCGCTGGTGGCCGACCCCGGGGTCGATGTCGAGATGCTCTACCTCGATTGCCGCGCGGGCGTGCTGGCGCAACGCTATTCCGAGACCCGCCGCCGCCATCCGCTCAGCCCCGAGGAAAGCCCGATCCGCGGCATCACCCGCGAGATCGAGTTGCTGAAACCGGTGCGGGCCCGGGCCGATGTGCTGATCGACACCTCCGACCTCACGGTCCATGACCTGAAAGCCGAGATCCAGCGCTGGCTCGACGTGGCACCAAGCGAAACGCTGCAAGTCACGGTGCAGAGCTTTTCCTTCAAGAAAGGCATTCCACGCGGGCTCGATCTTGTGTTCGACGCGCGGTTCCTGCAAAATCCGCATTGGGTGCCCGAATTGCGCCCCCTCACCGGGCAGGATCCGAAGGTGGCGGCGCATGTGGCAGCCGATCCGCGCTATCCGGAGTTTCTCGACCGCGTCACCGGCCTCGTCACCTTTCTGCTTCCGGCCTATGCGGAAGAAGGCAAGTCGCATCTCACGATCGGGTTCGGCTGCACCGGCGGGCGTCACCGTTCGGTCGCACTCGCACAAACACTGTCGGCGGTCCTTGCAGCCGCTGGCTGGCAGGTGTCAACTAGGCATCGTGAAATCCAGAACGCCCCACCCCGGGGCGTGTTTTCTGAAGGAGATGGGGGGGAACCCGGGTGATCGGGATCGTCATCGTCGCACATGGTGGGCTGGCCGTGGAATATCTCGCGGCCGTCGAGCATGTCGTGGGCCCGCAGACCCATATCCGCGCCATCACCATCGCCGCCGAATATGACCGGGCCCTGAAGCTCAGGGAAATCTCGGAAGCGGCGGATGAGGTAGACAGCGGCAGCGGTGTCGTCGTGGTGACCGACATGTTCGGCTCGTCGCCTTCGAATCTGTCGCTGCCCGCCTGCACCCGCCGGAATTGCAGATTTCTTTACGGTGCCAACCTGCCGATGCTGATCAAGCTGGCAAAATGCCGCGAATGCGACCTCGACAGCGCCACTCGTGCCGCAATGGCGGCCGGGCGCAAATATATCGACTGCATCGAGGGCAACACCACGGGGAGAAAATGAGCATGGTCGGAACGGTGTCGCGCCAGATGGAAATCGTCAACGTCAAAGGGCTGCACGCCCGCGCCTCGGCGAAATTCGTCGAATGCGTCGAGCAATTTGACGCCGATGCCCGCGTCGGCAAGGACGGGATGGAAACGGCCGGCGATTCCATCATGGGGCTGTTGATGCTCGCCGCCTCCTGCGGCACCACGATCGAGGTCGAAACCTCAGGTCCGGACGCGCAAAAGCTCATGGACGCGCTCGCGGCCCTGGTGGACGACAAGTTCGGAGAGGGCATCTGACGCATGGACGCGCCCAACGGTCTGACCCGTCCGGCCGTTGCTGATCCTCCGCGCCATGAAAAGCGGGATCTGACTTACGCGAATTCCTTCGACAACCGCTTTCAGGCGGGGGTCATTCGCGCGGTCGAGTGGCTGACCGGCAAGCTCAGCCTCATCTCCATGGTGCGCCGCTTCGAGAAAGCCGGGGGCGGGGAGGGGCTGGCCTTCTGGGGGGCGGCGCTGCGGGCGATGGGGATCGCGATCACCACGCCGGAGGCGCAGTTCAGCAACATTCCCAGGGCTGGCCCGGTGGTGGTGGTGGCCAATCACCCGCACGGGCTGGTCGACGGGATGATCATGGCGGCACTGATCGCGCGGGTGCGCCCGGATTTCGGCATTCTCACCCGCGAGGTGCTGACCGGGCTCGACGAGGCGGCCTCTTCCTACCTCATCCCGGTGCCGTTCCCCTACGACAAGGACGTGCAGCGCAAGAGCATGGAGATGCGGGCCCGGGCGATGGAACGGCTCCGGGCGGGCGGGCTGATCTGCGTGTTCCCGTCCGGCGCGGTCGCCAGCTCGCAAACAGCCTTCGGCCCGGTGGAGGAAGGGGCGTGGAGCCTGTTTACCGCGCAGATGATTCGCCGTTCCGGCGCCACCGTGGTGCCTGTCCGCTTTCACGGTCAGAATTCACGGGCCTACCACATCGCCAACCGGATCAGCGCGACGCTCCGGCAGGCGCTGTTGCTGCACGAGGTGGTGAGAACCTGCAACCGGTCGCACAGGCCGGTGATCGGGGCGCCGCTGACCGGGGCGCAGATGGCGCCGCTGAAGACCGACCCGCGCGGCTGGATCGCCTGGGTGCGTGCCCACACCCTGTCGCTGAAAGAGTGATGGCCCCGGGGGGCGGGTGACGGCGTTGCCAAACGCCGTTCGCCAAAACCCCTACCGTGTCGGCACCGGCGCCTCGCCGCGGTAGTCGTAGAACCCCCGGCCGGTCTTGCGTCCGAGCCAGCCGGCCTCGACATATTTCGTCAGTAGCGGACAGGGCCGGTATTTGGTGTCCGCCAACCCGTCAAAGAGCACATTCATGATCGCGAGGCAGGTATCGAGCCCGATGAAATCGGCAAGCTCGAAAGGCCCCATCGGGTGATTCGCGCCGAGCTTCATCGCCTGGTCGATGGAACGCACCGAGCCCACGCCCTCGTAGAGCGTGTAGACCGCTTCGTTGATCATCGGGATCAGGATGCGGTTGACGATGAAGGCGGGAAAGTCCTCCGCAGGCGCCGCGGTCTTGCCGAGCTTTTCGACCACGCCCAGACAGGCGTCATAGGTCGCCTGGTTGGTGGCGATGCCGCGGATCAGCTCGACGAGTTTCATCACCGGCACCGGGTTCATGAAGTGGAACCCCATGAATTTCTCCGGCCGGTCGGTGCGGCTGGCGAGCCGGGTGATCGAAATCGACGAGGTGTTGGAGGTGAGAATCGTATCGGGTTTCAGATGCGGCAGAAGGGCGGCAAAGATCTTTTCCTTGACCGCCTCGTTCTCGGTGGCGGCCTCGATCACCAGATCGGTGGCCCCGATTTCGGCAATCTCCAGCGTGCCGGAGATCCGCTCCATCGCCGCGTCCTGCGCCTCGGCGCTGATCTTGCCGCGCGAAACCTGGCGCTCCATGTTGCGCCGGATCGTCGCGATGGCGGCATCGACAGCACTTTGGTCGATGTCGTTCAGCCGCACCCTGTAACCTGCCAGCGCCATCACATGGGCGATCCCGTTGCCCATCTGGCCCGCGCCCACGACCCCCACCGTCTCGATTGCCATTCACCAACTCCTTTTCAGCTTCGGCGAGTTTAAAGCATCCGGAATGCGGGAGGGAGGGGGTCCGCGCATTTTTTGATTCCGGCATCCGGGCGGAAAGGTCGAATTTGAACATTAGCCTTTTCGCAAGGGTTTGCTGCGATTGTGCAGGCAGGACAAATTCGGAGAGTGGGTGGAATGGCCTATGAAAGCCTGGGCGCAGGCGCCCTTGATTACTTCCCTTGTCGTTACGGAAAATCGAAACTGACCTTCCGGGGGCCACGGCGGCGGCTTGACGGACGGTACTTTGCCGTTCTGGGCGGCAACGAGACCTATGGCAAGTATGTTGCACGGCCCTATGCCGATCTCGCGGAAGAACTCGCCGGCACAAAGGTGGTGAACCTCGGCATAATGAACGCCGGGATCGACGTCTATGTCGGCGATCAGACGGTGATGGAGGCCTGCGCCGGCGCCCGTGCGACGGTGGTGCAGATCACCGGGGCACAGAACATGTCGAACCGATTCTATGCGGTCCATCCGCGGCGCAACGACCGTTTCCTGCGGGCGTCGAACTTGCTCAGGACGATCTACCGGGAGGTGGATTTCAGCGGTTTCCAGTTCACCCGGCACCTGCTCGGGCAGCTCAGGGAGATCGGCGAAGAACGCTTCGTGATGGTCGAACAGGAGCTCAGGGAGGCCTGGGTGGCGCGGATGAAAACTCTGCTGGCCGCCATCGAGAGCCCCGTGGTGCTGCTCTGGCTGGCAGACCACGGGCCGGACGATGCCGCCTGCAATTCGCTCGACGGCAGCGATCCGCTGTTTGTCGATCGGGAAATGCTTCAGGAGGTCATGCCCTACGCTTTCGATATGGTCGAGGTGGTGGTGAGCGCCGAAGAAATCGCCGACGGCTACCACGGGCTCGTCTACCCGGAGATGGAATCGCTCACTGCCCGGGGAATGCTCGGGACGGTGGCGCATGACAAGGCAGCCATGGCCCTGGTGCCGGTGCTGAACCGGCTGCTGTGAACGGGCGGTTCCCAAAGGTGGTGGATGCCGCGCCGATCGGGCCGAGCCTTGGTCCAGCGTCTCGCCGCGTGCCCGGCTTTTCCCGGATCCGCCATGCCTTTGCCCAGACCTTTGCCCGTGCCGTTGCCCGCCGCGCGGAAACCGCGAAGGTCTTGAGCGAGGTTCTGCACGGGTGACTGGCGCCCTGGCACGTCGGTCGCTCTGGCCATGGGGCGTGCCATGTAGGCGGGGCGCGTCATGGCCCGGCATCAAGCGCAGATCGTGCCCCGCACAATACGCGCCCTCAAACGAAAGGGCCCGCCAAGTCTGGCGGACCCTTCTGTCTCAACGGGTCTGTCTCACCGGGGTCTCACCGGGGGAGCCCCAACCGCGCGTCTTACAGCTTGCCGGTCAACTCCGGCACGGCAGTGAAGAGGTCGGCGACCAGGCCGTAATCAGCCACCTGGAAGATCGGCGCTTCCTCGTCCTTGTTGATCGCGACGATGATCTTCGAATCCTTCATCCCCGCGAGATGCTGGATCGCACCGGAGATGCCGACGGCGATGTAGAGCTCGGGCGCCACCACCTTGCCGGTCTGGCCCACCTGCCAGTCGTTCGGTGCAAAACCCGAATCGACCGCCGCGCGCGAGGCACCGACGGCGGCACCAAGCTTGTCGGCCAGCGCCTCGATAAGGGCGAAGTCGTCTTCCGAGCCCACGCCGCGACCGCCGGAAACGACGATGCCCGCCGAGGTGAGTTCCGGCCGGTCGGAGGCCTGAACGTCATCCTTGACCCATTCGGAGAGCCCGGCATCGCCGGCGCCTGCGATGCTCTCGACCGCGGCCGACCCGCCGCCGGCGGCGGCGTCGAAGGTCGAGGTCCGCACCGAGACCACCTTTTTCGCATCGCCCGACTTCACCACCTGCACCGCGTTACCGGCATAGACCGGACGCTCGAAAGTGTCGGCGTCGTCGACGGCGGAAATGTCGGAAATCACCATCACGTCGAGCAGGGCGGCAACCCGCGGCAGCACGTTTTTCGCGCTCGCGGTGGCCGGGGCGACGATGTGGCTGTAATCGCCCGCGAGCGAGACCACGAGATCGGCCAGCGGTTCGGCCAGCCCGTGGGCATAGGCCGGATCGTCGGCGGAGAGCACCTTGGCCACACCGTCGAGCTTTGCGGCCTCTTCCGCGGCGGCGGCGGGGCCGGCGACCAGCACGGTCACCTCGCCCATCGCCTTCGCGGCGGTCAGCGCCTTGGCGGTTGCATCCGTGGCGAGCGCGCCACCGGCGACTTCGGCAAGAAGAAGAACGGCCATCAGATTGCCCCCGCGTCTTTGAGTTTCGTGACCAGTTCGTCGACCGAACCGACGATCTCGCCCGCCTGGCGCTCGGCCGGTTCGGTGGTCTTGATCACCTCGAGGCGCGGCGCAACGTCGACACCGAGGTCGGCGGCGGTCTTCTCGGCGATCGGCTTCTTCTTGGCCTTCATGATGTTGGGCAGCGAGGCATAGCGCGGCTCGTTGAGACGCAGATCGGCGGTGACCACGGCGGGCAGCTTGACCTTGATGGTCTGCAAGCCGCCATCCACCTCGCGGGTGACTTCCGCCGCATCGCCGTCGATCGCGACTTCCGAAGCGAAGGTGGCCTGGGCCCAGCCCATCAGCGCGGCGAGCATCTGGCCGGTGGCGTTCATGTCGTTGTCGATCGCCTGCTTGCCCATGATCACCAGGCCGGGCTGCTCCTCGTCGACAATCGCTTTCAGGATCTTGGCGACCGCGAGCGGCTCGATGTCGGTGTGCACATCGTCGGCGGCAACCACCAGAATCCCGCGGTCGGCACCCATGGCGAGGCCGTTGCGGATGGTTTCCTGCGCCTGTTTCACGCCGATGGAGACAAGCACCACCTCGTCGGCCTTGCCGGCCTCCTTGAGGCGGATCGCCTCTTCGACGGCGATTTCGTCGAATGGGTTCATCGACATTTTGACATTGGCGAGATCGACCCCGGTTCCGTCCGCCTTCACGCGGACTTTCACGTTGTAGTCGATCACGCGCTTGACAGGCACGAGGACCTTCATCGGCGTTTACTCCCTAGATATGCCCGCGGGACAAGTAGCGGGCGGACAGTCTGAAAGCCTGTTTAACGGCCTTTGCACCCGCAGAACAATGCAAAAGCGGCAAGTTTTTTCGTGTCGGGCGCACGTTTCTTGCGGGATGGGCAGGCGTTAGCGGTCCCGGCAGCGCTAACTATTTGCAAGGGTTTATGTGATCCACTGCCGAAGTGTCGCGCGGAATCTCCGGGCGACGGCGCCTGCCGCGGCCGGGGGGACGCCTACCGGTTGGCGCCGGGCACCCAGAGCACGTCGGCCCGGCCGTCGTCATTCGCCATCCGCGCGGCGCAGAACAGCCAGTCGGAGAGCCGGTTGAGGTAGCGGATCGCGACGCTGTTGACATCGCCGGGCTCCCGTTCGGCAAGCTCCGTGGCGCGGCGTTCGGCGCGGCGGGCAACGGTGCGGGCATGGTGCAGATGCGCCGAAAGCGCGGTGCCGCCGGGCAGGATGAAGCTCCTCAGCGGTTCCAGCACCGCGGTCATCGTGTCGATCTCGGCTTCCAGTCGGGCGACCTGCGGCTGGACCGCGCGCAACACCGGGTAACCGGCCTCGGCATCATGCGCGATCCCCGGCCGGGAGAGGTCGGCGCCGAGGTCGAACAGATCGTTCTGGATCCGCGACAGCGCCGCGTCCACCTCCGGCCCTGCGGCCAGCCGGGCGAGGCCAAGCACCGCGTTGAGCTCGTCGACGGTGCCATAGGCCTCGACCCGCGCCCCGTGTTTCGGCACCCGGCTCATGTCGCCAAGGGCAGTGTCGCCCTTGTCGCCGGTGCGGGTGTAGATCTTGTTGAGAACGACCATGTGAGCCTCCGGGCTGCGGGGAAACGTGGAGCGGAACGCCCGCCCTTCCTGGCGCCCTGCGTGGCGGGCGGTTTGCCGAAAGTGGTAGCGGGTTCCGGCGCCAATGGCGAGGGGCGATCAGAAACGCGCGACGATCCGGTCGGTGATACGGGCGGGCAGCAGCCGTTTCAGCAGCGCGGCGGCGCGGGTCGGGAAGGTGACCGGGTAGCGCGGCCTGGGCCGCCGCGCTTCCAGCGCATGGACCAGCGTTTTTGTCACCGCCGCGGGCGGCAGTTCGAAAGGATCGCGCCGGCCGCTTTCGTCGTAGAGCCGTGGCAGCACGATGGCCTCATAGTCTGACCGCAGGGCCGAGTTGCGCCAGTCGATCCAGCGCTCGAAATGCGGCTGCGAGTTGCGGCGGAATTCGGTGGCGATCGGGCCGGGCTGGATCAGCGAAACATGAATGCCGGTGCCGGCAAGCTCCACCCGCAGAGTGTCGGCATAGCCTTCGAGCGCGAATTTGGTCGCGACATAGGCCGCGCGCCAGCGCAGGGCGGTGAAGCCGAGGATCGAGGAGTTGACCACGATCCGCCCGTGGCCCTGCGCCCGCATGAGCGGGATCACCTGGCGGGTCAGCTCGTGGATGCCGAAGACATTGGTCTCGAAGATCTCGCGCAGGGCTTCCGTCGGCAGGTCTTCGACGGCGGCAGCCAGCCCATAGGCGCCGTTGGCGAAAACGGCATCGAGCCGGCCGCCGGTGCGCGCGGTGATTTCCGCAAGCGCGCTGTCGATGGTTTCGGCATCGGTATGGTCGAGATGCAGGCTTTCGAGCCCTTCGCCGGTGAGGCGCGCCACGTCTTCGGGCTTGCGGGCGGTGGCGAAGACGCGCCAGCCGCGCGCGGCGAGCGCATGGGCGGCGTCGTAGCCGATGCCCGAGGAACAGCCGGTAATGAGGAGCGTTTTGCGGGTCATGAGCTTTTCTGCCGGGAGGTCATCCGCCGGGGGTCAGCGCAAGCTGGCTTTCGGGGATGTAACCGGCGGCGCCATGCGGCAGCAGGATCATCCGCCATCCGTCGCCGGAGCCGCCGAGATCGACCACGGCACTGCCGCGCGGCATGGTTTCGAGCGCGGGATCGCCGTCGCCGGGGCCGGCGCGCACGGTGACGCCGGTGGTGACGACATAAAGCACGCCCTGCGGGCCTTCGGGCAACGGTTGAACGGCGGCTTGCGGCGCTGGCGGGGAAACCGGGGCCGGTGCGGGCTGCGGGGCCGGTGCAGGTTGCGGGGCTGGCGCGGGTTGCGGGGCTGGCGCGGGTTGCGGGGCTGGCGCAGGTTGTGGGGCCGGTGCGGGTTGCGGGGCCGGTGCGGGTTGCGGCTCTGGCGCGGCAACCGGTTCAGGCTCCGGCAGTGGTGCCGCAACAATCGGCGCGGCTTCGGTCAGCGCTTCGGGTCCGGGCTGGGGTTGGGGCAGAAGCCGGGGCAGGGCTTGCGGTTCCGGCTGTGGTTCCGGGGTGGTTTCGGGCAGCCGGACAGGTTTTGGCACAGGTCGCGTCCGCGACGTGGTGGGCGTGGCTTCGGGCTGTGGCGCGGGTTCGGCCAGCGGTTGGGGCAAGGCTTCCGGCTGCGGTTGTGGCATGGCTTCCGGCCGACGGACAGGCTTTGGCGCGGGCCGGGTCCGTGACGCGGTGGGTGCGGTTCCGGGCTGCGGTGCGGGCTCGGCCAGCGGTTGGGGCAGGGTTTCCGGCTGCGGCTGCGGTTCCGTGACTCCGGCCGCGAGCGGAACGGACGGCGCGGGTTTCGGCATCGGACGGGGGCTGCGCGACGGGGCAATCGGCGCGGCAGGCGCAATCGGGCTGGCCGGGGCCACTGCGGCTTCCACCGCGGCTTCCGGTCCGGCGGTTTCTGCGGCCTGACCGGCTGCCGTCCCGGGACGTGCGGGTTCGGGACGTGCGGGCTCGGGCGCGGGTTCGGGGATGGTTTCCGGCGCGGGTTCGGGATTGATCCCGGGCGAGGGGGCAGGCCCGACCAGCACCTTTTCGTGTACTGTCGCTTCAAAGGTGGTTTCGACCACCCCGGGCAGGATTTTCACATCTCCTGCGCCATCCGTATCGGGGCCGGTGGTTTCGGTCCGGTCGGGGGTCTGGTCGGGGGTCTGTCCGGCGGACGCCCCGGCCTGTGCCTCCGCGATGCCGTCCGCCGGGGTCGGGACCGGCGCGGTGGCGGGCTGCGCCCGGCCGGACGCCGTGGCAAACGGCCGGGTTGCGGGTTTGCGCGCAGAGCCGGCCGTGGGCTCACCGCTGCCGAACAACTCCTCGCTTTTTTCGAACAGATCCGCCAGCAGCGAGCTGTCACGTCCGATCCGGTCGTCCGGCAGGCCTTCTTCGTTCCCGTACCAGATCAGGCCGAGGTAGACCATCAGGAGCGCCAGCAATGAAAAAACCGTTACACGCATGTTCCATCCCATAGCGCCGGAAGTGAAACCGCGCCAGAGGCAGGCGCGGGCGTGGGCGAATTCGGGCGCAAAAGTGGCGGAAAAACAAGGGTGCCTCCGGGGCGCCGCGGCTCCGCTTGCTTGCGGCGAATCGGCCCTGTATGGAGGCCCGCATGACTGACGCCGACGATCACGACAAGCCGCCGTTCACCACTGCCGAGCCGCTGCGCCGGGCGATCGGCGAGCGTTATCTGACCTATGCGCTGTCGACGATCATGCACCGGGCGCTGCCGGATGCGCGCGACGGGCTCAAGCCGGTGCACCGGCGGATCCTTTACGCGATGCACCGGCTGAAGCTGAACCCGGGCGGCAGGTTCCTGAAATCGGCGAAGATTTCCGGCGATACCATGGGCGATTTCCACCCCCATGGCGATGCCGCGATCTACGATGCGATGGCGCGGCTGGCGCAGGATTTCAACGTCCGCTACCCGCTGGTGGACGGGCAGGGCAATTTCGGCAATATCGACGGCGACAACCCCGCCGCCAGCCGTTACACCGAGGCGCGGATGACCTTCGTCGCCGAGGCGATGCTTCAGGGGCTCGACGAGAACGCGGTGGATTTCCGGCCCAATTACGATGGCCGGCTGGAAGAACCCGCGGTGCTGCCCGCGACCTTTCCGCATCTGCTCGCCAACGGGGCGGCGGGGATCGCGGTGGGCATGGCCACCAATATTCCGCCGCATAATATCGTCGAGCTGGTGGAGGCCTGCCTGCATCTGATCAGGGTGCCGGAGGCGCGCGACGACACCCTGCTCAACTACATTCCCGGCCCGGACTTTCCCACCGGCGGGGTGATTGTTGACGATCGTGAAACAATCGCGAATGCCTATCGCACCGGTCGTGGCGGCTTCCGGCTGCGGGCGAAATGGGAGGTCGAGCAGCTTGCGCGCGGGCAATGGCAGATCGTCGTCACCGAGATCCCCTATCAGGTGCAGAAATCCAAGCTGATCGAGAAGATCGCCGAGGTGATCCAGAGCCGGAAAGTGCCGGTTCTCGCCGATGTGCGCGACGAAAGCGCCGAGGATATCAGGGTGATCCTCGAACCCCGGTCGAAGAACGTCGATCCGGAGATGCTGATGGGGATGATGTTCCGCAATTCGGACCTCGAGACCCGGTTCAGCCTCAACATGAACGTGCTGATCGACGGGGTGACGCCGAAGGTCTGCTCGCTGAAAGAGGTGCTGCGGGCGTTTCTCGACTTCCGCCGCGAGGTATTGTTGCGGCGGTCGAAACACAGGATGGACCGGATCGACCACCGGCTGGAAGTGCTCGAAGGCTTCATCGTCGCCTTTCTGAACCTCGACCGGGTGATCGACATCATCCGCTATGACGACGACCCGAAGGCCGCGCTGATGTATGAGGATTGGTCGCGCGGGCATCAGGCGCAGGTCGCGCGGGCGATGTCGGAGGCGGACTATGTGTCGCCGCTCGTGGGTGTGGATGTGGGCGCGCTGGAATTGCGCGAGGACCGGGAGGCGCTCGCCCGCGGGGTGTTGCGCGAAAGCGATGCCGGAGGGCCGAAGATCCCGCGCCGCTTTGCCGGGCGCTCCGAGGGGCTGTCGGACGTGCAGGCGGAAGCGATCCTCAACATGCGGCTCAGGAGCCTGCGCCGTCTCGAGGAGCTCGAGCTGATCCGCGAGCGCGATGCGCTGATGGAAGAGCGGGCCGGGCTCGAAGACCTGCTGGACTCGTCCGCGCTGCAATGGGCGCGGATCGCCGAGGAGCTGAAAGCGGCGAAGAAGACCTTCGGCAAGGATTACGCGGGCGGCGCCCGGCGCACCCAGTTTGCCGAGGCGGGCGAGGTGGAGGAGGTGCCGCTGGAAGCGATGATCGAGCGCGAGCCGCTGACGGTGGTTTGCAGCCAGATGGGCTGGATCCGCGCGCCGTCCGGCCATGTCGACCTTGCCCGCGCGTTCAAGTTCAAGGACGGCGACGGGCCGCGGTTTGCCTTCCATGCCGAGACCACCGACAAGCTGCTGGTGTTTGGCGGGAACGGACGGTTCTACACGCTCGCGGCCTCCAACCTGCCCGGCGGCCGCGGGATGGGCGAGCCGCTGCGGCTGATGGTGGATCTGCCCAACGAGGCGGGGATCGTCACCATGTTTGCCTATGAGCCGGGCCAGAAGCTGATCGTCGCCAGCGCAGAGGGCAACGGTTTCGTGGTGAACGCCGACGAGGTCGTGGCCCAGACCCGGGCCGGCAAGCAGGTGCTGAACGTCGGCGACGGGGTGGCGAAGATCTGCAAGCCGGTGCATGGCGACCATGTGGCGGTGATCAGCCAGAACCGGAAACTGCTGGTGTTCCCGCTCGCCGAACTGCCGGAAATGACCCGGGGCAAGGGGGTGCGGCTCCAGAAATACAAGGCGGCGCGGGGCAAGCAGGGGGTGCTGGAGCTTGACGGCGGGTTGTCGGACCTCACCACCTTCGATCTCGCCAAAGGCCTGTCCTGGGCCGCGGCGGGCGACCGGACCCGCACCGAGGTGGACATGGGGCCCTGGATCGGCAAGCGCGCCTCGGTCGGCCGGCTGCCGCCGCACGGGTTCCCGCGCGACAACCGGTTCACCGATTGAGGTGCTGCCCGCGCGGTTGTTGCGGCGGGCAGGCGCGGGGTCCGACAGGCAGCCAGTCTTTTGTTAACCATGTAAGGCATTGTTCTGGGGTTGAAAAATCCCGCTCTGCAAATCCATTAGTCTGGAAATCCGGACTAATGGACTTCCAGGCCAATGGATACCCGGGCGGCACCGCACGCCGTTGCGCGCGGGCCTCGGCCTTGGCAGCTTCAGCGCGCGGTCCGCCGCGCCGGCCCGGGTGATTTTCAGCGCGTACAGATCGGGGCGGGTTTGCGCCCGATCCGCAGGGCAAATTGCCGATCCCCCGGTATGGCCGGAAGCCCCCGCTCGCCCTTGCGCTCCTGAAACGCCTCGGTAGAGGTGCCGCCCCTGTCGGTCCGGAATGTCCACGGCCCGCTTCCCGCGCCCTCCCATTGGCAAACGGGTCTGCCATGGGGGCAATGTCGATCAGAGCCGGTCGCGCAGGGAGAACCAGGCCATCGCCAGCACCAGCAGCGGCCAGCGCAGCGCCGCCCCGCCGGGGAAGCGCGGGGTCGGGACTGCGGCCATGAGGTCGAACCGCGCGGCGCTGCCGGTGATCGCTTCCGCCGCGAGCTTGCCGCCCAGCGTCGCCATCGCCACCCCGTGGCCGGAATAGCCGCCCGCGGTGAGGACATGCGGCGCGAGCCAGGCGAAATGCGGCATCCGGCTGCGGGTGATCGCGAGGGTGCCGCCCCAGGCATGGTCGATGCGCGCGTCGCGCAGCTCGGGGAAGATCTCCAGCATCGGCCTGCGCGCCTTGGCGGCGATATTGGCGGGGAAGCGGTAGCCGTAGCTTTCGCCGCCGCCGAAGAGCATGCGACCGTCGGCGGAGAGGCGGAAATAATTCACCACGAATTTCGAATCCGCCACCGCCTCGCGGCCGGGGATGAGCCGGTCCGCCAGCGAGCCCAATGGTTCGGTCGCGACGATGAAATTGTTGATCGGCATGACCCGCGCGGCGATGCGCCGGTCCATCCCGCCGAGATAGCCATTGGCGGCCCAGAGCAGGTGGCGGGCCCTGATCCGGGCTTTGCCGGCGCCGAGGCAGAGGGGGTCGGTCCCGCTCACCTGGTCAATGCGGGAGCCTTCGAAGATCCGCACCCCGGCAGCGGTAGCGGCGCGGGCGAGGCCGAGGGCGTAGTTGAGCGGGTGCAGATGCCCGCCGCCCGCGTCATGCACCCCGCCGTGATAGGCATCCGAGGCGACCTTCGTGCGGAGCTCGTCGCGGCTGAGCGGGCGGATCCGGTCGTAGCCGTAGTCGCGGGCGAGCTTCTCGGCATAGGCATGGCTGTGGGCGACGAGGCGAGCGCGGTGGTCGGCATGGATCAGCCCGGGCACGAAAGCCGCTTCCGGCGCGTAACGGGTGGCCAGATCGCGGGTGAGATCCACGCTTTCGAGCGACAGATCCCACAGCGCCCGCGCCAGCCCCTTGCCCGCCAGCGCCTCCAGCTCGTCCTGACCGACCCGCTGGCCCGGGCTCAGCTGGCCGCCATTGCGCCCCGAGGCCCCGAAGCCAACGCGATGCGCCTCGAACAGGGCGACGTCGAGCCCGGCTTCGGCAAGGTGCAGCGCCGCCGACAGCCCGGTATAGCCGCCGCCGATCACCGCGACGTCGCAGGAGAGCGCGCCTTTGGCCGTGGGGAAGGGGGCAAGCTCCATGGCCGTCGCCGCGTACCACGAAGGGGGATATTCGCCTGCCCGGTCGTTGGCGGTGAGAATGTCGATGCCCAGGGTGCGTTCCTTTTCCGTCGGGTCAGACAGGTGATTCGCCATCCCGTGCATCCGGGCGGCCTCGTGCAGTTGCGCGGCAGGATATGGGTCCGCCCCGGGCTGTCAACGCGCGGGGCTTCGCGGCGGCATCCGCGCGCAGGGGAGGCGGGCGGTTGGGGCAGGGGTGAATCTTAGCATTTGCGCTGGCGCGCGAAGTGGATAAACTCGCTCAACGGGCCAGCGAGTCACGGGCGGTTTGCCCTGCCGCGGCCGGCTGCGGGTTTAGATCACAACAGTGTAACGGGTGCCGGAAGCGGCCAGCCCGGGCGACCGAGGGGAGAGAACCATGCCGCAGAAAACCACCCTGTGCGGAGCCGCGTTTGCGCTCGCGATTGCACTCGTGGCCGGGGCCGCGCAGGCAGACGAGGTGCGGGTTTACAACTGGTCGGACTATATCGACGAAGACTTGCTCACCAGTTTCGAAGAGGAGACGGGCTACGATCTGATCTATGACGTGTTCGATTCCAACGAGGTGCTGGAGACCAAGCTGCTCGCCGGCAGTTCGGGCTACGACGTGGTGGTGCCTTCGGCCGCCTTCCTGCAACGCCAGATCGCTGCCGGGGTGTTTCAGCCGCTCGATTTCGACCTTTTGCCCAATGCGGCCAATCTCTGGGAGGTGATCGCCGAACGCACCGCGGTGTTCGACCCGGGCAATGCCTATTCGGTCAATTACATGTGGGGCACCACCGGGCTCGGGGTGAACCGTGCCCGGGTCGCGGAGGTTCTGGGCGAGGACGCGCCGGTAAACAGCTGGGCGCTGGTGTTCGATCCGGCCAATATGGAAAAGCTCAGCCAGTGCGGGGTGATGTTTCTTGACGCGCCGACCGAGATGATCCCCGCCGCGCTCCATTATATCGGTGAAGACCCCGCCAGCCATGACCCGGAGGTCATCGCCAGGGCGGAAGCGGTTCTTGCACCGGTTCGCCCCTATGTGACGAAGTTTCATTCCTCGGAATATATCGAAGCCCTCGCCAATGGTGAAATCTGCGTGGCTGTCGGCTGGTCGGGCGATGTGTTTGCCGCCCGGGCCCGCGCCGAAGAGGCAGGCAATGGCAATGAGATCTCCTATATCATCCCCGTCGAGGGGACGCAGATGTGGTTCGATCAGATGGCGATCCCGGCGGACGCGCCGAACCCGGCCGGAGCCCACGCCTTTGTCAACTTCATGCTGGACGCCCGCAACATGGGGGCCGCGACAAATTATGTCTGGTATCCCAACGGCAACCTCGCAAGCCAGGCGTTTGTCGACCCGGAAATTCTGGAAAACCCGGAGATCTACCCCGGTGAGGCCACCTTCGACAGGCTGTTCACCGTCCCGGCCTATCCGGCCAGGGTGCGGCGCAGCACGACCCGGCTCTGGACCCGGATCAAGTCCGGCACCTGACCGGATCCGCTGCGCCGGCCCCGCCCGTGGGGCCGGTGTGGACCTCGAAAACCCATGACCACGCCCAAACGCCCGCCCAATTCCCGGCCCAGCCCGAACCAGGTGATCTTCGCCCCCTGGGACGACCCGGATGCCGTGCCGCTGATCCGCTTTGCCAATGTCACCAAGCGCTTCGGCGATTTCACGGCGGTCGATGACCTCACCCTCGACATCCACGAGCGCGAGTTCTTCGCCCTGCTCGGGCCTTCGGGCTGCGGCAAGACCACGATGATGCGGATGCTTGCGGGGTTCGAGAGCGTCAGCGAAGGCCGGATCACCATCGGCGGGCGCGACATGGGCGGGGTGCCGCCCAACGAACGGCCGGTGAACATGATGTTCCAGAGCTATGCGCTGTTTCCGCATCTGTCGGTCTGGGACAACATCGCCTTCGGGCTCCGGCGCGACCGGCTGGAAAAGGCGCGGATCGACGCGCGGGTCGAGGAGATGCTGCGGCTCACCCGGCTGGAACGTTTCGCCCGCCGCAAGCCGCATCAGATCTCCGGCGGCCAGCGCCAGCGGGTGGCGCTCGCCCGCGCGCTCGCCCGCGCCCCGCGGCTGTTGCTGCTCGACGAGCCCCTTGGCGCGCTCGACAGGAAGCTGCGCGAGGAGACCCAGTTCGAGCTGATGGACATTCAGGAGGGCACCGGCACCACTTTCGTGATCGTCACCCATGATCAGGAAGAGGCGATGACTGTGGCCAGCCGGATCGCGGTGATGGATCATGGCAAGGTCGTGCAGGTGGACACGCCGGCGCAGGTCTATGAACAGCCCAATTCCCGCTATGTGGCGGATTTCATTGGCGATGTGAATCTGATCGAAGGCCGCTACACGGCCACGGAGGCGGGTGCGGAGATCGCCTATGCCGAGGGCGAGCCGCCGATCTCGGTGGCACCGGTGGCGGGGCTCGCTCCGGGCACAAGCGTGGCCTATGCGATCCGCCCGGAAAAGATCTGGGTGACCCGCGAGCGCCGCGCCGACCTCAGCAATGCCGCCTTCGGCAAGATCATCGACATCGGCTATCTCGGCAATGTCTCGACCTATCATGTGGAGCTCGCCAACGGCCAGATGGTGAAGGCGGCGATGACCAATTCCAGCCGCATCGCGCGGCGGGAATTTACCTGGGAAGACGAGGTCTGGCTCGGCTGGCGCACGACCGCCGGGGTTGTGCTGACCGAATGAAGCGGTTTGCGCTCATAGGCTTGCCGTATTTCTGGCTGGTGGCGCTGTTTCTGGTGCCGTTCCTGATCGTCGCCAAGATCAGCCTGTCGGATATCGAACTGTCGATCCCGCCCTATACCCCGGTGCTCGACCCGTCGGCGGGCTGGGCGGGGGTGCGCGATTTTGTCGCCGGGCTCGATTTCGAGAATTTCACCTTCCTCACCACCGATGCGCTCTACTGGAAGGCTTATCTGTCGTCGCTGCGGATCGCGGTGTTTTCGACGCTGCTGACGCTTCTTGTCGGCTATCCGATCGCCTATGCCATGAGCCGCGCGGCGGATGCCTGGCGCCCGACGCTCCTGATGCTGGTGATCCTGCCGTTCTGGACCTCGTTTCTGATCCGGGTCTATGCGTGGAAGGCGATCCTCGCCAAGGAGGGGTTCGCCAATCAGCTGCTGCTGGCGCTGGGCGTGATCTCCGAGCCGCTGACCATTCTCAACACCAACACCGCGGTCTATATCGGCATCGTCTACACCTATCTGCCGTTCATGGTGCTGCCGCTTTTCGCCGCCCTCGAGCGGCTCGACGACAGCCTGCTGGAAGCGGCCGAAGACCTCGGCTGCACCCGGGCAAAGGCCTTCTGGCTGATCACCCTGCCGCTGTCGAAACAGGGGATCATCGCGGGGAGTTTTCTGGTGTTCATCCCGGTGATGGGCGAATTCGTGATCCCGACGCTGCTCGGCGGGTCCGACACGCTGATGATCGGCAAGGTGCTCTGGGAGGAGTTTTTCGCCAGGGGTGACTGGCCGGTGGCGGCGGCGGTGTCGATCGTGCTGCTGGCAATCCTGATCCTGCCGATCGTGCTGTTCATCAGGAACGAGGAACGGCACTGGGAGGGCGAGACATGAGGCGGCTTTCGTGGTTCAACCTCACCACGCTCACCTTCGGCTTTGCCTTTCTCTACCTGCCGATGCTGGTGCTGGTGGGGTATTCGTTCAATTCCAACAAGCTGGTGACCGTCTGGGCCGGGTTTTCCACGCGGTGGTATGGGGAGTTGTTCCGCAACGAGGCGATGATCGACGCGGCCTGGGTGACGCTGCGCATCGCGCTGGCCTCCTCAACCCTGGCCACCGTGCTCGGCACCATGGCGGCCTATGTGCTGGTGCGGGGGGGGCGGTTTTTCGGGCGGACGCTGTTTTCGGGGATGCTCTATGCGCCCCTCGTCATGCCCGACGTGATCCTCGGGCTGTCGCTTCTGCTGCTGTTCATCGCCATCGGCATGGACCGCGGCATCCTGACCATCGTGCTGGCCCATACCACCTTTTCCATGGCCTATGTGGCGGTGGTGGTCGCCGCGCGACTGGTGGCTTTCGACCGCTCGCTGGAAGAGGCCGCGCTCGACCTCGGCTGCACCCGGTTCGGGGCGTTTCGGCTGGTGACGCTGCCGATCATCGCGCCGGCGGTGATCTCGGGCTGGCTGCTCGGCTTCACCCTGTCGCTCGACGATCTGGTGATCGCCTCCTTCACCTCCGGCCCGGCCTCGACCACGCTGCCGATCAAGGTCTTTTCCGCCGTCCGGCTTGGCGTCAACCCCGAGATCAACGCGCTTTCGGCGATCCTGATCGGCATCGTGTCGGTGGGGGTCATTGCCGCCTCGCTGATGAGCAAACGCGCCATTCTCCGCGCCCGTGCCGAGGAGGCAAGGGCGGGGTGAGGGGCAGAGACCGGCCGTTGGCGCGGGCCGGTGCGGAAGCCTGCGTTCATCTTTTGTTGATCATGTAAAGTGCCGAAATTGCTTTAAAGCGCTTCCATCTTACGTTGAATCGCGCGGGGTTCACATTTGGTCTGATTTCTGATTCATCCTGTTCAGGAGGATCAGTTCATGCCCAACCCG
>PDRW01000071.1 GCA_002746935.1 Rhodobacterales bacterium
GCTTCAGCGGCGGTATCGGATCGGAGGAAGCATGAACAATCCGCAGGACGAATGGATGGGCCGGACCGGGCCGGACCTGCTGGCACTCGCCGGGTCGCGCATGGCGCATGATCTGGCCAACCCCTTGGGCGCGGTCGGCAACGGTCTGGAATTGCTGGAACTTTCCGGCGCGGGCGACATGCCGGAAATGGCCCTGATGAAAGAAGCGATGGAGGCGGCGCGCGGGCGGCTGGGCTATTTCCGCATCGCCTTCGGCCATGCGGGCGCCGATGCGACCCTGCCGCGCGCCGAGATCGACAGCGCCATCGCCGGCACCCTGAATGCGGCGCGGCACCGGGTCGAGTGGCAGGCGGGCGATGCCCCGGAACGGCGCATGGCCAAGGTCGCGCTTTTGTGCCTGTTGTGCCTCGAAACCGCCATGCCGGTGGGCGGTGAGATCGAGATTTCGCAAACCGGCGGTGACTGGTGCCTCACCGGGCGCGCCAAACGCTTCGTGCTGGACCCCGCGCTCTTCGCCCTGCTCGACAACGCCCCGCCCCCGGCGGACCTCGCGGCCAGCAAAGTGCATTTTCCCCTCGCCGCCAAAGCCGCCCGCGCCGCCGGACGCGAAATCGGCTTTGAACAGGGGGAAAACACCCTGCGTCTGTTCTTTTGAGGCGTCGCCCCTTGCCCTGCCGGGAAACTGTCCCGGCGCGGGCGTCTTTGGAACGGTGGGGATTTGAGTATTTTTTCTAAGAAGAAGGGGGCGGTTTTGCGCAAATGGCCCCCGTTCGACTTAGGGTCGCACTGTGCCGTTGCCTTCCACCAGATATTTGAACGACGTAAGCTGCGCCGCGCCGACCGGGCCGCGTGCGTGCATTTTGCCGGTAGCGATGCCGATCTCGCCGCCCATGCCGAATTCACCGCCATCGGCGAACTGGGTCGAGGCGTTGTGCATCAGAATGGCGCTGTCGACGCGGGCAAAGAAGCGCTCCGCTGCCGCGGCGTCTTCGGTCAGAATGCACTCGGTATGGCTCGACGAATAGGTGCCGATATGGGCAATCGCCGCGTCGATATCGTCAACGATCTTCGCCGCGATGATCGCGTCGAGATATTCCTTGCCCCAATCGTCCTGCGTCGCCGCCACCGATGTCCAGCACCTTCTGCGCATCCGCCGCCTTGTCGATATAGACATGCACGATGCCCTCGAGATGGGCGAAAACCGGCACCCGCGCCTCGCGCTGCACCAGGCCAACCAGCCCCTTACCGCCGCGCGGCACGATCACGTCCACATACTCGGTCATGGTTAACAACTCGGACACCGCCGCCCGATCGCGCGTCGGCACCAGCTGGATCGCATCCTCCGGCAGGCCCGCGGCGCGCAACCCATCGACCAGACAGGCATGAATCGCGCCCGAGGAATGGAAACTCTCCGACCCGCCGCGCAAAATCACCGCATTGCCCGCCTTCAGGCACAACGCCCCCGCATCGGCGGTCACGTTCGGCCGGCTCTCGTAAATCACCCCGATCACCCCGAGCGGCGTGCGCACGCGGCGGATATGCAGCCCCGACGGCCGGTCCCATTCCTCCAGCACCGCGCCGACCGGATCGTCAAACCCGGCCACCGCGCGCAAACCCTCGACGATGCCCTGAATGCGCGCCTCGTCCAGCATCAGCCGGTCCATCATCGCCGCGCTCAGCCCCTTGTCGCGGCCAAATTCCAGATCCTTGGCGTTGGCGGCGATGATCTCATCACGCCGCGCCCAGACCGCGTCGGCGGCGGCGTTAAGCGCCGTTTCCTTGGCCTCGGAACTGGCAAAGGCCAAGACCCCCGCCGCCCGCTTGGCCCGCGCGCCGATCTCCGTCATCACCTCATGTATCTCATTGTTTTGCATGTGTTTTTCCTCCCTCAGCCGCGCACCCGGTCAGCACCAGATCGTCGCGATGTATCAATGCGGTGCGGGCCGGATAGCCCAAAACCGCCGCAATTTCCTCCGAACGCCTGCCCGCAATTCGGCCCGCATCCGCGCCCGAATAGCGCACCAGCCCCAGCGCCAGTTCCGCCCCATCCGGCCCCAAAACCTGCACCGGATCGCCGCGCTCGAACCCGCCCGTGACCGAGACCAGCCCGGCCGGGAGCAGTGACTTGCCCTGCCCCAAGGCCCGCACTGCGCCCGCGTCGATGGTTAACGTGCCCTGCGGTTTTTGCGCCGAAATCCAGCCCTTGCGCGCCGCGCTCGGGTTGGTTTTGGCCGGAAAATAGCTGCACCGCGCGCCCGCTTTCAGCGCCGCAATCGGCCCCTCCTGCGCACCTTTGGCGATGGTCATGGCGCAGCCCGCGCCGGTCGCGGTGCGCGCCGCCATCACCTTAGTCCGCATGCCGCCCCGGCTCAGACCGCTCGCCGCCTCGCCCGCCATCGCCTCGATGTCTGGCGTGATTTCTTCAATGATTGCAAGATGTTGCGCGGAAGCGTCCAGACCAGGATTGGCGGTATACAACCCGTCCACATCGGACAGAAGCACCAAATGATCCGCCCCGACCGTCACCGCAACCTGCGCCGCCAGCCGGTCGTTATCGCCATAGCGGATCTCATCCGTCGCCACTGTATCATTTTCGTTAACAATCGGCACCGCGCCGAGCGCCAGCAGGGTCTTCAACGTAGCGCGGGAATTGAGAAACCGGCGCCGGTTGGCGCTGTCCTCGAGCGTCACCAGAACCTGCGCCGTGGTGATGCCATGCGCCGCCAACGCCTCCGCATAAGCCTGC